>JAKFVP010000444.1 GCA_021732175.1 Bradyrhizobium sp.
ATTCTCTTCGGCCAGTGCGATGGTACTGCGATCGTTACTCAGCGCGCGCTAGAACTGGCGCGCGGCGTATTTGGATCAGCATCTTGATGAACGCCGCCGAAGCGCTTCGCGCGTGAAACAGATGCCACGCGTGAGTTATTGCAAGGTGCAACAATGGCGGCTAGATCACGACCTCGCAGGTATATCATTTTTGGCGTCAACCCACCGTGCCGTGCGATCCAGGCGCGTACAGGAGTTGGATAGGTATTCATTAGATCTTGCGTTCCGGACGCGCTGACGACGCGTTTGCCGGAGCTATCGAACATCCACGCGGCATGGAAACCAAACACCGCATTAGGGGTGGCGCAGATTCGGTCGCTCGGGACGAGTCCGAGCACCATTGTGCAGGCCGAAATGCATGTGCCGGAAATGACGACGGGCTCGCCGGAGTCGCGCACCTGTTGGAAGTGCGTCGTGTAGTCCTTCATCTTACCACCGACGTCGTCGCTGATAATTACGGTCGCGGAAGCCGATGTTACGGTTAGCGCCATCGATATGACGGCAGCAATCAGGTCCGTTCGCATGTCTTTTTCCTCGGCAGTGTCGGGTCAATCCTGCGCCAAGCGTCGCAAATTGCGTGCCACCGGCCGAGACGGTCAAGCTAAAGGGCTGATTTGAAAGCAGTTTTCTTAGGAGGGCGGCGCGGCTTCCGCCTGTGCAGCAGAGGCGACGATTTCGCTGAGGCCCAAAGACTAGGCAATTCTCACGCCGCTTTGATGAAGTTTAATGCAACGAGAGCGTAACCTGCCAAGGGCACTTTTCGAGTAAATGCCGGAGAAAAATCATGACCATCAAATACATCCTTGCTGTCGCACTCATCACGCCCTTGCTGAATGTGTCCAGCATGGCTCAGCAATATGTCGGAGGCCCTAAATCGGGTATTGCCCCCACGACGCGGCAAGTCAGCAGCGGAGGCGATATCTATGCGCAGGGAGGCGATGTCTACGCGCAGGGCGTCAGAGCCAACAAACCCCGCGCTCATCGCCGTGGCCCGAAGACTGTCGTTCCGCATTGAATTAAGAGGACGTTCGCTTCGGGACGCGGTGGTGAACACCAACGGTCTGCCCGTCCGTCTCACGCCGGGTGAGGCGGACGACAATCCGCTGTGTTTGGCTCTTCTCAGCAGCTTGCTTCCGGTGCGATGTTGGCCCGCGCGCCCTGCTGCCGGGGAGATTCCTGAACCAGTCAGCATCGCATTCACGATCCGCGAGTAACATCGTGCGCGTCAGCGCCCCAGGCTAGGGCGCCGGACTGATCGATTGCACGGTGTAGGTGTTTCCGGATCCGGTCAGGGTGAACTTGACCTTGTCACCTGTTTTTAACTTGGCAAGATCAACCGAAGGAGCGACCGCGAATTCCATCTTCATTGCCGGCCAGTCGATGGCGGGAATCGGACCATGATCGAATGTGACCTTGTGGTTCGCTGCATTCAGGGCCGTGATCGTGCCGGTTGCGTCCGCAGTTTTTGTCTTCTTCGTGTCGCTCATCTTGGAGTCGTTCATCCCCGGCATCTTCTTCATGTCGGACATCTGGGCCAGCGCGCCGCTCACCGACAGGGTCAATGCTGTGCTGATCAATGCCGAAGCAAGCACACCACGCAGGGTCGGATAGTGGGCGTCATCCATACATATTCTCCTGTTGTTCAGACATCCCTCGCCAATAACAGTCTAGTTCGCAAGGCAGACGAGTCTGGTTACAAGCTCACGGTTTCGTGAAGTGCGACGTCAACGCCGAAAAATGCGTCTACAGCTCGCGACCGAAGGCCCTAAGCCTCGCTAGGCGAAAAGTGATGCGTGTGGCCTGCATACCGATGGCAAGTTCGTGGCGTCAGACTCTGCAACTTCAGCATGAAGTCAGTCCTATTGGGGCCGCGGCTATTGCGCTGAGATCAATTTACGACACGCAGGATATCCCTTGACTCTGGAGGTACCTCCAAGGGTTAGCGTCCGCGCGGAGCATTGGACAATCTGTTGTTTCGGCCACGCCGACGGAGAAATGACATGAAATCTACAATTTTAAAAATCGAGGGCATGAACTGCGATGCCTGTGCCAACACTATCAAGAGTTTGGTCGAACGGGAGCCGGGCGTCCAGGTGGCATCCGTGTCCTTCGCTGATCGCGAAGCCCGCGTGCTGTATGACCCGAGGTCCATCGAGGAAGAACTCATTGTCGCCGTGATCCAAAAGCCGGGTTTTCGCGTTGTCGGTCGCGTGTCGGTTGAAGGCAAGGGATGACATCGCCGGGAAAACGCCAAGCCAACACTCGCAGGGATATTTTCGATGACGCTTTCAGTTGCGCACGACGCTGCTTTCGATCCATGGACAGAGGAACCGTCCGCAAGGCTGAACCGCAGGAAGATTCGTGCTCGGATCAGAGGGCTTCATTGTTCGCTCTGCACCGGCACGATCGAAAAAGCTCTCGGCCGAATGCCCGGCGTCGACAAGGTGGCCGTGAGCCTGACGCACGAGCAGGCGCTCGTCGAATATGACCCAACTGTCGCGCACCCAGGACAGTTGCTGCAAACTCTGCGAGATATCGGCTACACCATCTCCGACCCGCGCAAACTGAGGGCCTTCGAAGAAGAAGAGCGCGATCTGGTACGCGAAGCCCGGCGCTTCGTCCTTGCGGTGGTTCTGAGCGTCGCTGCAATTCCGATCATTGCCGACCCGGCGGTGGGATGGATCGGTTTTCTGCCTGCGCTGGTTTGCCTCAGTCTTGGCGGTTTCGTTTTCCTGGTCCTGCGATCGCGCGGGTTGTGGGCCGCTACCGGGGCGTCGGTGGGCCTTACGGCCATGGCCCTAAGTCTTCTCTATCTAAATCTGCGGGGATATCTGACCCATGCCGCGCCATGGCTCGCCGGCACATTGGCGCTTGTTCTCGTCTTCGGAGTCGGACGCCATATTCTGTCTATGGCGTTTCAGGCGTTACGGCGCGGGATCCTGAACCAGCACGTGCTGCTTGAGATCGGAGCATTCGCGGGCATCGCCGGCGGGGTTATCGGTCTCATTCTGAATAGGCCAAGCTATCCGAGCGCGGCGTTCTTCGCCGTCGCGGTGATGGTTGGCATCTATCACATTTTTTCAGAATGGTTGTCCCTCATCGTCAAGACGAGAAGTTCCCAGGCTGTCAAGCGGCTCCTGGACCTGCAACCGGAAACCGCGCGCATTGTTCGCGGCTCGCAGGAGCTGGAATTGCCAATCGAACAGGCGAAGCCCGGCGATCGTGTGCGGATACGTCCAGGCGAGCGGATTCCTGTCGATGGGATGGTGGTCGATGGCCATTCCGGAGTCGATCAATCCCTGGTGACCGGAGAGTCGCTCCCTGTCGAGAAGACGGTAGGTGATTCAGTCATCGGTGGCTCGATCAACACCACCGGCACGCTTTTGGTGATGATCACCGCGATTGGGGAAGGCAGCTTTCTCAACCAGGTGATCCGCCATGTCGAAGACGCCCGCGCGCTGAAACCTGGCATCCTTCATCTGGTCGACCGCGTGCTTCGCGTTTACACGCCGGTTGTCCTTCTGATCGCCGCTCTTGCCGTCGTAGGCTGGCTCGTCGGCTCTTGGCTGGGCACGGGGCAAGTCGATGTAGAACGCGCTGTTTTCGCCGGACTGAGCGTACTGGTGATGGGTTATCCCTGCGCCGTCGGGATCTCTGCACCACTCTCGATCGTGCGTGGGGCCGGCCAGGCCGCTGAACAAGGCATCCTCATGCGCACTGGTGAAGCCTTCCAGGGATTCCGAGCTGTCACGCAAATCGTTCTCGACAAAACGGGCACCCTCACCGAAGGGCGTCCCGTGGTGCGAGAGATCGAAAGGCTGGATGTCAGCGAGAAGGAGCTTTTGGCAATCGCTGCCGCCGCTGAATCGTCCTCCGAGCATCCGCTCGCACGCGCGGTGATGAAAGCGGCTTTTGATCGTGGCGAAACGCCTTCCGATGTCGAGTCATTCGAGGCGTTTCCTGGCCAGGGTGTCGTCGCACGCATCGAGGCCGGAGAAGTGATCGTCGGAAGTCCGCGCTTCCTTGCCGACCGGGATGTAGACCTGACGCGTCTTAGTAAGGTCATTGAAGATTTGGAAGTCGGTGGGCGTACCGTGATCGCGGTCGCAAGGGATGGAATCGCACTGGGCGTTGTGGCCTTGGGCGATGGACTCCGATCGGACGCTATCCAAGCCGTCTCCGCGCTTCGCAAAGCGGGTCTCAAGACCATCCTCGTGACCGGTGACAACGCGCGCGCAGCAAACCGCGTCGCTCGGGATGTCGGCGTCGACGAGGTACACGCTGAAGTGCTGCCGCAGGACAAAGCAAAAATCGTCCGAAAGCTCCAAGCCGGTTCCAGAGTCGCGATGGTCGGGGACGGTATCAACGATGCCCCCGCCCTCATGCAGGCTGACATAGGAATTACGATGGGCGGCGGCACGGATATCGCGATCGAGGCGGCGGACATCATTATCCTGTCGAACCGTCTGAGCGCCCTTCCCATTGCTCGCGACATCAGCCGTCGGAGCTATGCGAAGATGGTCCAAAACGTTGCCCTAGCTTTTCTCTTCAATGGCTTGGGCATTCCGCTTGCTGCGACAGGCCTGATTCACCCGGTATGGGCGATGGTCGCAATGGCCGTGAGCGTCACTGCGATCTTCGTCAACTCGCTGTGGGGGAGCCCGCGGCTCTTTTTCGACGCGATCAGAAGCGTCGGTCAACCGATAGTGAAGACATCGGCAGTCCAAACTGCCTGAAACAGCGGATGCGGCCTTGACCTTGGAGTATACTCCATGGGGTAGGAGAAGTGCATGTTCACGATCGGAAAATTGGCTTCCCAGACAAGTGTCAGCAACGACACCTTGCGCTATTACGAACAGGAGGGATTGATCGAGCCTGCGGGCAAGAGCCCCGCGGGTTATCGGCTGTACGACGAGGACTCCGCCCGAAGGATTCGCTTCATCAAGCACGCCCAACTCTGCGGCTTCACTCTCTCGGAGATTCGTGAACTCCTCGTCCTGCGCGTCCGCGACAAGGCGTGTTGCGGCGATGTCCGGACCCGCGCGATTGAGAAAAAGCTGCAGATCGAAAGCAAGATTTGCGCAATGAAAGCGATGTCAAAGGCGCTCGATCAATTGATTGCAGAATGCGCGAACGAGGCGCAGCCGGTGGAAGAATGCACCATCATCGCTGCCCTGGAGCGGGCTGATATTGCTCCGCCGGTGCAGTGACATGAAAGTCGAGATATTCCACACCCCAGGCTGCAGCGCGTGCGCCGCTACGCAGGACGAACTGCGGAGGGTGGCGTTCGGAATTGTGAAAGATCTCGATTGGCAGGAATTGAACGTCCTCGACGAACTTGACTACGCGGTAGAACTCGGCGTCCTGACGCTTCCTTCCATCGTGATTGACGGCAAATTGGTTTTCACTTCGATGCCGACGGCGGCGCAGCTGCGTGCGGCATTGATCGAACGAACCGGACGCGACGAATAATGGATTCGGAAGCACTGCGTCATGCGGTCGAGCAGGCGGGCGTAGCCGCTGCCGGCATCGCGTTTCTTGCCGGCCTGGTATTTAGCTTCAACCCTGTTTCCCTTGCGTCCATACCGGTATCGCTCGCCTATGTGACGAGGGGGCGCGACAGAAGCCAGGGATTTCTATTTGGCGGAATGTTCATTCTCGGCATGATTCTGACCCACGTCGTTCTCGGCCTTGCGGCCGGATTGGGGGGACTGTGGGTCTCGTCGCTTCTGGCCCGCGAGTGGGGCTTGATACTTGGTCCCATATTGATCGTGCTCGGTCTAATGTGGGCGGGTTGGGTGCGTATGCCGCTGCCTTCGTTTGGGTTTCGTGCTACCCGCCCAATCGCAGCCTGGGGTGCATTCCTGCTCGGAATTCCGTTTGCGATCGCCGTGTGCCCGGTATGCACACCAGCGTTGGTGGTCTTGCTCGGCGTGACTGCGGGTCTCGGATCTGTCTTGCTAGGCGTCGTCTTACTACTCGCATTCGCGTTGGGCCGCGCCGTGCCGCTGGCTGTCGGCGCCTTCGGTATTGGCTATCTTGAAAATTTGAACGCGTTGTCCCGGTACCGTCGTGGTTTCGAGATTGCCGGCGGCCTTATATTGATCGCGATGGGCTTTTATATGCTCAACGCCGTCTTCTTCTGGGTACCTGAACTAGCTGCATAATCGGGACGCCGCACAGCACGGAGACGTCAGCAGGCGTAGCGTTTGGGCCGCGGCTGTTGCGCTGGTGAGGGGCATACCAATTCCCTTTGCATCGAAAAGCCCCTCTGCCTGCTCAAGCGCTGAAGCGTTGGCGGCGCTCTTGCGTGATCGCAAACCACAAGAAAGCGAGGGGACGGGCCACTTCCTGCATTGCAGCAAATCGCATTTTTATTCGATCACCCGATCGACGCGCGCGAGGAAGGAATCCAAAATTGCGATGCCGAGCGCCTTCGCGGTCTTGAGATTGACTGACAGCTCGATCCGCGTGGGTTGCTCGACCGGCAATTCGGCCGGCTTCGCCCCATCGAGAATCCGCTTCACGTAGTAGGCCGCGCGTCGGTAGAGATCGAGCCGCGGCGGACCATAGCCTGCAAGCGCGCCGGCGTCGGTGAACTCTGGGAACGACGAAGCCACCGGCAATCCATGTTGTAACGCCAACGCCATGATCCGCATACGCATATCGAGGATCGAGGCGTCGTTGATGACCAATAGCGCGTCTGGGCGCCGTCGGACGATGGCGCCGAAGACCCCTTCAAGCTCCCTCGGCGCCTTGAGTTCGGCGGGCTCAACCGTCACGCCGACCGCGCTGGCATAGGCCCGGATTTTTTTGAGCATGGCCGGGTTTGACGGATTGGCAGGATTGAAAAGGGCCGCGATCGCGCTCGCCTGAGGGATGATCGCACGCAGGATTTCCAGTCCCTTGGGAGTCAAATCTTCGCTCAAGTTGGCGATACCCGTGGTATTCCCGCCGGGCCGCGCCAGGCTGGCGATGAGTCCGGCCCTCACCGGATCGTTGATGGTGCTCATGACGATCGGAATGGTCACGCTCGCGCGCTGAGCCGAGCGCACCGCGGCAATTGTGGTCGCGAGAATGACGTTCGGATTTCGGCTCACCACCTCGGCGGCAAGCGCTGGAAAGCGCTCGTACTCGCCTTCTGCCCAGCGGATATCGAGCAGATAGCCCTGTCCTTCGATCAAGCCGTTGCCGGCGAGACCCTGCTTCAGGGCGTCCACGAATATGCTGCTCGATTGCGCCGCACCGCTGCCAAGCAGCGCAATGCGCGCGCTCGCGCTGCGAGCGGCCACAATGCAGCACCGCTGACTAGCCCGATGAAATCCCGCCGCCTCATGTCGGGCTCGTTCCCTCTTATTAGCGCCATCAGCCGTCGGGCGATCGCCGACCGCCGACAGGACGGGAGCATACCAGCCGCATGGTTAGCCTCTCATAGAATGGCCGCCAAGTCCTTGGGAAGGACCTGAATTGTTCTGAATCGGGGTGAGGCGACCCATTTCGACCATTCGGTCCGGGCCGAAGACCGCATTGGGGTCATCGCGTCGATACTGCCATGTCCGATCTCTCGTCCGCTATCCACAAGCCGGCCGAACGGCGACCCGGCCAAATACGAAACCTCTCCGTGCATTTGTGTGCAGCGGGTCTTCCAGGCCCGAATTTGTGATAGTGTTCGCTCCCGGTCCTTGCTATCCGTGGCCTCGATGAAACGGCAGATTGGCCATAGATCTCGCTCCATCGGACCCGCCTTGCGCGGGCTGCTGACTGTGTTGCTCACGCTCGCCTATGTCGTAGTTGGATTTGCGGGCGAAATTTCCTGCGCCAGCGAGACGGTCGTGGGCGCCGGTCAGATCGACATTGGTGACGCACCCGCCAAGACAGAGCAAGGGTCGAAGAAACCGGTCACTGTCGTCGACCATTGCTACACATGTGTTCCCCTGCTGATTCCGCCGCCGGTCCTTTTTGCCGAGCCGGCGGCAAAGTCGGTCCTGCCGACATACGCCACGCCGACGTTCCTTCTTGAGGATCATCCGGGGCTCGATACGCCGCCGCCCAAATACCGGACCTGAGCGTCTTCTCGGAGCGCGCGAGCGCTCGATTGATCTGCTTGGTCAGGTAACTACGCATGTTTCCGAAGACAGCCGCGCGTGTGGTGTGTGCGGCGGCATTTCTGGTCAGCCCGTGGCTCGCCGGTCACGCGCACTCCCAAACCCTCATCATGAGGGATGCGCTTGCGCGTGCGCTTGCCGCCAGCCCCCGTCTCACCGCAGCAGAGCGCGATGTCGGGATCGCGACGGGTCAGCGCATCCAGGCCGGGGCTTTGCTCAATCCCGCTGTGTCCCACGAGCAGGACAATTCCTTCGGCACGGGCATCTATCGGGGGACGAAGTCTGCGGAAACCACCCTGCAGATCAGCCAGGCCTTCGAATGGTTCGGCAAGCGGGAAGCCCGCATTGCTGCAGGCGAGGCGGGTGTCGAGACGGCAGCAATTCAACGCCGGGCGGTTCGGCTGGAACTCCTGTCCGAGACAGCTGTCGCCTTCCTCAGCGTGCTGGGCGCGCAGCGTCGAATCCAGATCCTCGACGAGCAGGTCGCCGCACTCGACAAATTGACCCCACTATTGCAGCGGCGCGTCGAGGCCGGGGCGTCGTCACCTGCAGAAACCGGGCGAGCGGAAGTGGCTTCCGCCTTGGTGAAGGCGGACCGCGAACGGCTGCGATCGACGCTCGCAAGTGCGCGGCGTGAACTGGCCGTCCTTATGGGCGACACCACACCGAAATTTGCCTCCGTCTCCGGCCGGCTCGATGCCACCGGGCGGCCGCCGTCATTTCAGTCTGTCGTGGCGGCGATCGACGCGAATCCGCAACTGGTCCGCTGGACCGCGGTTTACGCGCAGCGCAACGCAGAGCTGTTGCTGGCTCGGCTGAAGCCCTATCCGGACGTTCGCATCGCCGCCGGATGGCGCCATTTCAACGAGACCAACGATGAGGCGGTTCGGCTCACGCTTTCTGTGCCCATTCCGGTATTCGACCAAAACCAGGGCAACATCCTCTCCGCACAGGAGAACCTGGCGAAGACGAGGGCGGAGCGGGAGGCGAACCGGAATACGCTGATCGTGATCGCAGGGCGTGCCTACGACTCGCTGCAGGGTTCGCTCAGAGAGCTTGCCATCCTCCGCGAAGTCGCGATTCCCAAAGCCCAGCAGGCGGCGCAGGCCATTTCGGATGGATACGGTCAAGGCCGGTACACGCTTCTCGAAGTGTTGGACGCCCAGGCGAGCGTCGCACAGGCGCGACTGCGCGAACAGGAGGCATTGCAGAATTTCCACGTTGCCGTCGCGATCATCGAAGGACTCGTAGGCAATCCGTTTTCGCTCGCGCGCGAGAGTTCAAGATGATTATCACACTGACCCGATATTTGATTTTCATCCTGGTTGCCGCGGCGCTCGTTTACGCCGGCTATCGGATGTTGACGCCGGCGACGACCAAGACGGTAGCAACCGAGAAGACCGAAAAGGAGGAGCATTCGGATAGCGTCGCGATGAGTGATGCAAAGGTCTCCGCGGCCGGCATCGAGCTCGCGAAAGCGTCACCTGCCGTGCTGCATGACGCTCTGCTGTTGAACGGAATGGTCCAGCCGAACCAGGAATCGTTGGTTCAGGTCACGCCTCGCTTTCCAGGCATCGTGCGGGACGTACGCAAACGGATCGGCGACCGGGTCCAGAAGGGCGATGTGCTAGCGATCGTCGAAAGCAACCAAAGCCTGACGCCCTATGAGCTGAAAGCCGTTCTCGGCGGGACGGTGATCGATCGCCAAACCACGTTGGGCGAATACGTCTCCGAACAGAAGCCGGCTTTCGTCATCGCCGATCTGTCGACCGTCTGGGTGGATTTTTCCGTCTATCGCCGCGACCTCGGCCGGGTCAACGTCGGCGACCAGGTTCTAATCGATCCTGCGGACGGCAAGCCGATAATCGAGGCGAAGATTTCCTATCTTTCGCCCGTCGGCAGCAGCGATACCCAAAGCGCGGTGGCAAGAGCAGTCGTGCCGAACAACGAACCGCGGCTGCGTCCCGGGCTGTTCATCACCGGCCGGCTCACCCTGTCAGACAGGCAGGTGCCGGTTGCGGTGAAAGCCTCGGCGCTGCAGACCGTCGAAAACCGCACCGTCGTGTTCGTCCGCGACGGCGACAAATTCGCAGCGCGCGACGTCGAGATTGGCCAACGGGATCAGGAGTTCGTGGAAATCACGTTCGGCGTTCTGGAAGGCGACGTGTACGCGGCGAAGAACAGCTTCATCGTGAAGGCCGAAATGGCGAAGGGAGGAGCGGACAATGATTGACGGCATCCTGTCCTTCTCCATCCGCCAGCGGTGGCTGGTGATGATCGGCGTGCTCGCGATGGCCGGCTTCGGCGCCTGGAATTTCATCCTCCTGCCGATCGACGCCGTTCCCGACATCACGAACGTTCAGATCCAGATCAACAGCCGTGCACCGGGCTATTCGCCGCTGGAGGTCGAACAGCGCATCACATTCCCGGTCGAGACCGCGATGGGCGGGTTGCCTCGCCTAGAAAGCACGCGGTCGCTGTCCCGCTACGGCCTCAGCCAGGTCACCGTCATCTTCAAGGATGGCACCGATATCTATTTCGCGCGGCAGTTGGTCAACGAACGGATACAGCAGGTCAGGGATCAGTTGCCCTCGGGGATCGAGACCGCGATGGGGCCGATATCCACAGGCCTCGGCGAAATCTACATGTTCACCGTCGAGGCCCGGCCGGACGCCCGCAAGTCCAATGGAGAGGAGTACACGCCCACCGACCTGCGCACGATCCAGGACTGGATCGTCCGGCCTCAGTTGCGGACCGTTCCCGGTGTGAACGAGGTCAACACGGTCGGTGGATTCGAGAAGCAGTTTCACGTGTTACCGGATCCTGCGCAACTGATGGCCTACAAACTCAGCTTTCGCGACGTTATGGCAGCGCTTGCGGCGAACAATTCAAACGTTGGCGCCGGCTACATAGAACGCAACGGCGAGCAGTATCTCGTCCGGACGCCCGGACAAGTCGCAAACATCGACGAAATAAAGGAAATCGTGATCGGCTCGCGAAACGGCGTTCCAGTGCGGGTATCTGATGTCGCTGACGTCAGGGAGGGCACGGATCTGCGTAACGGCGCGGCAACATTAGACGGGAATGAGGTCGTACTGGGCACCGCGATGCTCTTGATCGGGGAAAACAGCCGCACCGTAGCGCAGCGCGTCGCCGCCAAACTCAAGCAGATCGCGCGTTCATTGCCGGACGGTGTGATAGCGCGCACCGTCTACGACAGAAGCCGCCTTGTGGAAGCAACGATCACGACGGTTGCGAAGAACCTCGCGGAGGGCGCGCTGCTTGTGATCGTTGTGCTGTTTCTGACGCTTGGAAACTTCAAGGCCGCGGTCGCAACTGCGTGTGTCATTCCCCTGTCCATGCTGTTTGCCATCACCGGCATGGTGGAGAACAAGGTCAGCGCCAACCTGATGAGCCTCGGCGCCATCGACTTCGGCATCATCATCGACGGCGCCGTGATCATCATCGAGAACTGCCTGCGTCTGATGGCGGCGGAGCAGCGGCGGCGCGGCCGCATCCTTAGTCGCGAGGAGCGCTTTGACACCATTCTCGCGGGATCGCGTGAGGTCATCCGCCCCAGCCTGTTCGGAACGTTCATTATTGCCGTCGTCTATCTGCCGATCCTGACCCTTACCGGCGTCGAAGGAAAGATGTTTACGCCTATGGCCCTGACCGTGCTGATGGCGCTAACCGGTGCCGCTATCCTATCGCTGACGTTCGTGCCGGCGGCAGTGGCACTGCTAGTCACGGGCAAAGTATCCGAACATGAGAACTGGTTTATGCGCGGCGCCCGCCGAATCTATGAGCCGTTGCTCGCCGTCTCGATCAGCAACAAGTTTGGCGTCGCGGTGATCGCGACGCTTTTTGTTGCCATCTGCGGCATCGCGGCGACTCGCATGGGCGGCGAGTTCATTCCGGGTCTCGACGAAGGCGATGCGTCAACGGAGGTGGTGCGCATCCCCGGCACCAGCCTGACGCAATCGGTGGCAATGGAGGCGATGCTGGAGAAGCGACTGCTCAAGGTTCCGGAGGTTAAGGAGGTGTTCGCCCGCACCGGTACCGCGGAGGTCGCGACTGACCCGATGCCTCAGTCGACCTCGGACAACTACATCATGCTGAAGCCGAGGAAGGAATGGCCCGATCCCGGCAAGCCGAAGGCTGCCGTCGTTGCGGAGATCCAGCAGGCGGCGGAAGACGTCCCCGGGAGCGCCTATGGGTTCTCTCAGCCCATCCAGCAACGCATGAACGAACTCGTCTCCGGCGTCCGGAGCGATGTCGCCGTGAAAGTATTTGGCGACGATCTCGACGAACTCATCCAGGGTGCGGCCCGGATCCAGACGGTACTCCAGAAGGTAGCCGGGGCGACGGACGTCAAGACCGAGCAAACCGCGGGCTTACCGGTTCTAACGGTGAAGCTGAACCGTCAGGCGCTTTCGCGGTACGGGATCAACGTCGCGGACGTGCAGAACCTTGTAGAGATCGCCGTCGGCGGCAAGAGAGCCGGCCGCGTGTTCGAGGGCGACAGACGCTTCGACATCGTTGTCCGGTTGCCGGAGAACCTTCGCTCGGAGGTCGAATCTATCAGGTTGCTATCGGTGCCGTTGCCGCCGATCGAAAACCAAGTCAAGGCGACGTCCGCTTTGTGGGGCAATTCGCCGCTCGCTCAGATCCGCTACGTGCCGCTGTCGGAGGTCGCCCAAGTCGATGTGGCTCCGGGGCCCAATCTGATCAGCCGAGAGGATGGCAAGCGACGTATCGTCGTTACGGCGAATGTCCGTGGCCGCGATCTCGGCTCCTTCATCGCGGATGCCCAGGAGCAGGTGACGCAGAAGGTGAAGCTTCCTCCCGGTTACTGGATCGGCTGGGGTGGTCAGTTCGAGCAATTGGTCTCCGCGACACAGCGTCTGACGGTCGTCGTGCCCCTCGCGCTCTTCCTGATCTTCCTGCTGCTCTTCATCAGTCTTGGATCGGCACCCGACGCTTTGCTAGTGTTCAGTGGCGTGCCGCTCGCGCTGACCGGAGGCGTTGCCGCGCTTCTGCTCAGGGGAATTCCGCTCTCGATCAGCGCCGGAATCGGCTTCATCGCGCTCTCCGGCGTTGCCGTGCTCAACGGTCTGGTGATCATCACGTTCATCGAAAAGCTGCGCAGAGAAGGACTGGTGCTGGTGGACGCGGTCCGGGAAGGCGCGCTCACGCGGCTGCGACCGGTCCTGATGACCGCGCTCGTCGCCTCGCTTGGCTTTGTTCCGATGGCGATCGCGACCGGCGCCGGCGCGGAGGTGCAGCGCCCGTTGGCGACCGTCGTCATTGGCGGGATCATCTCGTCGACCATCCTCACCCTGCTGGTACTGCCGGCACTCTACGTCCTGTTCAGGCGGGAAGAGCCGTCCAACGCGCAATCGAACTCAATCGCCCGCGAAGGAGCAATGTCATGAAATACGCGCTGTTGTTGATCGCAACCATCTTGTTCACGGCGCCGGCTTCTGCCGAGGACTACGAAAAGGGACCGAACGGCGGGCTAATGCTTGACGTCGCCGGCATCGATGCCGAACTCCTGACGTCAGGCAGCACGGTAACCATCAACGTCTTTGAGGCCTTCAAAGCGAAGCCGGTCTCGACCAAGGGCTATGTAGGTGCCGTGCTGATCGCCGGCGGATCGGCCCGCGAAACGGTCACCCTTGCGCCCCAAGGCGAGAACTCGCTCAAGGGCGAGGCAAAGAATCCGATCCCCGCCGGCGCGACGATCACCCTCACGATAAGGACCGCCGAGGGGAAGTCGGGCCAGGCGAAATTCAAAAAGTAGGCTCGCGGTCGTGAACTGCCGCATCCGACATTCGACGGCCGCCTACGTGATGTGCGCGCTGGCATGGAACACCGTTGCCGCAGAAGAGCAGGACGCGCCGACCGCTCGGATCGTCGGGCTCGGTGCCGCGACATGCCGGCAGTTCACGGCCGATACGGCGGCCGATCCGCAGGTGCAGAGAGACTACCTGGCTTGGGCGCAGGGCTTCATGAGCGGAATCATATTGAGCAGGCCGCAGGGCGTGGACGTAGGTCTCGATCTCAATCCGCCGACATTCGGCCTGATGGACCAATTGCGGTTCCTCGAAGACCACTGCGCGCGGAACGGCGCAGTCGACTTCTCCACGGCCGTCGAGGCTCTGTACAAGAGGCTGCGGCTGGAAGGCAGGACATGATGCGAGGATGCGCGAGATGACGAAGACGGACGCGGCCGAAACGGTGCGTTATCGCGTCACTGGCATGGATTGCTCTGCCTGCGCGGCCAAGATCGAAGCCACGGCGCGTTCTGTCGCGGGGGTGCGGGATGCGAAGGTTTCGATCGCAACCCGGGAGATGATGCTCCGGACGGAAGAATGTGCGGCTGTGCTGCCCGAAGTCGAGCGCTCGATTACCGGGCTCGGCTACAGACTTGCGCGCATCGACGCGAACGAGGACGACGATAAGGTACCGGACCTTTCGCACGTGACGCCGGCCTACAAGCGCGCCCTTTGGGTCGTGGTCCTCCTCAATGTCGGCTACGGCGTCGTCGAGATCGTCGGAGGCTTCCTCGCCGGCTCGCAATCCGTGAAAGCTGACGCGCTCGACTTCATCGGCGACGGAGCCATCTCGTTCCTGGGACTGATCGCGGTGGGCTGGGGACTGGCGGCCCGCGCCAAGGCCGCCTTGCTGCAGGGCATCTTCCTGGGCGCCCTGGGGGCGGGTGTCCTTGTCGCGACAGCATATCGCGTGCTGGTGCACCATCAACCGGAAGCTCGGTTGATGGGCATTCTCGCCCTCATCGGACTTCTGGTGAACGTGATGGCGGCCGTGGTGCTTCTTCCCCACCGACAAGGGGACGCCAACGTGCGCGCAGTATGGCTGTTCAGCCGCAACGACGCCATCGGTAACATCGCGGTCGTGATGGCCGCCCTCCTGGTTGCCTGGACGCAAACGCCGTGGCCTGACCTGGTCGTGGCGGTTGTCATTGCCGCACTGTTTCTGCAGTCGTCGTTCTCTATCATAAGGGACGCACGAAACGACTTGAGCGAGGCCGTGCGGCGCCCCGGGAGTGAACGGTCATGATAAGGCAGCAAGCCGCGTCGGTATTTCTCGGCCTGCTTGCCGCCTGCTATGCCGCTGGGCCGGTCGACGCGCGTGGAAGCTCCGGCGGCGAGAATCCCTGGTCCGCCGAGCATGTCGGGGGCTGCCGGCCGATATCCGCAGCGCCGTTGATGCGCGGGCGCGTGCGTGCGGCAATCCTCCGGCCGCCCGCCACTATTTCTCGACATCGATAGCAGTCGGTGGTCGATTGTTTCGCTCGCTGCACTTCGAGGACTTCGCATGCGCTAACCATGCCGTCTGTAGAGCCGACGGGTGTCTGCACGAAATCTATCTCGAATCGAACGGCCGCTACCGTCGGGTGTTAATTACCTATGCCGCGGATATAAAGATGGGCTCCGAGAGGGGAGTTCTTGTGATCGAAGTGAATGGTGGAGGATCGAGGGGAAGATACCGCTGGGAAGGCAATCGGTTCGTGCCGGTCGGCAGGAACCCGGAGTAAAAGGAGCGTCCGCCATGCAGGGAAGCGATGATCCAAGCGGTCATCATCGCCACGATCACCTTCATCATGATGGTGCGGATGATCGTGGTGGGCATGTTCATGATCACCACGGAGGACATGTCCACGTGCCAGCAAGCTTCGGACGGGCGTTCGCGATTGGTATCTCGCTCAACACAGCGCTGGTCGTCGCGGAGGCCATCTACGGCTATATCGGCAATTCGACCGCGTTGCTCGCCGACGCCGGCCACAATCTGAGCGACGTGTTCGGTCTGTTGGTGGCTTGGGGCGCCTCGGTCGCCTCCAAGCGGGCGCCGAGCGGTCGATTTACCTATGGCTTTCGCGGCTCCTCGATTTTGGCCACGCTGGCGAACGCCGTCTTTCTCCTCGTCGCCACGGGGGCTATTGGATGGGAAGCCATCTTGCGCCTGCGCGATCCGGAGCCGATCGCCGGCATCACCGTGATGATCGTCGCTGGTGTCGGCATCTTGATCAACGGGTTCACCGCCATGCTATTCGCGCGCGGGCGTCACGGCGACATCAACATCCAGGGCGCTTTTCTGCACATGGCCAGCGACGCCGCGGTCTCCGCGGGCGTCGTGGTCTCCGCGGCACTCATCCTCCGGACGGGGTGGCTTTGGCTGGATCCGGCGATGAGCTTCGTCATCTGCGCGGCGATCCTCTGGAGCACGACCGGCCTGCTAAGAAGTTCGTTCGGCATGTCGATGGCTGCCGCTCCCCCGGGTACTGATGTGGAAGCCGTCCGCTCCTATTTGCTGCAGCAGCCGGGCGTGTCCGACATCCACGACCTGCACGTCTGGCCTATCAGCACGACGGAGACCGCGATGACCTGTCATTTGGTCATTCCGAGCGGCCATCCGGGAGATGATTTTCTGCTGGAATGCTCCGGAACCCTGAAGGAAACGTACCGGATCGGGCACACAACCTTGCAGGTCGAGACGAGAGCGGACAACGGTTGCGCTTTGGCTCCCGATTCGGTGGTCTGAATAGTGGATTTTAGTCTAAAACTCGACTTCAGTCCGGACTACATCACGTCGATCATCGGCGAGCTCGGTTGAGGAGAGCGACACGAGATGATCGAAGCGACTGCGGCGATGCCGACAAGGAGCGAACTCGTCGGCTCCATTGGTCCTACCGCTTTACGATGCTGCCGAAACGGATGTCGTCGTAACGGCTCAGCTAACTCTCTTGATTGGCTCCAAGATCGCGGCAGCCGCGGGTGAGGTAGGCGGTGGCGGAGCCATTTTCGTCAACCGCGCCGAACCGGCGTACCCCTGTTGTGCCCGAGCTTTTCCGGGGCACGCGCTCGGGGAATTAGCTCGGTAAGTCCTTGATTATGAGGTCTAAATGGTGGACGCACAAGGGATCGAACCTTGGACCTCTCCCGTGTGAAGGGAACGCTCTCCCGCTGAGCTATGCGTCCGGGATTTGCCAGCAAAATCAAAGGCCGGAGGCCGATTGATCGAACCGATGCAGATGTCGTTAGACGCGAGCGATTTACGAAGTGCGGGGGTGGGGTGTCAAGGAAAACCGCCGCACAAGGCCCGGCGCAAAAAGCCGCCGGCTACTTTGCATGGGGTTGTTTTCGATGTTTTTGGTTGAGCCGTCAGGCTCCCTGTTGCCGCGCGCGGGAGGCGTGGGCCTGCAGCGCCCGGATGCGCTCGGCCAAGGTGCCGCCGCCGGCGTCGGCCGCGGGCCGTGCGCCGCTGGCGTCGTTGGCAGGCCGCGGCGCGGCCATCGCGGGGGAGGCGGGTTCCGCGGCCAACATCGCCTCGATCGCCGAATTCGGGCCTTCGAGCTGCATGGCGAGCTTCGCCACTTCGGCGGCGATGTCGTTGATGCGCTCGCGCAAGAGCGCGTTCTCCATGCGCTCGGTCTGCCAGGAGCTCTCGGCCTGCTGCTGGATCGCGTTGATGTCGCGCTGCGCCTTGGCGCGCTCGTCGCGCGCGATGCGAAGCTGCTCCTCGATCGCCGCCTTCTCGGCGCGCAGCTTCTCGAAGCCGGGCTGGCGTCCGCCTTCGTTCAGCGCGGCGATCTCCATGCGCAGTTCCTTGATGGTGCGCTCGGCGACTTCGGCGGCCTGCCTGAGCTGGTTGTTCTCGTATTCGCGCTCGGTCAGCAGCTTGCCTTGCGTCGACAGCCGCGCTTCCAGCTCGTTGACGCGGGTAGAGAACATCTCCGCTTCCTTGACCTGGGCGATCAGCTGGCGGTCGAGATCGGACACGCGCTGGCTGAGATTTTCGACGCGGCTGCGTGCCTCGGCGAGCTCGCGCGTGGCGGTGGCGGATTCGCCCTGCTCATGGGCGAGGCGCGCCTGCGTGGTCGAATATTCCTTCTCGGCTTCGGCAACGCGGATCTTCAATCCCTCGATCTGCGTGCGCACGGCGACCAGTTCGACCTGGCGGCTTTCGGCCGTGACGGAGCGGTCGTTGAGATCGGCGGTCATCTTGGCGAGATCCGCCTGCCGCTCGGCAAGCGCATGCTCGGCATTGCGCAGCTGCTCGGTCTTGGCCGCGAATTCCTCTTCGGTGGCGCGCAGCTGTTCCTTCACCGCCTTCTCGCGCGCTTCCAGCGAGAAGATCGTGGCGTTCTTCTCGCCGAGCTCGACCTTCATGCGGTTGATCGCATCGGTCTTCTTGCCGAGTTCGGCAAGCTGGCTGGTGGTCTTGTTCTTGAGCTGCTCGACGCTCATCTCCAGCCGCCGCGCCGACATCGCGAATTCCGCGCGCAACTGGTCCTTGTCGGCCTGGATCTCCGCCATCGACAGCGGGGTTGCGGCTTCCATGCGCTTGGTCGTCAGCCGCACCGCGCGGTTATGCACCAGCGGCACGATCATCAGGCCGAACAGCATCGAAACCAGGAAACCGATCGCCAGATACATGATCGGTTCGATCATGGTGAAGCCCCGCAACTGTTGGAAAATTTACCAAGCGACAATGCCATGGCGGGCAGGGCAAACGCCAGCCCATTGGCGCGTTAACGTGAATCGGCAAGGCCGGAATCTACAGGGATTTGGCGGGCGTTTTGCCCGTCAAACGTGCATCAGAACAAGTTCAGAACGGGTTCCAGGTCGCGCGCGGCGTGTACTTGAGATAGCCGATATTGGCGCCGAGCCGCAGCCCAATGCCGGACCGGATCGGCACCAGCACGATGTTGTTCGCGGTCAGCGCCGTCATGCCGAAGCCGCCGACGATATAGGCCGAGCCGTCGATGCCGACGAAGCGCTGATAGATCGCCTGCGTCGAGGGCAAATTGTAGACCAGCGTCATGGTGCGTGCGCCGTCGCCGCCCCAGTCGAAGCCGACCGACGGGCCCTGCCAGTAGACGCGCAGATCGCCCGCGTTCTTGGTGTAGAGCGTGCCTTCGCCGTAACGCAGCCCCGCGACGAACGCGCCGGAGCCTTCCTCGCCCAGCACATAGCCGTTGGGCAGGCCCCATTGGCTGACCGCGCGCTCGATGATCGAGGCGAGCCCGCGCGAGACGTTGCCGAAGAATTTGTGAC
>JAKFVP010000372.1 GCA_021732175.1 Bradyrhizobium sp.
AAAGAAGACCATGCCATGAACGTGGATTGACGGCGGCGCCGAGAATTTGCCGGCCGCCAGCGGCAGGAAGAAGGTCGGTGCAAAGCCAAGGAAAGCGACGGCCGCACAGGCCAGCGCCATGTTGAAATAAAAATATCGCGCAGGCGACGCCACTGCGGCGCTTGCGCGAGGATCGTCGATCAGAATTGTCATGAGCTTTGAGTCTTTCGAACGTGGAATAGGTTCACCGATCTCAACCCGCGAAACGCGCGGCGTTCTGTGAGCTGGATCACGACGGCGGCGCGCTGCAGCGTCATGCTTCCGCCGGAATCAGTCGCTGTCCGTATGCAGTTCTGGTTGCTACGATCGATTCATGGCGAAGGCGGAAATGATTGCCGGGAGGGTTGTGCTTGTGCTGGCGCTTTCAGCGCTGGCGAATGCTGCCTTTGCCGGAGCGGAACCGGGCAAGGATCCGCAGATTGACCCGGCGCCATGCTTTGCTGCCGCTGCAGCGAATGACGACGACAAGATCTTCGAGCTCTGCAGCAAGGTGATCGACAACGAGAAGTCGGCGAAGACCGACCGCGTCAAGGCGCTGGTCGCCCGCGCCGCCATGTTCGCCCGCAAGGACAAGTACAGCGACGTGATCGACGATTACGACGCTGCGATACGGCTCGATCCTGCCAATGCCGATCTCGTCAATGCGCGCGGCGAGATCTGGCGCAAGCGCGGCAATGGCCCGAAAGCGGTGGCGGACTTTGCCGCCGCGATGAAGCTCAAGCCGGATCACGCCGCAGCAAGGGCCAACCACCGCTCTCTGGCGCAGGAGCTGGAGCGCCTTGGCGCGTTGAAAGCCGTCGCCGGCAAGCCGAGCTTCAATTGCGCCGCCGCGCACCGCCCGGTGGAGAAGGCGATCTGCGCCAACCCGGAGCTTGCCGATCTCGACCGCGAGGTTCACGGCTCCTACGTCCGCGCGATCGGGGAAGCGCAGCAGCCACGCGACGTTCGCAAGCTGAAACAGCAGCAGGACGAGTTCATCGCCCGCCGCAACGCGCAGTACGGCAAACCGGGCTATGACCTGAAAACGGCGATGAAGCAGCGGTTGCAGGAGATCGACGGGGTCGACGGATATTAGGGCGATCCGCCCCTTCGCGCCCCGGAGGTGGCCAGGTAGGCCGAACGGCACGGCGATTTCGGCTTGAAACGCCGGCCCGTCCCGTGACAATGACGGCCAGAAAAAAGCGTTCGAATTGATCCCGGTCATGGCCGGACGCGCTGCGGCCGTTCAGGTCTTGATCGGCCTGGCGGGACGACGGAGGAAACCATCCCATGAACATTCACGACAAGAGCCGCTATCATGAGGTCCACGCGCGCTCGCTGAAGGACCCGGAAGGCTTCTGGGCGGAAGCCGCCAGGGAAATCGACTGGATCGAGCCTGCGAAGAAGGTCTTCGATCCCACAAGCGGCGCCTATGGCCGCTGGTTTGCCGGCGCCGTCGTCAACACCTGTTACAACGCGCTCGATCGTCACGTCGCCGGCGGACGCGCCGATCAGACGGCGTTGATCCACGATTCCCCGCTCACGAACAGCATCAGCAAATTCACCTATGCCGAGCTGCTGCATGAGGTGAAGACGCTCGCCGCCATCATGCAGGATTTCGGCGTGACAAAGGGCGACCGCGTCATCCTCTACATGCCGCTGGTTCCGGAAGCCGTCGTCGCCATGCTGGCTTGTGCGCGGATCGGCGCGGTGCACAGCGTCGTGTTCGGCGGTTTTGCCGCCAAGGAGCTCGCCACCCGTATCGATGACGCGAGGCCAAAGCTGATCTTCTCGGCAAGCTGCGGTATCGAGCCCGGCCGCATCGTGCAATACAAGCCGCTGCTCGACGAGGCGATCGCGCTCGCAAGCAGCAAGCCGTCCGCCTGTGTCATCCTGCAGCGGCCGCAGCACGGCTGCGACCTCATCGCCGGCCGCGATCATGACTGGGCGACGCTGCGCAAGGACGCGATCGCGGCGAAGAAATCCGCCGATTGCGTGCCGGTGCTCGCCACCGATCCGCTCTACATCCTCTACACCTCGGGCACCACGGGCGTGCCCAAGGGCGTGGTGCGCGACAATGGCGGTCATCTGGTCGCGCTGAAATGGTCGATGTTCAATCTCTACGGCATCAAGCCGGGTGAGGTGTGGTGGTGCGGCTCCGATATCGGCTGGGTGGTCGGCCACAGCTACATCGTCTATGGCCCGCTGATCCATGGCGCGACCTCGATCATGTATGAGGGCAAACCCGTCGGTACGCCCGATGCCGGCGCGTTCTGGCGCGTGATATCGGAGCACAAGGCGGTCGCGCTGTTCACCGCGCCGACCGCGTTCCGCGCCATTCGCAAGGAAGATCCGGAGGGCAAGTTCATCCGGCAATATGACCTGTCGAAATTCCGCACGCTGTTCCTGGCCGGCGAACGCGCCGATCCGCCGACGGTCGAATGGGCGGAGCAGCAATTGAAGGTGCCTGTCATCGACCACTGGTGGCAGACCGAAACCGGCTGGTGCATCGCCGGCAATCCGGTGGGGCTCGGCATGCTGCCGGTGAAGCACGGCTCGCCGACGGTACCGATGCCGGGCTATCAGGTCGACGTGGTCGATGAATCCGCAAAGCCGGTGCCGGCCAACACCATGGGCTCGATCGTCATCAAGCTGCCGATGCCGCCGGCCTGCCTGCCGACGCTGTGGCAGCAGGAGGAGCGCTTCAAGGAAGCGTACCTGTCGGAATTCCCCGGCTACTACAAGACCTCGGACGCCGGCTACAAGGACGAGGACGGCTATGTCTGGGTGATGGGCCGCACCGACGACATCATCAATGTCGCCGGCCACCGTCTTTCCACCGGCGGCATGGAGGAAATCCTCGCTTCGCATGCCGACGTCGCCGAATGCGCGGTGCTCGGGATCAAGGACGCCATCAAGGGCGAGGTGCCTTGCGGATTCCTGGTGCTGAAGGCGGGCGTGACGCGCAAGCCCGCGGACATCGAGAAGGAGATCATCGCGCTGGTGCGCGACAAGCTCGGGCCGGTCGCGGCCTTCAAGCTCGCCATCACCGTCGGCCGTCTGCCGAAGACGCGTTCGGGAAAGATTTTGCGCGGCACCATCAAGAAGATCGCCGACGGCGATAGCTGGACGATGCCGGCCACCATTGAGGATCCCAAGGTGCTCGACGAGATCGGCGAGGCGCTGAAGGGCAGGGTGTGATCGACACGTCGCTCCAAGAGATTGCAGGAGGCGGCGATGGTAGCGAAGGGGGGCTTGACACCTACTTTGCATGGGGTTGTTTTCGCGGTTTTTGTGCGGAGCCAGAAATCCCTGCGGCGCGGACGCTAACCATACGGCCCAGTCGGGCCTTCCTTGCCTTTATTTCGATAGATTGTCGGCGCAATCCGACGGGACGAATTCAGCGAACGGCCCCAGAATGCGACCGCTCCTTGCTCTGCTTGTTGTCGTCCCGTTGCTCGCCGGCTGCTTCGAGCGCGGCCAGACCGTGGCGGTCGATACGCCGCAGCCGCCGCCTCCCGATGATGACGCTGTGTGCCGTGCCAACAACACCCAGCCCGGCTCGCCCGCCTACATCGTCTGCCGCAAGGAGCGCGACGCCGCGCGCGCCAAGGCCGAGGCGCGCGCCGATCGCTCGCAGCGCAATCTCGGCGAATACATGCTCAACAATCCCGTGCGGCCATAATCTTTCGGAGGCCATCATGAACGAAGACAGTTTCAACGGCAGCCTGCGCGGCTTCCTCAAGAAGGTCGGCATCACCTCGCAGCGCGAGATCGAAAAGGCGGTGCGCGACGCGCTCGCCTCCGGCAAGCTGAAGGGCAACGAGAAACTGCCGGCCAAGATGGTGCTCACCATCGGCGGCGTCGGCCTGACGCGTGAGATCGCCGGCGAGATCGAGCTCGGCTAGGTGAGCCGTTCCCCCTCTCCCCTTGTTGTGGGAGAGGGTGCATAGGTGGCCTTTGGCCGCCGTCTCTTAGAACGCCGATGCTTTGCATCGGCTATGGCAAAGCATCGCGGACGGGTGAGGGGTTCGTCACCGCGGGTCGAGCTTTCTCATCGAGGCATTTGCGTTGGCAGGGACGTACCCCTCATCCGGCGCTTCGCGCCACCTTCTCCCACAAGGGGAGAAGGAAGAGAAACATCGCGAAACAAAAACGCGGCAGGTCACCCCGCCGCGCTTCACAAAAATGAATCCGTCGTTGAGGAGCCTTACTCCTCCTCCGCCTTCTTGCCGCCGATCGTCTTGAGCTTGGCGAACACGGCGTCGACGTTGAGATCGTCGCTGCTCTTTTCGGCGTGCTCCACCGTCTCTTCCTTGCGGGTGGTCTCGGAGGCCGGCAGCAGCGTGGCGCCGCCGTAATTGGCCGGCACCGGCTTTTCCTTGGCGGCGCGCTGCACTTCGAAATCGAGTTCGATCTGCGAGCACAGGCCGAGCGTCACCGGGTCCATCGGCGTCAGCGTCGACGCATTCCAGTGGGTGCGGTCGCGCACGCTCGCGATCGTGGTCTTGGTGGTCCCGACGAGGCGCATGATCTGCGCATCCTTCAGCTCGGGATGGTTGCGCACCAGCCAGAGGATGGCGCTCGGGCGCTCGTGGCGGCGCGACACCGGGGTGTAGCGCGGGCCCTTGCGCTTGGCGGCCGGCGGCAGCACCACCTTGCTCTGCTCAAGCCTGAGGCGGTATTCGGGGTCGTTCTCGCCCTTCTCGATCTCTTCGCGGGTCAACTGCCCGTTCGAAATCGGGTCCATGCCCTTGATGCCCTGAGCGGCGTCGCCGTCGGCGATGGCGCGGATTTCCAGGGGGTGCATCTTGGTGAAATCGGCGACCTGGTCGAAGGTCAGGGCGGTATTATCAAGCAGCCAGACGGCCGTTGCCTTGGGCATCAGCGGGGCGTTGCTCATGGCAAATCTCCTTTGTGCTTCGCCCACCTCTTTGGAGGCGAAGCCGTCGGTCATCAGCGATGACGGGAATTCGGCCTATATAAGCCATGAGGGGTAAAAGGCGCAATGCCTAAGGAAAAGTGCCTTGACATGGCTCCAAACCGGTCCCAATTCCTTACCGAAACAGGCCGTTCCCCGCCCGCCGGCTGGGGGTGATTCGGTCCCGGGAATTGCCCCAAATGTCAGCCAAACCAGACCTCAAGATCGTGCTTTGTTCTCCCCGCGGCTTCTGTGCCGGGGTGGTGCGGGCCATTGATACCGTGGAACGGGCGCTCGCCATTTACGGCGCCCCCGTCTATGTCCGCCACGAGATCGTCCATAACAAATACGTGGTCGACAGCCTCAAGACCAAGGGCGCGATCTTCGTCGAGGAACTGGAAGAGATTCCGGACAATACCAACGCACCGGTGGTGTTCTCGGCCCACGGGGTTCCGAAGTCGGTTCCGATCGACGCCAAGCAGCGCAACTTCTTCTCGCTGGATGCGACCTGCCCGCTGGTGACCAAGGTGCACCGCGAGGCCGCCATCCATTTCAAGCGCGGCCGCGAAATCCTCCTGATCGGGCATTCGCATCATCCGGAAGTGGTCGGCACGCTCGGCCAGTTGCCGGAAGGCGCGATCAGGTTGATCGAGACCGCCGAAGATGCGAAGACGTTCCTGCCGAAGGACCCGACCAACCTCGCCTTCGTCACGCAGACCACGCTGTCGATCGACGACACCAAGGAGATCGTGGAAATCCTCAAAGGTCGTTTCCCCAGCATCTACGGTCCGCACAAGGAAGACATCTGCTACGCCACCACCAACCGCCAGCTCGCGGTGAAGAAGGTGGCGCCGGTGGTCGATGCGTTGATCGTGGTCGGCGCGCCGAACTCGTCGAACTCGCAGCGGCTGCGCGAAGTCGCCGAGCGCGAGGGCTGCAGGATCTCGGTGCTGGCGCAGCGTGCCAGCGACATCGACTGGAAGCGTTTTGAGGGCATCAAGAGCCTCGGCATCACTGCGGGCGCCTCGGCGCCGGAGGTGATCGTCGAGGAGATCATGGGCGCCTTCGCCGAGCGCTACGAGCTGCATGTGGAGACGGTCTCGGCCGCGGAAGAGAACGAGTTCTTCCCGCTGCCGCGTTCGGTGCGGCCCGACGCAGCATAAAGGTCTCCCATGGCGGTCTATACCGACGTCGCCGCCGAAGATCTCGCGGAATTCCTCAAGGGCTACGACATCGGCGAATTGCTCTCCTACAAGGGCATCGCCGAGGGCGTCGAGAATTCCAATTTCTCGATGCACACCAGCAAGGGTTCCTACATCCTCACGCTATACGAGAAGCGCGTGGCGGAAGACGACCTGCCGTACTTCCTTTCGCTGATGGCGCATCTGGCCGAGCGCGGCGTGAACTGCCCGCAGCCGGCGAAGGACCGCAGTGGTGCGGTCTATTCCACACTGGCCGGACGGCCGGCGGCCATCATCAACTTCCTCGAAGGCATGTGGCCGCGCCGGCCCAATGCGGTGCATTGCGCCGGGGTGGGCGAGGCGCTCGCCAAGATGCATCTCGCCGGGCGCGACTTCCCGCTGTTCCGCGCCAATCCCCTGTCTGTTTCCGGCTGGCGGCCGCTGTTCGACCGGGCGGCCGATCGTGCCGACAGCGTGCAGATGGGCCTGCGCGACTTCATCGCGCGCGAGCTGGAATATCTCGAGGCGCGCTGGCCGAACGATCTGCCGGTCGGCGTCATCCATGCCGATCTGTTTCCGGACAACGTGTTCTTCCTCGGCGACAAGCTGTCCGGCCTGATCGACTTCCCGTTCGCCTGCAACGACATCCTGGCCTATGACGTTGCGATCTGTCTGAACGCCTGGTGCTTCGAGCCCGATCATTCCTTCAACGTCACCAAGGCGCGGGCGCTGCTCAATGCCTATGGCCGCACGCGCGCTTTGTCGGAAGCCGAACAGAAGGCGCTGCCGCTGCTGGCGCGCGGTGCTGCGCTGCGCTTCCTGCTGACGCGACTGGTCGATTTCCTCAACGTGCCTCCAGGCGCGCTGGTGAAGCCGAAGGACCCGCTGGAATATGTCCGCAAGCTGCGCTTCCAGCAGGGCGTCGCCAGCCTCAACGATTACGGCGTCACGCCGGCCGGATGGGCGGCGTGAGCGCAAAGCCGCATGTGACGATCTTCACCGATGGCGCCTGTTCCGGAAATCCCGGCCCCGGCGGCTGGGGCGCGATTATGCGGTTCGGCGACGTCGAGAAGGAATTGAAGGGCGGCGAGGCGCATACCACCAACAATCGCATGGAATTGATGGCGGCGATCTCGGCGCTGGAAGCGCTGAAGAAGCCCTGCAGCGTGGATCTCACCACCGACAGCCAGTATGTGCGCCAGGGCATCACGGGGTGGATCCATGGCTGGAAGAAGAACGGCTGGCGCACGGCAGACAAGAAGCCGGTGAAGAATGCCGAGCTGTGGCAGCGCCTCGATGCTGCGCTGAAACCCCACGAGGTGCGCTGGCACTGGATCAAGGGCCACGCCGGCCACGCCGAAAACGAGCGCGCCGATCAATTGGCGCGCGAGGGCGTGGCAATGGCGAAGCTGAAGCCCTGAACTGTCATCGCCCGCGAAAGCGGGCGATCCAGTATTCCAGAGACGTTTGTGAAATGCGGTGAGGCCGCGGCGTACTGGGTCGCCCGGTCCCTAAGCGCGAAGACGCGCTTCGCGCTTTTGCCGGGCGACGACAGCCAGCGCTTACAGCTGCCCCAGCAGCGTATCGCCGCCGGAAACCTCGACCTTGCCGGGCGCCGGCTCGAGGTTGAGCTTCGTCACCTTGCCGTCCTCGACCAGCATCGAATAGCGCTTGGAGCGGATGCCCAGCCCATTGGCGGAAGCGTCGAGCTCCATGCCGATCGCCTTGGTGAAGTCGGCATTGCCGTCGGCGAGGAAGGTGGCTTCATCGCGCTGGTCGGTGTCGCGCTTCCAGGCGTTCATCACGAAGGCGTCGTTGACCGAGACGATGGCGATGGTGTCGACGCCCTTGCCCTTCATGGCATAGGCGTTGAGGAAGATGCTCGGCAGGTGCATCTTGTGGCAGGTGCCGGTATAGGCGCCGGGCACGGCGAACAGCGCCACCTTCTTGCCCTTGAAAATATCGTCGGTGGTTTTGACCTGCGGGCCTTCCGCCGTCATCACGCGAAACTTCGCTTCCGGCAGCTTGTCGCCAACTTGGATCGCCATCTCTTATTCTCCCTAAATGAGCGGGGATTTCTTTAGACCGGCCGCCCGGCCGGTACAATATTGGTGCGAGCGAAAACGGCAATGGCCCGGTTTCACTCTTGCGTCATCACCCCTTAAACCCGCCCCCGTCGAGAAAGGCCTGCTCCTCGGGGGTGGTTGCGCGCCCCAGGACCGGATTGCGGTGCGGGAAGCGTCCGAACCGGCGGACGATATCGGCATGGTCCTCGGCGAATTTCAGGTTGTAGGTATTGCCGGATTTCCGGAATAGCTCGACGCAGCGAAGCTGGTCGGCGAGTTGCTCGGAATGCATGAAGGGCATGTAGAGGAATTCGAGCAGGCCCGGATCGATCCGCGCATCGGCGCCGCGCTCGATGGCGCGGCCGGCGACCTCGATCGCCAGGGCGTCGCTCGCATAGGTGCGCGGATCGCCGCGAAACATGTTGCGGGGAAACTGGTCGAGCACGATGACGAGCGCCAGCGCGCCATCGTCGCTCGCTTCCCAGGATGAGAGCTTGCCGGCCGCCGCCTCCTGCCAGAGGCCAAAAAAGCGACGGCGCACTTCGTCGTCGAAGGCGCCGTCCTTCTTGTACCAGCGGTCGGGGCCTGCCTCGCGCCAGAACGCGACGATATCGGCAGGCGCTATGGCACGAGCGTCAGTCATGGCTGGCCGCTCGCGCGCCGGTTACGGCCTTCAGGCCGCCGCCGCCTTCTTTTCGTCGCGCAGCTCGCGGCGCAGGATCTTGCCGACATTGGTCTTCGGCAGCTCGGTCCTGAATTCGATCTGCTTCGGCACCTTGTAGCCGGTGAGCTGCGTGCCGCAGAACTTGATGACGTCTTCGGCCGTAAGCGCCGGGTCCTTGCGGACGACGAACGCCTTGACCGCTTCGCCTGACTTGGAGTCCGGCACGCCGATCACGGCGCATTCCAGCACGCCCGGATGGCTGGCAATGACTTCCTCGATCTCGTTGGGATAGACGTTGAAGCCGGAAACCAGGATCATGTCCTTCTTGCGGTCGACGATCTTGGTAAAGCCCTTGTCGTCCATCACGCCGATGTCGCCGGTGCGGAAATAGCCGTCCGCCGTCATCACGCGCGCCGTTTCGTCCGGCCGGTTCCAGTAGCCGGACATTACCTGCGGACCCTTGGCGCAGATTTCGCCGGCTTGGCCGAGCGGCACTTCGTTGCCGTCGTCGTCGCGGATCGAAATATAGGTCGAGGGCACCGGCAGTCCGATCGAGCCGGAGAAGCGGTCGGTGTCGGCGGGATTGCAGGTCAATGTCGGCGACGTCTCCGACAGGCCGTAGCCTTCGGACAGTGCGCAGCCCGTCACGGCCAGCCATTTCTCGGCGACCGGCTTTTGCGTGGCCATGCCGCCGCCGAACGAGGTCTTCAGCTTGGAGAAGTCCAGCTTGTCGAAGCCGGGCGTGTTCAGCAGACCATTGTAGAGCGTGTTGACGGCCGGGAAGCTGTTGACCTGGTATTTCGAGAGTTCCTTGATGAAGCCCGGCATGTCGCGCGGGTTCGGGATCAGCAGGTTCACGCCGCCGGCGCGCATCGCCAGCATGAAGCAGGCCGTCAGCGCGAAGATGTGATAGAGCGGCAGCGCGCAGACGATGAAGAGTTGGTCGACATGCGGCGGCTTGGCCAGCGCCGGCTGCAGCCAGGCATCGTTCTGCAGGATGTTGGCGACGATGTTGCGGTGAAGCAGCGTCGCACCCTTGGAGACGCCGGTGGTGCCGCCTGTATATTGCAGGAAGGCGACGTCGTCGGGCGTCAGCTTCGGCTTGTCGAGCTTCATGCCGCGGCCGGCCGCGACCGCGTCATTGAAGGCGATCGCGCGCGGGATCGAATAGGGCGGCACCATCTTCTTCACCTTGCGCACGACAAGGTTGACGATCACGCCCTTGAAGCCGAGCAGGTCGCCCATGCTGCCGACGATGACGTGCTTGAGGGCGGTCTTGCCCATCACCTGCTGCACGGTGGTGGCGAAGTTCTCCAGCACGATGATGGCTTCGGCGCCGGAGTCCTTGAGCTGGTGCTCCAGCTCGCGCGGCGTGTAGAGCGGGTTGACGTTGACGACCGAGTAGCCGGCGCGCAGCACGGCGGCGGTCGAGATCGGGTATTGCAGCACGTTCGGCATCATCAGCGCGACGCGCGAGCCCTTGGGCAGGCCCTTGCTCTGCAGGAAGGCGGCAAGCGCGCGCGACATCTCGTCGAGCTCGCGATAGCTGATCGACTTGTCCATGCAGATGAACGCCTTGCGGTCGGCAAACTTCGCAAAGCTTTCCTCGAGCAATTCAACCAGCGACGAGTACTGGGTGACGTCGATGTCGGACGGGACGCCGGCCGGATATTGCTTGAGCCAGATACGCTCCATGGGTCTCTCCCCTCAAAATTCTCGGATTTGTTGTCGTCGCTTCCGGTTACGTAGCCCGGACCGCCTTGTTTCCGGCAGTATTGGCAATGCGGCACAATATGGCAAGCGGCTGCGCGTTATCGACGCATTTGGCATCCCATGCGCGAATGCGGTTAACGGCGGCAAAGCCGCTCAAATCATTGGCAGAACGGTCAGCCGGCCGGCTTGGCGTCGGGCTTGGGCTTTGCGGTCGCGGGCTTGGCCGATCCCGCAGGCTTCGCTGCGGCAGAAGCGGCCGGCTTGGCGGCAGCAGGCTTTGCGGTTGCCGTGGGCTTGTCGGCGGGCTTGGCCGCAGCGGCATCCGGCTTGGCCGATGCATGCTGCACCTTCGGCTTCGCTGCTGGTTTGGCCGCGGCAGGCTTTTCAGAAGACCGGGCGTCGGCGGCGCCATCGGGCTTTGCCGCAACCCGCGAACGCTTGCCGCGCTTGCCGGTCGACTGCTTCTCCGAATCCGTTGCGACCGCCGCGATCAGCGCCGCGCCGCTCTTCTTCGGGCCGGTGTAGACCACCATCGGTTCGCCAACGGGGACGTCCTGTAACAGCAGTTCGGATGCTTTCGGCATCGGAGCCTGCAGACCGGCGGTGAAGAAGGTCATTGGGGTTTCGCCGGAGCTGTTGGCTGCCACCGAAAGGGAATCGGCGTCCTCATCGGTCGCCGGGCGCTTGCGCTTGCCGCCGCACATCTCGTCGCGCAGGTTCGGCGGCGTGGCGTCGATCGGCGCGAGGCTCTCCACGGTGCCGATCGAGGGCCTGAGCCAGGACAGGCCGGTATTGCCGAAGCCGCGCTCCAGGAGCTGCGCGGCGCGCACCGCGCGCGCCGAGCCGGAGGTGGAGCCGAGCACCACCGCGATCAGCCGCTTGCCGTTGCGCGTGGCTGACGCCACCAGATTGTAACCGGAGGCGCAGATGAAGCCGGTCTTGAAGCCGTCGGCGCCGGGATAATGACCGATCAGCTTGTTGAAATTATTAATCGTCCGGCGTCCGAACCGGATCGCCGGGATGTGCATGAAATATTCGTACTCGGGCAGGTCGCGGATAACGGCACGCGCCAGGATCGCAAGATCGCGCGCGGAGGTGACCTGGCCGTCCGCCGGCAGCCCGTTCGGATTGACGTAGCTGGTCTGCGTCATGCCAAGTCGCTGCGCGGTCTGGTTCATCATCGCGGAGAAGCCGTCGATCGAACCGCCGACGCCTTCGGCGAGCACCACGGCCATGTCGTTGGCCGACTTCACCATCATCATGGCGAGCGCGTTCTCGACGGTGACCAGCGTGCCCGGCTTGAAGCCCATCTTGGAGGGCGATTGCGAGGCCGCCACCGGCGAGACCGTCAGCGTCTGCTCCAGCGTGAGGCGTCCTTCCTTGACCGCCTTCAGCGTCACATAGGCGGTCATGATCTTGGTGACGGAGGCCGGGTACCAGGGCATCGTCGCGTTGTCGGCCTGCAGCACGCGGCCGGTGTCGGCCTCGACCACGAGCCACGCTTCGGCCCGCGCTATGTTTGGCAGGGCCAAATTCGGCAGGGCCAAGCCGAACGCCGCGATGGCAAAAAATTTCAGCGGCGAATTGCCAAGCAACGAACGAATGAATTGCACAATCCGGTCCTTTGAGAACCCACCCCAATCGAGGAGGTCCTTTGAGTGTGACTTGCGGGTTCCAAGCGTGTCCGGCGCCGATGCTCGCGGCCGTTGGCAAACTATACTGGTTAGCCATTTGAGAACAGAGGCTTGCAGCGCTTATTCGTGGACGAAATGGGCTGAATTTCGGCAGCTTTAGCCGGGAATTTTCGCGCTGCCGGGCTTAGGCGTCTCGACCGAAGCCCGGGCCTGTTCCTGCACCATGAACTGGGCGCGCGCGAGTTCCGCAAAACGGCCGCCCTTGGCGACGAGTTCATCGAAAGTTCCGCTTTCGATCACGCGCCCGGCATCGAACACCAGGATGCGGGTGGCGTTGCGGATGGTGGAGAGGCGGTGCGCGATCACGAAAGTGGTGCGCCCCTTCATCACTTCATCGAGCGCGGCGTTGACCTTGGCCTCGGTCACCGCGTCGAGTGCGCTGGTGGCTTCATCCAGGATCAGGATCGGCGGGTCTTTCAATAGCGCACGCGCGATCGACAGCCGCTGGCGCTCGCCGCCCGAGAGCATGCGGCCGCGCTCGCCGGCATGGGTGTCGAATTTCTTGTCGGCGCGCTCGATGAATTCCAGCGCCTGGGCGCGCGCGGCGGCCAGCCGCAGCTCGTCGTCGGTCGCATCGGGCTTGCCGACGCGCAGATTGTCGGCAATCGAGCGGTTGAACAGCAGCGCTTCCTGGAACACCACGCCGATATTCCGCCGCAGCGCCGTCAGCTTCAGCGCGCGGATATCCATGCCGTCGATCTTGATGATGCCGGACTGCGGATCGAAAGCGCGATGCAACAGCGCAATCGCCGTCGACTTCCCGGCTCCGGTCGGGCCGACCAGTGCAATGGTCTGGCCCGGCAGCGCCGTGAAGGCGAGATCCTCGATCGCCGGCCGCTTGCCGTCATAGGAGAAGGAGACGTCGCTGAACTCGACCAGACCGGAAAGGCGTCCGGTGTCGACCGCGCCGGGCCGGTCGCGCACCGCAGGCACCGCGTCCAGCACGTCGAAGAATTGCTGCAGGCGCGGCGCTTCCATGAACACATTGTTGATGAAGCTCACCACCTGCTCGAGCTTCTGGATCAGCATGGTGGCGAAGGAGACGAACATCACGATCTCGCCGACCGTGGTGAGACCCTTGCTGTGCAGCGCGATGCCGACGGTGAAGATCGCGAGCACCGTGATGGTGGTGGAGGCGCGTGTGATGACCGTGACCAGCGCCCACCACGACAGCACCGGCATTTGCGCGGCGAGCAGCTTGTCGGCGACGAAGCGTAGGCCCTGCACCTCGGAATCGATCCGCACGAAACTCTGCACCAGCGCGACATTGCCGAGCGCGTCGGAGGCGCGGGCGGAGAGGTCGCTGTATTGCTCCTCGACCTCCATCTGCATGCCGTAGGTCTTGCGCACCACCAGTGTGGTCAGAACCGTGAAGATGACACAGAGCGCGAACAGCAGGATCGCCAGTTGCCAGTTGATGTAGAGCGACAGCGGCAGCAGCACCACGACGGACAGGATCGCGGCAAAGTGCTCGCGGAAGAAGCCGAGCCACAGCCGCCACAGCGCATCCGTGCCGCTCAGCATCGTCTTCATCAGGGTCCCGGAATGGGTGCCGGTGTGGAAGGTCAGCGGCAGTTGCAGGATGTGCTCGAAATAATCGGTCAGCACGGCCTGGCGCTGGCGGTGTGCCAGCTTGTCGGCATGCAGCGCCACCGTCGCGCTGCAGACGATGGTGAACAGGCCGAACGCCACCCAGGCCGCCAGCAGCGGCCATGGCGAGTCGGTGGCGAACATTCCCGTCACCGGCTTGCCCGACATCACGTCGATGATCTTGCCGAACAGCACCGGCTCGGCGAACTGGGCGCCGGCCAGAAGGAGATTGGCAAAGGCGAGGATCCAGCCAAGCCGCGCCTCCTTGCCGAGCAGTTCGAGCACGCGGGTGTAGAGGCGGAGCATGGACATGCGACGGGAACTCGGAAGGCGGAAACCGGGTTCCCATTCTAATCAGGGATCGCGAAGGACGACCACCTAATTCGCGCGAAAGCTGTGTGCCAACCGCACCTTGTCCTCACCCTGAGGAGCGCGCTTGCGCGCGTCTCGAAGGACGGTCACGGGGCGAGATCGGGGCTTCATGGTTCTCGAGGCGATGCGAAGCATCGTCCGGAAACGCGCGGCTCTGCCGCGCTCCTCACCATGAGGGGAGAGGATCAATTGATCAGCCGGCCGTCGAGCGGCGGCAGGAAGCTGTCGTCAAATACGTCCGCGGGCGTGGGACGTTTCACGAATTTGACGTCCTCGGCGAGTTGGTCGATCGACTTGTCGAACCGCGCCGGGTCGATGCCGCCGAGCCCGTTGCGCCGCACTTCCGATGTCAGGACATTGTCGCGCAGGATCAGGCGCAGCCGCTCCAGCTCCAGGTCGCGCGCGCCGCCGTCCATCCGGCTCACCACCTGCTCGATGGCCCGCGCCGGCTCCTTGATGGTGAGACTGAGCCCGCCGATCACGGCACGCACGAATCCTTTCACGGCATCGGGCTTCGCCGCCGCGAAGGCGGGATTGACGATGACGGCAAGGCCGTAGGCCTCGCTGCCATAGTCGGAGAATTTCAGCAGCACGAGATCATCGGCCGGCACGCCGCGGTCCCGCACATTGAGTGCCGACAGGAAGGACGAACCGGTGACGGCGTCGACCTGGCCGGCAGAGAGCATCGGCTCGCGCACGGCGGCGCTGATCACGCTCTGCTTGATGGCGGCGCGCTTGATGCCGTTCTGCTTGGCCACCGCGGGCCAGAACCTTGCGGCGGCATCGTGCTCGACGACGCCGAGGCTCTTGCCGGAGAGATCGGCGAGCGTCTGGATGCCGCGGCTCTTGCGCGCGATGATGGCAAAGCCCGGCTCGTTCAGCAGCACGAACACGGCTTTGGCGTGGGCCGCATCCGGCTTCTCCTTGTCGCGGTAGCGCAGCATCACGGCGTTGATATCGGCCAGCGCCATTTCGCTGGCGCCCGAGGCGACCTTGGCGATCGCCTCCTGCGAGTTGGTCGCGGCATTGATGCTGACGGCAAGGCCTTCGGCACTGAACAGCCCGCTGGTTTGCGCCATCACAAAGGGCGCCGCGACCGCGTTGATCGGCCGGTTCAGCGTGAACTGGATGGCGACGGGATCGGCCGCGCGCGCGTTCGGACACACTACCCCGCTCAAGCCCGCCAGAAGGGCCAGGATGAAGCGTGTTGCCTGGGACCGTTTTACGCGCATTGGGACTACCACGAGAGCGAGCGGGTCTTCGATCTTGCCGCGGATGACATGCAGGAATCATGACACCGCGATGGCCCGGCTATTCTCCCCCCTTTAGTCTGAACGGGCGATGAGCGCCACGATTTCGTCACCAGTCGTTCAGCTTGCATTCGGGTTCGGGAACCCAATATGCGCCCCGTGGTTAGTAGATGCAGGCCTGCTGTCAGGCCGCTGCCACGGAGGACGTGAAAATGTTCGCGGATATGGGTTTGGGTTCTCGTCTGGGTCGTATGGCCATGATCGCCGGTGTCGCGGCGACCGTGCTGACCTCGGTCGGACCGACGGCTGCGGTTGCCGCGCCGGCTGCCAAGGAGAAGGGCCTTACGGCGGCAACGGGTACCAGCGGCGCCACCGATTTCAGCGCCCGCCGCCGCTACTATCGCGGAGGTGGCGGCGCAGCCGCCGCGGCCGCGTTTGCCGGCATCGTCGGGACGGGTATCGCGATTGCGGCCGCCAATGCCCGCCGCGACGCCTATTATGACTCCTACGGCTACTATGGCGGCCCCGGCTATTACGGCGGTCCGGGCTACTATGCGGCCCCGACCTATTACTACGGCGGCGGCCCCTATTATGGCGGCTACCGCTCGGGTGTGCCCACTTTCCGGGGCCACCCGCTGGCAAGCTGGTAACCAAAAGTGTCGAAAGCTCCCGCTGGCCGGCCCCCGGCCGGCGGGAAATTTCGCTTTTGAAGCCGTATGTTAACGCCTCGACCAGTGCTTTCGACTAAGTTCGAGCCATGAGTGATTCGCTCGAACGGCTCTATCTTGCAGTCATCGCGGCCAAGGATCTCGATCCGGCCACGTCGCGCACGGCCAAGCTGTTTCAGCGCGGTCCGTCCAAGATGGCCAAGAAGCTCGCCGAGGAGGCCATCGAGGTCGTCATCGATGCCGTCAACGGCGATGGCGAGGCCGTGGTCCGCGAGAGCGCCGATCTCCTCTACAACCTGACCGTTCTGTGGGCTGCCGCCGGCGTGCGTCCGGAAGACGTCTGGCGCGAAATGGAGCGCCGCGAGGATCTGCTCGGCATCGCCGAGAAGCTCCCGAAGTCGTCGATGAAGCTGCCTAAAGCTGCGGCAACGCCCTCGCGGCGACGAATTGTCGCGCTGGAAGGCCGCGCCTACCGCAAACGGCACTAAATCCCCCCGTTTCCCGGCAATCCCCGGCATGGACAAATCGGCGCCATGATGGTTCATCGCGCCTCATGCTGAAGCGAATTTACGACTGGTGCATTGCCGCCGCCGACAAGCCCTATGCGCTCTGGATCATGGCGGCGGTGTCGTTTGCGGAAAGCTCGTTCTTCCCCATTCCGCCCGATGTGATGCTGCTGCCGATGTCACTGGCGCGGCCGCAGCGGGCGTGGTTCTTCGCCGGCGTCTGCACCGTCGCCTCGGTCGCCGGGGGGCTCGTCGGCTACGGCATCGGCGCGCTGCTCTACGATTCCCTCGGGCAGTGGCTGATGCACATCTACAATCTCACCGACAAGGTTGAGACCTTCCGCCAGTCCTACGCCGAGTGGGGCGCGGTCATCATCCTCCTCAAGGGACTGACGCCGATCCCCTACAAGCTCGTCACCATCACCTCGGGCTTTGCCGGCTACAATATCTGGCTGTTCATCCTCTGCTCGATTGTGGCGCGCGGCGGCCGTTTCTTCGTGCTGGCCGTGCTGCTCAACCGCTACGGCGACTTCATCCGCACCGAACTGGAGAAGCGGCTCACCACTTATGTGGTGATCGGCGCCATCGTGCTTGTTGCGGGGTTCTATATCGCCTATCGCTTGGTATAGCGCTTGCTTCCCAGGGCGCCGTTGCGCTCACATTTTCCGGCGGTTGAATGCACGGGTGGACAGACCATCGTCCCGTTGATCGCGCCGCCGGCGCCGCGGTGGCGTTGTCGCTGATGCTGCTCGCGGCCGGCCCGGCCTGGCCGCAAACGGCGCCTCCCTCGCTCGGCCTGCAATCGCCCGCGCAGCAATCCGCGCCCGCTGCACCCGCGCCACCGCAGCAGGGAGGGCCGCCGCCGGCGCGCGATGACAATCCGGGCCTGATCAACGAACTCGGCAAGCTCTGGGACAAGATGCCGAAGATCAAGAGCCCTTCGGAAACGCTCGAGGACATCAAGGGCGCCGGCGAAACGCTCTCCAACATGGCCAAGCCCTCGACCATGGTGACGGGGCGCGCACCCTGTGCCGTGGCCGCCAACGGCGCGCCGGACTGCAAGGCCGGTGCCGACAAGCTCTGCCAGAGCAAGGGCTACAAGGAAGGCAAGAGCCTCGATAGCGATGCCGTGGAGAAGTGCTCGCCCAAGGTGTTCATCCCCGGCCGCAAGCGCGAGGCGGGCGATTGCAAGACGGAAAATTTCGTCATCAAGGCGCTGTGCCAGTAGGCGAAGGCTGCCACCGCGCTTTACCTTAAGGCAAAAGCCAGGGAGCGCCCCATGAGCCGGATCGAGCAGGACTTTCTCGGACAACGCGAAATCGGCGACGACGTCTATTACGGCGTCCAGACCATTCGCGGCAAGGAGAACTTTCACATCACCGGCATCCCGATGAATCAGGAGCCGTATTTCGTCAAGGCGCTTGGCTATGTGAAGAAGGCCGCCGCGATGGCCAATCGCGATCTCGGCGCGCTCGACGCCAAGGTTGCGGACGCGATCATCGCAGGCTGCGACCGCGTCATCGCCGGCGACATGATGGATCAGTTCGTCACCGACTTCATCCAGGGCGGCGCCGGCACCTCGACCAACATGAACGCCAACGAGGTGATTGCCAACCTCGCGCTGGAATCGCTCGGCTACAAAAAGGGCGACTATGGGCAGGTCAGCCCGAACGATCACGTCAATTACGGGCAATCGACCAACGACACCTATCCGACCGCGTTTCGCCTCGCGCTGATCCTGCGGCTCGAGAGCTACATGACGGCACTGCGCCAGCTCCAGGAGGCATTTTTCGCCAAGGGTCTGGAGTTCGACAAGGTGCTGAAGATGGGTCGCACGCATCTGCAGGATGCCGTGCCGATGTCGCTCGGCGCCGAATTTCGCGGCTGGGGCACCACGATCGGCGAGGAGGTCGAGCGCATCGCGGAGGCGCGCGCGCTGCTGCGCGAGATCAATCTGGGCGCAACGGCAATCGGCACCTCGGTGACGGCCGCACCCGGCTATCCCAAGGTCGCGGTGCGGCATCTTTCGACGCTGACCGGCGTGGACTTCATCCTGGCGGGCGATCTCGTCGAGGCCACCTCCGACACCGGCGCCTATGTGCAATTGTCCGGCGTGCTCAAGCGCACCGCGAGCAAGCTGACAAAAATCTGTAACGACATCCGCCTGCTCGCGTCAGGCCCGCGCACCGGCTTCAACGAGATCAACCTGCCGCAATTGCAGCCGGGCTCCTCCATCATGCCGGGCAAGGTCAATCCGGTAATCCCCGAAGTCGTCAACCAGACCAGTTTTCTGGTGATCGGCCTCGACACCACGGTGACGCTGGCCGCCTCCGCCGGCCAGCTTCAGCTCAACGTGATGGAGCCGGTGATTTCCTTCGCGCTGTTCTT
>JAKFVP010000190.1 GCA_021732175.1 Bradyrhizobium sp.
CCCGTTGCCCCCGATCATGATCGCTGGAAATAGCGATCACGATCGGCTGGAAATGCTGATCACGATGCTCTGGAATGGGTGATCACGATGGCCTGGAATCGGTGATCACGATCGCCTGGAACGCGCAGGTTCGATTCCCTTCGCCCGCTCCAGGCATGCTTGATTTCGTAGGACCCAATCCGGCCCCACCGGGTGCGGGCTTTCGCCACGGTCAGAATGCAAAGGCTCGATAATGCCGGAAGCGGGGCGTAGGCTGGTACTGGATCGCCATCCCATACGGTCGGTATAGGCTCCAGTCCGAGGAATCCGAGTCTTTTACTTCTTGATATTCAGCCGCGGCGCGATGATTTTTTCTTCAACGTGAGCGCTGCCCTTGGGAGAGATGTGCGCCCGCTGCCCGGCTTGATCGTATTCGATCTTCCTGGCCTTGTGCAGGACCTTCAAAATCTTGGTCCGATACACACTCGGATTGCTGTATTCGATCGATGCGACAAGCTCGGCTTCAGGCATCCAGCCCAAGGCCTGATGCAGCAACAGCAGGGTCTGATCGGTTGCGCTGATGTCGGTATCGAGAACACGCTTCGCGGTTCCCGCCGACCAGATGAGCGGCGTTTTTCGCTCTACCAGGCCGTCGACGGCTTCCTGTGCTTCCGGTGTTTTCACATTGTGGAAGACGCGGACCAGCTCAGCCAGGATCCAGCTCGCCATCGAGTACACAGCGGTCGCGTCCATCAGGTTGGGGTCGACATCACCGCCAACGTGGCCGACACCGCGGTTGTTGCGGATGTCGTAGAGCGCCGGCAGTATGCGCGGGATAAGGATGCGGAGACTATGGTCACCAGGCTTACCGGTGTTCGGATTGCTCTCCAGCCTGCGGCAGTCCGCCACCATGTTCGGCGGCTTCGTCGGCGCGGCGACATAGGTGCCGGCCAGAAATCCGTGGCAAATCCAGTAGACGACCTCGCAAAACTTGCCGCCCTCCAGCTCGGAAGGTGACCAGCGGTGTTCTGCGAAATTCGACGCGATCTCCCGGTATGTATCGAGCAGGGGATCACGAAGGCCCGCAGGGATTGCTGCGAGCAGTTTTGTCGGATCAAGCGGCACCCGCGAGCTCTCTCACCAACTCCGCGCCGGCCGTGAGCCCCGGCGCCGTCAGCGTCCATCCAGCCTTCACCGAGCCCGTCATGACCTTGCCGGGTGTTTTCAGAATGGTCGCATGGTTCGTCTTGCCGTGCGTGCCCATACGCTCGCATTCGGTCCGGCCGAGCTCATCGTCAAAACGCGCCTGACCAGTGCGCAACAATTCGCGGATGCCGACCAGCAAATAGGTATTGATGACTTTCTCGCCCTGCTTCGCGCCGGGGATCTTGTCGGCAATCAACTCAACGGTCTCGCCGTCAATGTGGAAGACGTGACCGATCTGTTCCGCCGTGATCTTGTTTCGCTGTAGCCAGCGGGCGGCGTTTTGATTGTATTCCCCGCCATCGCCCTCATCGTCGTCACCCGCGCCAGTGCCAGAACCGCCCTTACTTTCTTTCGCGTCGAGACCGGCTGTCTCGTCACCGAGCATCGCCATCGCCGCCTTGATCGCTTTCTTGCGGTCAACGGGGTCAGCAGGCTCCAGCAGGTCATAAAGGCCCGTCACCAGCGTTTTCATGTCGGTCATAAGGTGCTCGTCAGTATTCGGGAATCAGTCCGGATGGGGGAAATGTAGGGTTCCAGGAATGGGAATCCAAGCGTGCAACGGCCGCCCCCAACAATCTGGAGGCGGCCTAGCGCATCACGGTGTGTACCTCATGCGGGCGGTCTTGCCCGGATTGGCGGCCTTCGGCTTGTCCTCCCAGACGAACACCACGTCCAGGCTGAACCCGAGGGTCTTCACGAGGTGGTAGATGGTCTTCCAGGCGGGGTTCGCGGCTTGGCCCTGCACCGACAGTCCGGCCTCCTTGATGAAACGATAGCCAGCGGTCGGGTCGGCTTCGCCATCCATGTAGTTGCAGAGCAGCATCTGTTTCAGCTTGTCGCCCTTGATGCCCTTGGTGCCAGCCTGGCGGACCAGCTCGAACAGCAGGGGATTCCAGTAGAGGCTGCCCTTGTCGAAGGTCTTGCCTTCCAGCTCGATCGACACCGGACGGGTGAAGGTCAGATCGGGGGCGTTATCGGGGTGGAAGGTCATGTACCCGCCATCCGACGAGGACGCGGCGGTTGCCTCAGGGGCCTTATCTGTGGCTTTATGGATTGTAGCGTTAGAGAGATAGAACTCTACGCAGCGCTGGATTACGGTCTCCGGGGTGTCGACGAAGGGCTCTGCTAGCCCCTGTAATTGTGAAAAGAGGGAAGGCGAAACATTAATCTGCGGCATCATTCTAGTCTCCTGTGAGGCTATATCGGCTCCATTGCTGACGTTAATCGTTATATCAATAGATCGATATATCATCAAGAGGAATCTACGCGGGGCTTGAAGATATTTTTGTTCATGGTATGTTCTATGTGAACGGCATTGGTGATATTGATCACATATTGCAGCGACCACAGGGCCTAGGGTCCGATGCGCTTGGCAGTCCAACCCGGAACGAGGTTCGTCATGAACGCCAATGCTCTGCGCCGCATCGGCATTGCGGCTGCCATTTTTTGCGCGTCGCTCAGCATCGTAGTATTTGCGCTGCTTCTGCTTGTGCAGCACGATTCATTTGTGGAAGCTGCGCGGGGAGCGGCGCCGCTTGCGATATACGCATTGTTTGGCGCTTTCGGCGCCGTCATGACGCAGTATCTCCCGCGGTAAATCGCCGCCGGCTTGCCGACATGAGTAGTCCGGGCGCGCTCCCGGGTTGCGCACGAGGGTTCGACTTCCCTCGCTCGCTCCAGCTCTCCATCAATTCTTGTAGGGCGGGTTAGCCGCAAGGCGTAACCCGCCATGGTCTTTCGTAAGGCGGCGGATTACGCTTCGCTAATCCGCGCTACGAATCACGAGGTGAACGTTGACTGACGCGATCACCGCTAACATCTCCCGCAACGAGCTCCTGAAGATCGCCATCGGTGGTCTCGTCAGCGGCGTGCTGACGCCGCTGCTGCCCTATGTGGTCGATCTGTTACCGCGTGCGCCGGCCATGCTGGGAATAGCGCTGGTGGCCATTCCGTTCGCGGTGCTGATGTTCATCGTAGTGCGATTGCGCAGCGCCAATCCCATGTGGGCTGCGATCGTCGCTGCTGTGATCACCATGATCGCGTTCGTCGCGGCGGTAAATGCGGCCGTCTATATCGACGGCCAGATGACGGGCGCCGAGAAGGGGATGCGCAGCCTGTTGGCCGGTCTCGCCGGTGGCCTCGTTGGCTCCGCGCTGATGGCGCTTGGGATGGCGTTGCTGCCGGCCGGGCCGCGCAAGGCCGCGCCGTGGATGCCGATGCTCGTCACCGGCACCGTCGCAGGCAGCCTGCTTGCGCTCGACACGTCGCTGGGGCTCGATAAGACCTCGGTGCTTTATCCGGTCTGGCAGGCCGCCGTCGCCGTGCGGCTCGCGATGGCGCTGCGAGCTTGAAGATCAGGCCAGCCAGTTCTCTACCTTGAGGTCGCGAACGCGTTTGAATTCATTGGAATTGGCGGTCACCATGATCGCCTCGGTTGCACGCGCGTGAGCGGCGATCAGCAGATCGTTGCCACCGATCGGCTTTCCTGCGGTCTCCAGCTCCGTCCGGATGTCGCCATACTCCGCCTCCGCAGGAGCGTCGAAGGGGAGGATTTCGATCTCGGCGAGCAGCTCTTCGACCGCCGTAAGCAATCTTTTCGATTCGCTCCTCGCGCATCCATATCTCAGCTCTGCTGCGACAATGATGCTGGTGCATATGTTGTCCTCGCCCACCTTGGCGATCTGCTTCGCAGCCTTGCCTTGCGGATTTCTCATCAGGTCGGAGATGATGTTGGTATCGAGCATGTAAAGGGTCAAAGCGGCTTCTCCGGAGGCGGCGCAGGGTCGTCAATATCCGGAAAGTCATTGATCGGATGCATCGTCCTAAGCAATGCGAGCAGGCCGCGCTTGCGAACCGGCTCAATCACCAAGCGGTCGCCGTCGCGGTGCATGACAGCCTCGGTCCCCGGCAACTCGTATTCGACGGGGATGCGGACAGCTTGGTTGCGTCCGTTCCGGAACAGCCTGACGTGACGATGGTCTGACATGGGTATCCCTAGGCATATGCCAATGACATATGCTAAATGCCGGCCGCTTGCAAGAGCGCCTCCTACTTTGCATGGGGTTGTTTTCGCACTTTTGGGTTCAGCCCACGGCTTTGCGGAGCTAGCCGTCCCAGGTCACCGGCAGATTGAGCAGCCCCCGGAAGGCCCAGCCGCCGATCCGCGGCGGCTCGACCAGCCGCAGGCCCTTCAGCCGCGCGAAGATCGAGGGCAGTGCGATGTCGGCGACCATCGCGCGCGAAGCCCAGGCGCCGGCGCAGAAATGCGGACCGGCGCCGAAGGCGATGCTCTTGCTGGCGTCGCGCCTGATGTCGAAGGCGTCGGCGTTGGCAAAGTGCTTCTCGTCGCGGTTGGCCGAGCCGAACATCAGGAATACGCGCTCTTCCGGCTCGAACGCGACGTCGCGGATGCGCCAGGGCTTGGCGATCCGGCGCGGCGACATGCCGATCGGCGAGATCCAGCGCGCATACTCCTCGAACACCTGCAGCCACGGGATCGTGCCGCCCTGCGCCAGCGCAAGCTGATCCGGGTGCGTCAGCAGCGCCCACACCGTGCCGGCGATGGCATCGCGCGGCTCGTTCTGGCCGCCCGAGATCGCGAGCTTGATGTTGGCGCGCACGCTCTCCATCGGCATGCCGGCTTGCAGCATGACGCCGAGCAGGCTCAGATCAGGCTTCTTCGACAGCACCGGCACCGTGTCGTCGATGCAGGCATCGATGCCTGACGTCGCCGCGTTGCAGCGCGCCTCCACCGCGGGATCGCCGCTGTAGTTGGCGATGCCGTCGATCATGCCCTGCGACCACGCGTTCATGTCCTCGAAGCGCATGTTGGTGAGGCCGGTGATTGTCTTCAGGCATTCCGCCGAGAACGGCAGCGCAAAGGCCTGCACGAAATCGACCGACGGTGCCGGCACGAGCGCATCGAGAATGCGGTCGGCATGGGCCTGGAATTTTTCGTTCCAGTGCGATTTGACGGTTTTGGGCGAGATCGCCGGAAAGATCGCCTTGCGCTCGTTCATGTGCGCATCGCCGTCCTTGCGCATCATGTTGTGGCCCATCAACTTGTTCATCAGCCCCTGCGGCTGGTGCGACGAGAACACGTCGATCTGCTTCTCCGAGACGAAGATGTCGTCGCGGCTGCACAGCAGCGTTGAGCCGAGCTGCGGCACGAACACGATCGGCGCTTCGCTGCGGAAGCGGGCAAGCATGGGGTAGGGGTCCTGCCAGAACGCAGCGGGATCGATGTCGATGCGGGGCGCGGTGCTCACGGATCAGTCCTTAACGGCTCTTGCCAGCAAGCATAGCCTGACAGGGCCGGATCGTCTGTCCCCACGGATGGGGACGGGGCGGAAAGCTCAGTTCAGGCTGCGCGCGATCATCAGGCGCAGCACCATGCCGAACAGCTCGTTCTGCGCGGAGATGCCGAGCTTCTCATAGGCGCGCTTGCGGTAGGTCAGCGCCGAATGCAGGCTGATGCCGAGTTCGGCCGCGATCGCCTCCGAGCTGAAGCCGGAGAGGATGCGCAGGCACACTTCCTTCTCGCGTCCGGTCAGCGCGGCGAATGGCGCCGCCGACGCAAACAGCGCCTTCAGCCGCAGCAGCGGATCGTCTTCCGAAGGAAGATCATGCTGGAAATGCCGCGCCACCGCGGCGCTCACCGCCGGCGCCACCGCCATCAACCGCCCTACATCCTCGCGCGCAAAGCGTCCCTGCGAGGTGATGCGGTAGAAATTGACATAGAAGCAGGTGTCGCCGGTCCAGATCGCGGTCGCGCATTTGTCGACGATGTCGGAGTCCTCGAAGAAGATGCGGCGATAGGAATCGCTGTACATCCTCCGCGCAAAGGTCGGCAGCAGCACCGGCGCGGCATTGGCCTGCCCTTCGAAGATCGCATCCCGATTGGGATCGGACAGATGGAAATGGCCGGAATAGGCGACGCCGAGATCGCGTCCGGTCGGGATGTTGCCGGCATCGAGCAGGCAGTTCGCCGAGCGCTCACCTTTGAACGAGAACACCATGCAATGGCCGACATCGGCGACGCGCCGCAGCGCGCCGATCAGGGCTTGCGGAAACGACGGCCTGCCGATCGCCAGCACCGCCGGCGCGATATGGTCCAGAGCTTCGTCCCTGAAGGCGCTGGCCTTCATGGCTTCCTCCCCAAATGTTTCGGGAAGACTAGCAGCGCCGATCCGGCGGCGGAAGCACCTGATCATCGCGGGGCCGCCCCGCATAAACAAAGGCGCGGCTGCCGATACCGACAGCCGCGCTCCGTGATCTCTCCACTCGTCATGGCTCGGCTGTCCCGACCATCCACGCCTTTGCACCAGCCACTGAAGTAAAACGTGGATGCCCGGGTCGAGCCCGGTCATGACGAAAAGTGTATTACTTCGCCGCGACCACCATGATCTCGACCAGGTAGTCGGGAGCGGCGAGCTTCGCCTCGACGGTGGCGCGGGCGGGCGTGTTGCCTGATGACACCCACTTGTCCCACACCGCGTTCATCTCGGCGAAGTTCTTCATGTCGGTGATGTAGATGTTGGTCGACAGCAGTTTCGACTTGTCGGTGCCGGCCTTGGCGAGATGGCCGTCGATGATCTCGAGGATTTCCTGGGTTTGCTCGGTCGTGCTCTTGCCCTTGGCCTTGTTGGCGACGACGCCGGCCAGATAGACCGTGTTGCCGTGCACCACGACCTGGCTCATGCGCGGGCCGGTTTCGAAACGCTGAATGCTCATATTTTCTTTTCTCCTTGGGAATGGCGGCCTCTGTTAGCGCAGAGCAGAGGGGCGCGCCACTGCGCAAATCGCAGCGGTGCCCTCACGGAAACTTCTTGAAGAACGCCCAGATCGTCTCGGCGCCGTCGATGTCGTGGTTCTGGGGGCCGAGGAACGTGTTCGCCAGCCGCGGGAAGCGGGCGTCGGCGCTGCCGGGCATGCGGTGGCCGCCGTCATTGATGCGGTAAAGCACGACATCGCGTCCCGCAGGGCAATTCGATTCGATCCGCGTCACCGTCGAGCGGTCGGCGGTGTCGATGTCCGTGAGATCGGTGGTGGTGGCCTTGGCGTCGCAGCCATTGGTCTTGCGCCAGAACGCAAGCGTCTTGTCCGCCGACCAGAAACCGTCCACCGCAAATCGGCTGGTGCCGCGGCCGCCATTATAGGGGATCAGCGGATCGGCCGTGCCGTTCATCATCAGCATCGGCACCGGCCGCGACGGACGGCAGAGGCTGGCGGATTGCTCCGTCAAATTCATGACCACGCTGGCGGCGGCTGTGAACAGGTCGGCGCGCTTGCAGATCAGCGTCATGGTCATGGCGCCGCCGTTGGAGATTCCGGTGACATAGATGCGCTTTGGGTCCGCGCTGCCGTCGGCCACGAATTTCTCCACCAGCCTGGTGACGAACGCGACATCGTCAGTGCCGTGCGGCGGCACGCGGCCGGCGCGCAGATTGTTGGGCCGCAGATCGGCCCAGGAATGGTTGAGCCCGTCGGGAAACACCACGGCAAAGTTTTCGCGTTTGGCCACCGCCGGCCACGCCGTGCGCGTGACCATGTCGGCGCCGGTCTGCGTGTTGCCGTGAAGCACGATCACCAATGGTGCAAGCTTCAGTTCCGGCAGTTGCGCGGTGTAGTGGCGCGTCGTCCGGCCGACCTTGATCGTCTCGGCGGACAGGGTTGTCGGACCGAGCAACAGGGCAGCCATGAGCAGGATCGCGCGCATCATACCGGTCCATTGCATCATGGGGCGAGGTACGGATCAACCGATCCGCGCCGTCATCTGCCGGCTACGTCGCCTTTGCCGCCGCCCGTCCCGCATTGCGGCCGGAGAACAGGCAGCCGCCGAGGAAGGTGCCCTCCAGCGAGCGATAGCCGTGCACGCCGCCGCCGCCGAAGCCCGCGGCTTCGCCCGCCGCATAGAGCCCGGGAATGATCTTGCCGTCCTTGCCGAACACGCGGGAGTCGAGGTCAGTCTCGAAGCCGCCCAGCGTCTTGCGGGTGAGAATGTTGAGCTTCACCGCGATCAACGGGCCCTGTTCGGGATCGAGGATGCGATGCGGTTTCGCGGTGCGGATCAGTCTGTCGCCGATATAGCGCCGCGCATTATGCAGGTTCATCACCTGCGCGTCCTTGACATAGGGATTGTCGATCTCGCGGTCGCGCGCCTCGATCTGCGCCTTGATGTGGTCGAGCTTGAGGAGATCGCTGCCGGCAAGCTTGTTCATGGCAGCGACGAGATCTGCGAGATTGTCGCGCACGATGAAGTCGACGCCATGCTGTTTGAACGCCTCCACCGGCGCCGGTGCGCCCTTGTTGGTGGCGCGCTTGAGCGTCATGCGCCAGCTCTTGCCTGTCAGATCCGGGTTCTGTTCGGAGCCGGAGAGCGCGAACTCCTTCTTGATGATGCTTTGCGTGAGGATGAACCAGGAATAGTCGTAGCCGGTGCCCATGATGTATTCGAGTTGCCCGAGCGTATCCGAGCCGGGGAACAGCGGTGCGGGCAGGCGCTTGCCCGTAGCGTCGAACCACATCGACGACGGGCCCGGCAGGATGCGGATGCCGTGCTTCGGCCAGATCGGATTCCAGTTCTGGATGCCCTCGACATAGTGCCACATGCGGTCGCGGTTGATCAGCCGCGCGCCGGCGCCTTCCGTGATCCCGATCATGCGGCCGTCGACATGTTCGGGCACGCCTGAAATCATGAACTTCGGCGGCTCGCCGAGACGTTTTGGCCAGTTCTGCCGCACCAGATCGTGATTGCCGCCGATGCCGCCGGAAGCGACGACGACCGCGGGCGCGTGAAGTGCGAATTCGCCGACGACATTGCGCGACGAACTCTTGCCGCGCTCCACGTTCGTTGGCTCGAGGATGGCACCGCTGACGCCATCGACGGTCCCATTGGTGACGCTGAGCGCATCGACCCGGTGGCGGAACTTGAAGATCAGCTTGCCGCTCTTGGCGGCTTCGCGCGCGCGCCGCTCGAACGGCTCGACGATCCCCGGCCCGGTGCCCCAGGTGACATGAAAGCGCGGCACCGAATTGCCGTGGCCCATCGCGTCATAGCCGCCGCGCTCGGCCCAGCCGACCACGGGGAAGATGCGATGGCCCATCGCGCGCAGCCAGTCGCGCTTCTCGCCCGCAGCGAAGGCGACATAGGCTTCTGCCCATTTGCGCGGCCAGAGATCTTCGTCGCGATCGAACCCGGCGGTGCCCATCCAGTCCTGCAACGCGAGATCGAAGGAGTCCTTGATGCCGAGCCGGCGCTGCTCCGGCGAATTGACAAGAAAAAGCCCGCCAAAGGACCAGAAGGCCTGGCCGCCGAGGCTCTGCTCGCCTTCCTGGTCCAGCAAAATCACGCGCTTGCCGGCATCGGCGATCTCGGTGGCGGCGACCAGGCCCGCCAATCCGCCGCCGACCACGATGACGTCGGCATCATCAGCCATCACACCCTCCCCCGGATTCTCCCGGGCATGAAGCCTCTCACTTTTGCTGCGGTCAACGGCAAAAGCTGCTTGCCTGTGGCGGCAAGGCCACGAAACGATTTGTTAACTGTTCCAGTTTGGGACCTGTCGCCCGGCGGCGGTGCAGCGCCGTTGCAACACTGGATTTGAATTTGGTTCGGGCGAGCCCGCCCCGCTGGACAAAACGGCCGTTCGGCAACACGCTGCGAACCGTCGGCATCACAAAAGAACATTCAGATTCGGTTTTGACGCTTTCGACTGGGGCTGGGGGCTTCGCATGAAGTTCGTGACTGGTTTGCTTGCGGCGGTTCTCCTCCTGGCAGGGGTAGGCGCCAGTCACGCAGTGGTACGGATCGCCGATGATCGCGGCGGCCGCATCGGCACCTACGTCGACAAATACCAGGGCCTGCGCACATCCGGCGAGACCGTCATCATCGACGGGCTCTGCGCCTCGGCCTGCACCATCGTGCTCGGCGCTGTCCCGCATGATCGCATCTGCGTCACCTCGGCGGCCAATCTCGGCTTCCACGCCGCATGGGACTTCGGCGCCAACGGACGCGCGGTGACCAATGTCGAAGCAACCCAAATGCTCTATTCGATGTATCCCGCGGCGGTGAAGCGCTGGATCTCGGCGCGCGGCGGGTTGACCCCGAAGATGATCTTCCTGCGCGGCAAGGCGCTGCAGGCGCTCTACAAGCCCTGTTATCTCGACGCCCAGGCTTCCGCCAACAAGCCCGTTCCGGCGTCCACGTCCACGTCGACGTCCCCCTCCTCCTCCGCTTCCGCCTCCTCGCGCTGATCTCCTCCGCATGACGTGATTGGCGGCGGCAACACGCCGCTTGCCCATGCGTGGAACTGTCCCTATCTGGGGGCCATGGCCCGGCCGGTTTCAGCCCAAAGCGATATTTTGCCTGCCGCCCCGCCAAGGGCGCGGGCGGCGTCGGTGATTGTCTGGAGTGCGGCTGTGCTCGGCGCGCTTGCGGTCGCCGCCGCAGCCACGCTTTGGATTTATTACGGCACCGCGGTGTTTTTCGAGATGATCGCCGCCGGGATCGCGGCCTGCTTCTGAAGGTAAGTCTGCAATGGAACGGCTCCGTCGCCCCGTCGTCATCATCGCCGCCTTCGCCGTCAGCCTCGCCGTCGGACTTCTACTGATGACCTGGCTGATGGGTGACCTCCGCAAGGTCGCTGCGCCCGCCGCGATCGGCGGTCCGTTCCAGCTTGCCGACCAGTCCGGCCAGGTCGTCACCGAGAAGAACCTGAAGGGGCGTCCGACGCTGATCTTCTTCGGCTTCACCCATTGTCCCGACGTCTGCCCGACCTCGCTGTTCGAGATCTCGGAAGTATTGCGTGCGCTGGGCAAGGATGCCGACAAGGTCAACGCCTACTTCGTCTCCGTCGATCCCGAGCGCGACACGCAGGCGGCGATGAAAGACTATCTCTCGAGTTTTGATCCGCACCTGAAGGGTCTGACCGGCGATCCCGAGCACGTTGCCAAGGTTCTGTCCGCCTACCGCGTCTACGCCAGGAAAGTGCCGCTCAAGGACGGCGACTACACCATGGACCACACGGCGCTGATCTACCTGATGGATCGCGACGGGAATTTCGTGTCGCCGTTCAACCTGAAGCGGACCCCGGAAGAGGCCGCCAAGGACCTGAAACGCTACCTCTAGTCGTCCGATATTTAAGGAATCGGCCCTCGCTTCGCCCCGGGGATGGTCTATAAGGCCGGGAATCCCGGACCAATTCGCCAAATATGCCCTTAGTGAATGCCTTTCCTTGCTTCCGCCCGACCCGAGCCTTTCTGGCGGGAGCGCTGGCGATTGCCGCGCTGGCGGTGGCGCCGGGCGGTGAAGCACGTGCGCAGACCGCACCCAAGGTCGAGGCCGCGCCGCAGGCCGTGCCCGGCTTCTGGGATCCGCGGCGGCGCCCGGACCGGCCGGACCTGTCGCGCATATCAGTGATCCGCTTCCTCACCGAGACCGATTATCCGCCGTTCAACTTCACCGGTCCCGACGGCAATCCGGCCGGCTTCAATGTCGACCTGGCGCGCGCATTGTGCGACGAGATCAAGGTCACCTGCACCATCCAGATGCGCCGCTTCGAGACGCTGGTCGACGCCATCGCCTCCAACCGGGGCGATGCCATCATTGCTTCGCTCGCGGTGACGCCGCAGCTGCGCACCCGCGTCGACTTCACCGATCCCTATTACCGCGCGCCGGCGCGCTTCGCCTCGCGGCGCGAGGCCGTGATGAGCGAGGTGCGTCCGGAATATCTCGAGGGCAAGAAGGTCGGTGTCCTCGCCGGCACCTCGCACGAGGCGTATCTCAAGGCGATGTTCACCGACGCCGAGATCCGCTCCTTTGCCTCCGACGACGCGATGCGCCTCGCGCTTCGCCGCGGCGAGGTCGATTTGATCTTTGGCGATGCCATCGCGCTGGCGTTCTGGATCAACGGGACTGACTCCGGCGAGTGCTGCGCCTTCTCGGGCGGTCCGTTCGTCGAGAGCCGGTTCTTCGGCGAGGGCGTCGGCATCGCCGTGCGCAAGGGCAACGACTTGCTGCGCCAATCCCTGAACTGGGCGCTGTTCCGGGTCTGGGAAAAAGGCCGCTACACCGATTTGTGGCTGCGCTATTTCTCGATCAGCCCGTTCTGAGTTTTGACATCGTCATTCCGGGGCGATGCGTCAGCATCGAACCCGGAATCTCGAGATTTCCCGGGGCGCAATTGCGCCCCTGAGGTCTGGTGCTTGCGCACCATCCCGGAATGACGGCATCCCGCCATTTCACTTTTCAGCGCGAAAGCGCTAGTTTCCGCCGCTTCTGGAGAACCCGTCCGATATGTCCGCCACCGAACTTGCCACCGCCTCCGATCTTCGTTCGCTCGCCGAACAATCCAATGCCTGGCCGTTCGAGCAGGCCAAGGCGATTGTCGCGCGGCTGAAGAAGAAACCGAAGGACGAGGTGCTGTTCGAGACCGGCTATGGCCCGTCCGGCCTGCCGCATATCGGCACGTTCGGCGAGGTCGCGCGCACCACCATGGTTCGCCATGCCTTCCGCGTGCTGACCGACGACAAGATCAGGACGCGGCTGCTCGCGTTCTCCGACGACATGGACGGATTGCGCAAGGTGCCGGATAACGTGCCGAACCGCGACATGATGGCGACCCATCTCGGCAAGCCGCTGACGCGCGTGCCGGACCCGTTCTCGAATGAATATCCCTCGTTCGGCGCCGCCAACAATGCGCGGCTGCGCGCCTTCCTCGATCATTTCGGCTTCGACTACGAGTTCGCCAGTGCGACCGACTACTACACCTCCGGCCGTTTCGACGAGACGCTGCTGAAGATGCTCGCCGTCTACGACAAGGTGATGGAGATCATCCTGCCCACGCTGGGACCCGATCGCCGCGCCACTTACTCGCCGTTCCTGCCGATCTCGCCGCGCACCGGCGTGGTGCTGCAGGTGCCGATGGTCGAGCGCAACGTCGACAAGGGCACGATCGTCTACATCGATCCCGACACCAACGAGAAGGTCGAGACGACGGTCACCGGCGGCGCGGTGAAGTGCCAGTGGAAGGCCGACTGGGCGCTGCGCTGGACCGCGCTTGGCGTCGACTACGAAATGGCCGGCAAGGACCTGATCGATTCCGTCAAGCTGTCGAGCAAGATCTGTACGGCGCTCGGCGGTACGCCGCCGGAAGGTTTCAACTACGAGCTTTTCCTCGACGAGCAGGGCCAGAAGATCTCCAAGTCCAAGGGCAATGGGCTGACCATCGACGAATGGCTACGCTACGCCTCGCCGGAATCGCTGTCGCTGTTCATGTACCGCGAGCCGAAGGCGGCCAAACGCTTGCACTTCGACGTCATCCCGCGCCATGTCGACGAATACCAGCAGTTTATCGATGCGTTCGGCAAGCAGGACGGCAAGCAGCAGCTCGCCAATCCCGTGTGGCACATGCATTCGGGCAAGCCGCCGAAGATCGAGATGCCCGTCACGTTCCAGCTCCTGCTGACGCTGGTGTCGTCGTCGAACGCGGAGAACGCCGAAACGCTGTGGGGCTTCATCGGCCGCTACCGCCCCGGCGTGACGCCGCAGACCCATCCGAAGCTCGATGCGATGGTGAACTACGCCATCAACTATTACAGAGACTTCGTGGCGCCGACGAAAAAATTCCGCGAGCCGACCGACAGCGAGCGCGCCGCGTTGCAGGATCTGCGCGATGCGCTCTCCCGCATGCCCGCGGACGCCTCGGCCGAGGACATCCAGAATGCGGTCTACGAGATCGGCCGCCGCGAGCCGTTTCTCGACCACAAGAAACTTGCCAAGGACGGCCGCCCCGGCGTCTCGCTCGACTGGTTCAACATGCTCTACCAGGTGCTGCTCGGCCAGGAGAAAGGCCCGCGCTTCGGCTCGTTCGTGGCCGTCTATGGCGTGCCGAACGCGGTTGCCATGATCGACGGCGCGCTGGCAAGATCGGCTTAGTTGGTGTCGCCCCGGCGAAGGCCGGGGCCCATAACCACAGGCGGTTGATGCTGGACTGAACTGTAGCTCCAGCCTGCCATAGCCATTGCCGACGGTGGTTATGGGTCCGGCCTTCGCCGGGACGACAGCGGTGTGTGCCGCACTTTCCGGATACCACCCCCGCGACAATTGTCGCCGCCGGCCTGCGCAAAATCCGCTATACTCTCCCCATAACAACAAGCCTTACGGGAGCGCGCGCATGCACGACAGGGTTTCGCCGAAATCGGTTCGCGACAATGTGTCAGACGAGCAGTGGCAGGCGCGGGTCGATCTCGCCGCGGCCCACCGGCTGGCCTACATGCACGGTTTTTCCGAAGGCATCTTCAATCATCTGACCCTCGTGGTGCCCGGTCAGCACGACCGCTACTATCAGATCCCGTTCGGCACCCACTGGTCGGAAGTGACCGCCTCGACCTTCATGGAAGTCGGCATCGACGACAGCGAGGTGAAGCGCGGCGAGGGCGATGTCGAGCGCTCCTGCTATTGCATCCACGCCCCGATCCACAAGGCGCTGCCGCAGGCAAAGGCGGTGTTCCACACCCACATGCCCTATGCCAGCGCGCTGACCCGGCTCGAAGACCCCCGCATCAAGGAGATCGGCCAGACCGAAGTCGGCCTCTCCGAAGCGATCGCCTATGACGACGAATACGCCGGTCCCGCGATGGACCCCGCTGAAGGCGAGCGGCTGGCGCGCGTGATCGGCAACAAGAGCGTGCTGTTCATGGCCAATCACGGCATCACCACGACCGGTCCGAGCGTCGCTGATGCCTATGACAAGCTCTATTACATCGAGCGCGCCGCGCAGGTGCAGATCTACGCGATGTGGACCGGGCAGCGACTCAAGCAATTGCCGCCGCCGGTGGTCGAGAAGACCAAGCGCGACTACATGGACGACCATCTCTACAAGGGCCCGACGCCCGCGCAGCGGCATTTTTCGGCGCTGAAACGCATCCTCGACCGCAAGGAGCCGGATTACGCGACGTAGGGCCGGCGTCCCCGTCGCAATCCGCTATTTCTTGCTGCCGGAAGAAAGGGTCGGCTGCCACCCCGCGCCCTTTTGGCTCGGCGCGGCGGCAATGACCTTTATCTTCTCTTTCTTGGGCTTCTTGGCTTCCCGATTGCTTCGCTGCTGACCTTTGGCCATGTCGGCCTCCTTGTCGCGGCCCGGAACGTGTGGGCGGAACAACGTAGCGCGTAGACTAACCCGACACCAGCACATAGCGCCGGTTGTCGCGCTGTACCGGCCGCGCATTTACTGGATAGAGCTTGCCGAACGCCGCCACGTCGGCTTCCGCCACCGTGATCGCATTCGTCAGCAGCAGCCACTCGACCGTCTCCGCACAGGGCGGCGTCGTCAGCGAGCCCGGATAGCGGTAATAGGTCAGCTTCCTCGGCAGCATGTCGTTCGGGTTGAAGCCGGGGTCGGCTTTGACAGGCGGACCTTCCTTGGCCGGCATGGTGGCGACCACCTTGGCGAAGGCCGCATTCGGCTTGCCCGTCGACATCAGGACGCCAACTACGGCAAGCGCCCCGGAATCGGCGCGATGCACGAAATGCGCCTCCATCGGAAAGCTCTTGCCCGCGATCATGTGTTCGCTCGGGCGATGGAAGTGCACCTGCAGCAGGTTGAACTTCTTGTCGCCGACGCTCAGCGTGCCGCCCGGCGCGAAGTTGAGCTGGATGGTGTGGCCGTTGTTGACGATGGTGTCGGCCGTCTTCGGCCAGCTGATCTTCAATGGCGGGAGTTGCGACTTGATCGGCGCCACGATGTCGATCGGCGACTGCTGCAGGCCGATGGTGCAGACCTTGCTTGCGGCATCGACATCACCCCATTTCGCGGGGCCGGTGGCGCCCTCATAGCTCCAATGTGCGCCCTCGGCGGCGAATGCAGGCTGGCACAACGGGCAAAGGGCGAGGCCGGCAAAGGCCTTCAGCGCGTCGCGGCGATTCATGGTCTTCCCCCAAGACTTGATATGCAATGAATTCAGTCTGGCGCAAGCTATTGAAGCGCGGATGACGCCGCAAGCGGGACCTACTGGCGCGTCCACACGATCCGCGCCATCCATTCCACGTCGTCGGAAGCCAGCGCCTGGTCCGATCCATCGCCGTCGAGCGAAGCCAGCTCTATCGTCCTCGCGCTGCGCCGTTTCAGTTCGCGGATCAGCACTTCGCCGGCCGCCGTCTTCACCACCACGCGGTCGCCGCGGCGAATTGGTGTTGCCGGAGACACCACGATGACGTCGCCGTCGCGATAGGCCGGTTTCAGCGCATCGCCGGAAATCTCCAGCGCAAAGGCGTGATCCTCGCCGGGTGTGGGCAGGGCGACTTCGTTCCAGCCTCGTCCCGCCGGACGACCCCTGGCATCGAAATGACCGCTGCCTGCCGCTTGCGACAGCGCCAGCAGCGGCACCGACTGCACGTCGTGCCCGTGATCGGCGATCAGCCGCACAAACGTTTCCATCGGGCTTCCGGTCGCGCTGAGTGCCTTCGCCAGCGACTCCGTGGAAGGCCAGCGCTCGTGCCCGTCAGCCGTGATGCGTTTGGATTTGTTGAACGTGGTCGGATCAAGTCCGGCGCGCCGCGCCAGCCCCGAGGGCGACAGTCCCGCGCGCTCGGCGAGCCGGTCCAGCGCGGCCCACACCTGGCCGTGGGTCAGCATCTTCAGCGCTTTCGGCTGCTTGGCCATGGCACAAACCCGGCATCTGCTGCTGTGGGGAATTATTGGCGCAATCGGCTGCTCCCGGCAATTCTGCAAGGGCTGGTTGCGCTAGTGCTTGAAGTCGCAGCCTTGCGCCGATACGGTCGCTTGCAATTGCCGGGATTCCCGGAAAAATCATAAGAGACTCAAGGACAAGCAGGAATCTCAGGCTTGCGCATCATCTACAAAATCTGCCCGGCTTCGGCCTGGCGCGAGGCGGAACGTCAGGGCGTCTATCGCGGCAGCGCCGACGATCGCAGGGACGGCTACATTCACTTCTCCACGGCCGCGCAACTGCCGGAGACGGCGCGAAAGCATTACTTTGGCCAGACCGGGCTGTTCCTGATCGCGGTCGATGCCGACGCGCTGGGCGAGGCGCTGCGCTGGGAACCCTCGCGCAATGACGAGCTGTTCCCGCACCTCTACGGCGAGCTCGATCTCGGCGCTGTCATCTCGGTGCAGGATCTGCGCGCGCGCGCCGACGGGACCCACGACATGCCGGAGCTCACCTCGTGATCCGCGCGTTCGACACCTTCTCGCTGCCGCTGCTGCGCTGGATCGATCCGGAGGACGCGCATCGCCTGGCGATCCAGGGCCTGCGCCTGCTGCCGCCGATGCGCGCGCGGGCGGACGCCTCCAATCTCGCGGTGCGCGCCTTCGGGCTGAATTTTCCGAACCCCGTCGGCATGGCCGCGGGCTTCGACAAGAATGCGGAAGTGCCCGACGCGCTGCTGCGGCTCGGCTTCGGCTTTGTCGAGATCGGCTCGGTGACGCCGCGCCCGCAAAGCGGCAATCCGCGGCCGCGGCTGTTTCGCCTCGAACGCGATGAAGCCGTCATCAATCGCATGGGCTTCAACAATGACGGCGCCGAGGTTGTATTGAAGCGCCTTGCGGCGCGCGCGCAATCCGGCGGCATCGTCGGCGTCAATGTCGGCGCCAACAAGGACTCGGAAGACCGCACCGCCGACTATGTCAGCCTGATCGAGACCTTTGCGCCTGTCGCGAGTTATTTCACCGTCAACGTCTCCTCGCCGAACACGCCGGGACTGCGCAATCTGCAGCAATCGGCTGCGCTAGACGATCTGCTGGCGCGCGTCATCGATGCCCGCGAGCGCGTCCGCAAGAACGCCGGCGACTCGCCGGTGCTGCTGAAGATCGCGCCGGACCTCAGCCTTGCCGAACTCGACGACGTCGTGCACATCGCCCGCTCGCGCAAGGTCGACGGCATGATCGTCGCCAACACCACGCTGGCGCGGCCCTCCACCTTGCGCGAGACCAATCGCGCCAAGGAGCAGGGCGGGCTCTCCGGCCGTCCGCTGTTTCGCCTGTCGACACGAATGGTGGCGGAGACCTATGTGCGCGTCGAAGGCGCATTCCCGCTGGTCGGCGTCGGCGGCATCGATTCCGGCGGCGCGGCGCTGACCAAGATCCGCGCCGGCGCCAGCCTGATCCAGCTCTATTCCTCGCTGGTCTACAAGGGCCTCGGCCTCGTCGACGACATCAAGCGCGATCTTGCCTCGACCCTGCTGCGGACGGGCCGCGACTCGCTGGCGGAAATCGTCGGCGCGGATGCTGCGACGCTGACGGCCGAAGAGTGGCCGGTGCGTTGAGTCCGTCGCAAGAACTCAATTGGGTAGACAGAAGTAGACCGCTCCGCGGCGTTCGAATGGGCCGGCGCGGTGGACGTCGCGGCATACGTCCGAGATCGCGATGTTGATGGGTGCACCGGGGGTGTCGAAGCAGGCAGGCGGCTTCTGCGCCGTGATGCCGAAATTGGCATAGCGGTGGCCTTTGCCGATGCAGTAGCGGCTTATATCGGACAGTGCTGGATACTGCAGCGCGCCGGGTCCGCGGCAGACATGAATGCGCGGTGCCGCAGCCATGTTCTCGCCGGGCATCCAGGTGCCCCTGCCGAAATCCGTGACGTACCACTCCTTGGTGCCGGACAACGACGGACAGAACTCCGGCAGTGTGTGAGAGACAATGCCGCCGCCGGAATTGCAGTTCACCATCAGGTCCTTGCGGGTGGGGTAGCCGGGCGTCT
>JAKFVP010000092.1 GCA_021732175.1 Bradyrhizobium sp.
CGCGTTCATAGGCCAGGCTGGCGCGATAGGCGCTGTCGACTTCGGTCCCCGGCAGCGTGTCGATCGCCAGCTTCATCATCACCATATTGACGCCGATGACGGTGGCGAAGAAGGCGACGAGATAGAAAAGAACCATCCTGCCGGTCAGCGGCCGCGGCGCCTTTGCTGGATTGCTCATGGAAGACTCCTGCCCGTTCAAGGCGACACGAAATTGTCGGTCGCAACCGCGGTTTCGCCGAGGCCGATGTCGGTGATCCTGAAGCGTACCGGCACCGATTTCTCGGGATTGCCTTCAAGCGGAGCCGTCACCAGTACGCGCAGCTCGGTGGTCTGGTCGCGGCCGAGCACGATCATGGGCCGGTCCTGCGTCACCGAGTCCACGCCGACCACGTGAACGGTGGCGTTGACGGGGCCGTCGACGTCGATGGCGATGACGCGATCGAAGCCGCGCTTGTTGAGCAAACGCATGGTATAGGCGTTGCGGATCGAGCCGTCGGCAAGCTTCACTGCGACCGGGTTGCGGTCATGCAGCACGTTGACGTCGAGCAACGAGCGCGTCAGCAGCGCATAGAGCATGATGGCGCCGACCACCGCGATCATGCCGCAATAGATCACCGTGCGCGGCCGGACCAGGCGGTAGATTTCCTTCTTGCCCTCCTGCCGGCGCTTGATGTTGATGTCGTTGTCGTAGCCGATCAATCGTTTCGGCCGTCCGATTTTCTCCATCACGGTGTCGCAGGCGTCGATGCACAGGCCGCACTGGATGCAGTCGAGCTGCGGCCCGTTGCGGATGTCGATGCCGGTCGGGCAGACCGCAACACACTGATAGCAATCGACGCAGTCGCCGACCGTCTCGCCCCTCGCGCGCAACTCCTTTGCCTTCTTCAGCGAGGTACGTTCTTCGCCGCGATCGTAGCGATAAGTGACGTTGAGCGCCCATTCGTCGGTCAGCGCGGCCTGGATGCGCGGCCACGGGCACATATAGACGCAGACCTGCTCGCGCATGTAGCCGGCCAGCACATAGGTCGTGGCGGTCAGGATGCCGATCCAGATATAGGCGAGCATCGGCCCCTGGAAGGTGATGAGCTGCATCACCAGGGTCGGCGCATCGGCGAAATACAGCACCCAGGCGCCGCCGGTCCACCAGGCGATCATCAGCCAGATCGAGTGCTTGAGCACGGTTTCCGAAACGCGCTCGAGGGTCCATCCCGCCGCATCCTTCTTCATGCGCTCGCGGCGGTCGCCTTCGATCAGGCGCTCGACCGCATAGAACAGGTCGGTCCAGACCGTTTGCGGGCAGAGATAGCCGCACCAGATGCGGCCGCCGATCGAGTTAAGCAGGAACAGCACCAGCGCCGCGACGATCAAGAGGCCGGTGAAGTAATAGACCTCCTGCGGCCACAGCTCGATGAAGAAGAAGTAGAAGCGCCGGTTGGGGAAGTCGATCAGCACCGCCTGGTCGGGCGCGCCAAGGCCGCGGTTCCAGCGCACGAAGGGCAGGAAATAGTAGACGCCGAGGCAAACGCCCATCAGCGCCCATTTGATGCGCCGGAAAGTGCCGGAGACCTTCTGCGGGTACACCTTCTTGTGGGCCACATAGAGCGGCCCATCATCGGGAACTTCGAGGTCACTGGGTAACACGGTCTTGTTCATTGCCTGGCTTTGGCTTCACGTACGGGACTGCAATTTATTTCCAGTCCCGTACCCGAACCTTGATGCAACGCAAGGAAGTGCCTTACTGGCCGCCACCTAGGGAATGTACGTAGACGGTAAGCGCCTTGATGGTGGCCGGATCGAGCCGGCCAACCCAGGCCGGCATCACGCCGGCGCGGCCATTGGTGATGGTGTCGATGAGGGTCGCCTCGTCGGAACCGTACAGCCAGATCTTGTCGGTCAGGTTGGGCGCGCCCATCTCCGGGTTCCCCTTGCCGGCGTCGCCATGGCAGGACGCGCAGTTGTCGGCAAACAGCTTCTTGCCCGCGGCGGCGTCATAGCCGGCGCCGGTCGAGAGACCGGACAACGACCTGACGTAATTGGCTACCGTGACGATCTCGGCCGGCTTGAGCACGCCATCCTTGCCGAAGGCGAGCATGGCGCCCTCATGGGTCTTGGCATGTCCGGAGCGCGCTCCGAACTGGATGGTCTGCTCGATCTGTTCGAGCTTGCCGCCCCAGATCCACTCGTCGTCGTTGAGGTTGGGATAGCCCTTGGAGCCGGTGCCGCCGGTGCCGTGGCAGGGCGCGCAATTGTCGCCGAACGCCGCCTTGCCGCGGGCGCGCGCCAGCGCCAACAGCGCCGGATCCTTGACGATGTCGGCGAGCGGGGTTGCCGCGAGCTTGACCATCTTCTCGCCGCGGATCGCCTCGAGATTGGCGAGTTCAACCCGGACGGAAGCGCGGGTCGAATAGCCGAACAGGCCGGTGGTGTAGGTCGAGATCAGCGGCCATGCCGGATAGACGATCCAGTAGCCGATCGACCAGATGATGGTGGCGTAGAAGGTCCACACCCACCATCGCGGCAGCGGCGTGTTGAGCTCCTTGATGCCGTCCCACTCATGGCCGGTGGTGGATTTGCCGGAGACTTTGTCGATTTCACTGTGGTCGGTCATGGCTGATCAATCCTCACGCAGCGGCATTTTCGATGCGGCATCGAAAGTCGCCTTGTTTCGCGGCCACAGCGCGTAGATCACGATGGCGATGAAAATCCCGACGAACAGCGGCGTCCACAACGACGTCACGAATTCCGATATCGGGTTCGAAGCGGTCAAGACTGCTTTCATGTGCCTGCCTCAGCGCAAATTGGCTTTTTCGTTGTAGAGCTTGAAGTCGACGAGCGTGCCGAGCATCTGCAAGTAGGCGACCAGCGCGTCCATCTCGGTCGGATTGCCGCCCTTGTTGTCGAAGTTGCGCACCACCGCCTTCGGATAGCGCTTGTTGAACGCATCGGTGCCGGCGTTGTCGGGATCGGCCTGCGCCTTCAGATCGGCGATGGCGTTGGCGATCTGCTCGTCGCTGTAGGGCACGCCGATGGTGCGGTTGGTGCGCAGGTGATCGGCGATCGATTCCGCGTTCAGCTCGGTCTCCGCCAGGAACGGATAGCCCGGCATGATCGACTGCGGCACGATGGCGCGCGGATTCTTCAGATGCGTGACGTGCCACTCGTCGGAATACTTGCCGCCGACGCGCGCCAGATCCGGACCGGTGCGCTTGGAGCCCCACTGGAACGGATGGTCGTACATGCTCTCCGCCGCGAGCGAGTAGTGCCCGTAGCGCTCGACCTCGTCGCGCAGCGGCCGCACCATCTGCGAGTGGCACAGATAGCAGCCCTCGCGGATGTAGATGTTGCGCCCCGCGAGTTCCAGCGGCGTGTAGGGCCGCATGCCTTCCACCTTCTCGATGGTGCTCTTGAGGTAGAACAGCGGCGTGATCTCGACCAGGCCGCCGATCGCGATCACCAGCAGGATGCCGACGACCAGGATGATCGAGTTCTTTTCGAAGACTTGATGTCTTGCCCAGACTGACATTTCTTGCTCCTCACTCGGCCGGCTGCAGGGCGACGGGCGACATCACTTCTTCCTCGCCCACACGCACGGTCATCCAGAGATTGTAGGCCATGATCAGCGAGCCGATCACGAACAGCGCGCCGCCAGCGGCACGGATCACGTAGAAGGGATGCATCGCCTCGACGGTCTCGATGAAGGAATATTCGAGGAAGCCGAGCGCGGTGTAGGCGCGCCACATCAGGCCCTGCATGATCCCGGACACCCACATCGCGGAGATGTAGAGCACGATGCCGAGCGTCGAGATCCAGAAGTGCCAGTTGACGAGCTTCAGGCTGTAAAGCTGCTTCTTGTTCCACAGCCACGGCACCAGGCAGTACAGCGCGCCGAAGGAAACGAAGCCGACCCAGCCGAGCGCGCCGGAATGCACGTGCCCGATGGTCCAGTCGGTGTAGTGCGACAGCGAGTTGACCACCTTGATCGACATCATCGGCCCTTCGAAGGTCGACATGCCGTAGAAGGCGACCGACACCACCAGCATGCGCAGCACCGGATCGGTCCGCAGCTTGTCCCAGGCGCCGGACAGCGTCAGCAGGCCGTTGATCATGCCGCCCCATGAGGGCATCCACAGCATGATCGAGAAGGTCATGCCCAGCGTCTGCGCCCAGTCCGACAGCGCCGTATAGTGCAGATGGTGCGGGCCGGCCCAAATGTAGAGGAAGATCAGCGCCCAGAAATGGATGATCGACAGCCGGTAGGAATAGATCGGCCGGTCGCAGCGCTTGGGAACGAAGTAATACATGATGGCGAGGAAGCCGGCCGTCAGGAAGAAGCCGACTGCGTTGTGGCCGTACCACCACTGGAACATCGCATCCTGCACGCCGCCCCAGGCGATGTAGGACTTCGAACCCACGAACGACACCGGCAGGCCCGGATTGTTGCCGAGATGCAGCACGGCGATGGTGACGATGAAGGCGAGAAAGAACCAGTTGGCGACGAAGATGTGCGGCTCTTTGCGCTTGATCACCGTGACCAGGAAGACCAGGAGATAGACGACCCAGACAATGGTGAGCCAGAGGTCGGCATACCATTCCGGTTCGGCATATTCCTTGGATTGGGTCACGCCGAGCAGATAGCCGGTGCCGGCGACCAGGATGAAGAAGTTGTAGCCGAGCACCACGAACCAGGGCGCGAGGTCGCCGGCGAGGCGCACGCGGCAGGTCTTCTGCACGACATAGAAGGAGCTTGCGATCAGCACGTTGCCGCCAAAAGCGAAGATGACCGCCGACGTGTGCAGCGGCCGCAGGCGCCCGAAGCTGATCCAGGGCAGGTCGAAGTTCAGTGCGGGCCAGGCGAGTTGGCAGGCGATGATCAGTCCGACCGTGAATCCGGCGATTCCCCAGAACATCGCGATCGCCGAAGCGAACTTGATCGGTCCCATATTATAGTTGGGGCGGCCATCGATCTCCTGCGGCGGCAATTCCGCCGGTCGCGAAAAATAGCGATTGAAGATCGCAAAGCAGGCCCAGAGACTGAAGGCGGCGAACAGCATTGCGTGGAAGGCGAAGGCGCTGTCGGCGGCCTTGGCCGCGACAAACACAAAAACAAAGGCGCACACGGCGGAAAGCGCGCCGAGCCCTGCTTCGCCCTGTGTCATCCATTTTGCGGTTGGAGATTGTGCCATTTTGCGGAAACTTTCGTGAGTGACCCGGTCTCAAAGATCACGCATTCGCGACCGCGCGTTTGACCGAGATCAAGGGTCTCCTGCGATTTGCCCAACTCGGGCAAGGGAGCAGGGCTCGAAAAGGCGAATGCCGGCAGCGCCTTCGCCTGCCGGCATTCGTCATGTTGGACTTTGGTTGAAGCGATCAGCCGCCGCAGGAACCGCAGCAGCCCGATTCGTTCTTGCGCCCCAGGCCCTCCTGCTTCAGCGCATAGAGCGTGCAGGTGTTCGGGCAATATTCGTCCCGCCCGGAATCCCTGTGCCCGGCGAAATCGTCTGCGCAGCGCGCGGTCGTCGCGCAGGTGCCGCAGACCCGCTGCAGGTCCTGCAATACTTCCGGATGCATCCTGGCGAGCGATTGCTCGGTGAGGCCGAATTCGGCGAGCCGCTGCTTCAGAAGCGCGCCGCTCGCCTTGTTGGCACACAGCGTGAAGAGGTCGGAACGGGACAGGCCGAATTCGTGCGCGATCTGGCCGACCTGCCGGTCGTCCATGCCGCGCAACTCCGACAGCTCTCCGGAGCGTCCGTACAGACGCTTCATCCGCGCGATAAGCCGTCCGATCACGGGAAATTCCTGAAGGCTGGGGGATGCAGCCATGCTCCAGCCTCCGTCAGAAGGCGCGGCGCTTGGCCGGCGCGGTATCGACGCCGGTGGACAAGTCTCGCGTCCGTCGCTCGCCCCAATACAGCACGGCCCCGAAAACCACGAACACGCAAACGATGAGTGCGGATACCAGCATCGCGTCAGCAGGCATTGTTTTCCTCCTTTTGATTCTAAAAAAGAGGATGTCACGGCAGCTCAGCCGCGTTTTTGAGCTGCATCAATTTTGGCGGCTGAAGTCACCGGGCCGGGGTTTGTCTTGACCCAGATCAACCGCAGCCGGCCGCGAACGTGCAACGATGAAAACTCATATGGAATCAACGAGCAGACGCGTGTGATGCGATATTTTCTCGGTTGCCTGGCCGCCACCCTTGTGATGACGGGTTCGGCGCTCGCCCTCACGCCCGCCCAGCAACGGGGCAAGACCTTCGTCGTCAACAACTGCTCGCGCTGCCACGCCGTGGACAAGGTCTCGCCGAGCCCGCTGAAGATCGCCCCGCCCTTCCGCGACCTGCACAAGAAGTATCCGGTCGATACGCTGCAGGAAGCGCTGGCCGAAGGCATCTCCACCGGCCATCCGACCATGCCGGAGTTCAGGCTCGAGCCCGATCAGGTCAACGACGTGATTTCCTACCTCAAGACGCTGGAATAGCGTCTTCCCGTCAAAGCGTCTGCACGGTCCAGGCGATCAGCTCCCTCGCGATGCTGGCGAAGGCCGCATCGAATGCGGCCACCACGGCAGGCGGATCGATCTTGTCGACCGTCTGCGCCGCGTTGAACAAGCGGGCGGCGACGACCTTGCCCTGCTTGTTGAGCAGCCGCGCCGAGATGGCGATCTTCGCCGTGGCCGGCGAAGCCGCCGCCACCTGGAACTCGCGGATATCGATCAGGAGCTGATAGTCCGTCTCCGCGCCGTCGGCGTTGCGCAGCGGCGCGTGCGCAATGTCGTAATTCTCAAAACTCTGGATCAGTCGCGCCTGCAGCAGCCGCGGGATCGTGTCGGCCCACTGGGCGTTGGCGAATTCCGCGGAATCATTGGCCGGCGAGAACAGGATGCGCTGGGTGTCGAACATCACGACGGTCGAGGGCTCGGGAATCACGAGCTGCCCCTTCAGCGGCTTGCCAGGCGTTGCGGGCGCCGCAGCGGCCTGCAGATTGTAGACGGTCTTGGCCGGCGGCGTGCTGGAGCCGGTCATGCGCTCGAGGCCCGCCACGATACCGTCGAGCTTGCCGGTGTTGCGCGCCAGCCCGTCGGAGAAGGTACGGAAGTTGTCGATCATGCCATGCAGCGGCTCGGCGTTTTCGGCAAGGATCGAATCGACGCGCCGCAGCGCATCGCGCGCGGCCTGCGTCATGCTCTGCCCGGCGCCGGGCTCGGCGACCAGCGTCGGCACCTCGCCGGAGGCCGCAACCTGCTTGCCGCCCTCCAGCGCCACGACCGGCACGCCGGTGAGGCCCTGGAAATCCAGCCCCACCTTGGTGTCGGACCGCACCGGCGTATCGGCCATGACCGCGATCGTCGCATTGACGCGGCGCGGATTGTCGGTGGCGAGTTTCAGTTCCGTGACCTCGCCGACGCGAATGCCGTTGAACAGAACGGAAGCGCCGACCAGCAGTCCCGGCACCGGCCCGTCGAATTGCAGGTGATAGGTGCTGCGCGCGCCGATGCCCGTCGAATTGTGCAGCCAATAGACGAAGCCGAACGCGGCCGCGATGGCGGCGAGCACGAAGGCGCCGACGATGATGAAGGGAGCTCGGGTTTCCATGTCACTCAATCCGGTTTCTTGTGCAGCATCAGCGACCGCTTGCCGTGGAAATAGGCTTTCACCCAGGGATGCTCTGAATGCAGCAGATCGTCCATCGATCCGATCGCGACGATCTCGCCGTCGGCGAGCGCGGCAACGCGGTCGCAGACGGTCTTCAGGCTGGCGAGGTCGTGCGTCACCATGAACACGGTCAGACCGAGGGTCTTCTGCAGCGTCTTGATCAGCGCGTCGAAATCGCCGGCCGCGATCGGATCGAGGCCGCTGGTGGGCTCGTCGAGGAAAACGATGGCGGGATCGAGCGCGAGCGCGCGCGCCAGCGCCACGCGCTTGGTCATGCCGCCGGACAGCTCCGACGGCAGCTTGTCGCCGTCATCGGGAGAAAGCCCGACCATTTCGAGCTTGGCGTCGGCGATCTCGTCCATCAGCGACTGCGACAGCGAGAGGTTCTCGCGCAGCGGAAACTGCACGTTCTGCCGCGCCGTCAGCGAGGAGAACAGCGCGCCCTGCTGGAACAGGATGCCCCATTTCGGCGCGCCGAAATGTCCGTTCAGCCCGCCGGCTGTATCGGCATCCCAGCCCATCACCTCGATGCGGCCGGCCATCTTCGGAATCAGCCCGATAATGGTGCGCATCAACACTGACTTGCCGCCGCCGGAGGCGCCGACCAGGCCGAGGATCTCACCCCTGATGACGTCGAGCGAAAGATTGTTGATCACGACGCGGTGGCCGAATCCGACCACGAGGTCGCTGACGCGGATCGCATATTGATCGGTCACAGCGTCCACGGCTTACATCCCGATCGAGGCGAAGAACACGGCAAACAGGCCGTCCAGCACGATGACGAGGAAGATCGACTTCACCACCGAAGTCGTGGTCTGCCGCCCGAGCGACTCGGCGCTGCCCTGCACCTTCAGCCCCTCGCTGCAGGCGATGATGCCGATCACCAGCGCCATGAACGGCGCCTTGATCATGCCTACCTGGAAATGGGTGACCGATACCGCCTCGTGCAGCCGCGCAATGAAGATCGCGGGGCTCATGCCGCCATACAGCCAGGCGATCAGCCCGCCACCATAGAGCGCGGCCATCGATCCGAGGAACGCGAGGATCGGCAGCGCAATGACGAGCGCGACAATGCGCGGCAGGATCAGCACCTCGACCGGGTCGAGGCCCATCGTCGACAGCGCGTCGATCTCCTCGCGCATCTTCATCGAGCCGAGCTCGGCCGTGCAGGCACTGCCGGAACGGCCGGCCACCATGATGGCGACGATCAAGACCCCGATCTCGCGCAGCACGAGGATACCGACCATGTCGACGACATAGGATTCGGCGCCGAACTTGCGGAAGTGGAAAATGCCCTGCTGGGCGATGATCGCGCCGATCAGGAAGGTGATCAGCACCATGATCGGGATCGCCTGCCAGCCGATCCGCCAGGTCTGGTAGACCAACGAGGTCAGCCGCAGCGAGCGCGGCCGGCGTAGCGTGCCTGCCAGTGCCCAGCCCACAGCGCCGAGCATCTGCAGAAAGATCGCGACCTCGCCGACGGCGCTGAAAGCGGTGCGCCCGGCCTGCTCCAGCCGCGCCAGCACGGGATTTGGCCGTGGCCGCGCCGCGCGCTTGCCGCGATTGACGTTGCGGACGTCCTCGATCAATTCCGCGTGACGCTCGTCGATGCCGGTGACCGCGACAGGATGGCCGGCCTGCTCGGCGCCGCGCGACATCTTTTCCAGGAGCCATGCGCCGATCGTATCGATCTCCCTGATACCGGCGAAATCGACGCGCAGGCGTTTGGCGCTGGCAAGCTGCGGCGCCACGCCGTTGAACAGGCTCTCAAGCAGATCGGCGTTGAGCACCGTCCACGACCCCGTGGGACGGAGCTCAAGCGTGTCGCCGACGATGGCGGCGTTAAGAAGCGGCGCGGAACTCACTGCAGAAGCCCATGATCGAGTGACATTGCGTCTCTCTTAGAGCCTTGTCCCGCCGCGAGCTTGACCTCGGTCAAGGCGGCCGCGGCAATACGGCCTTGAGCCAAATCAAGAGCGCGCGCGGGTGCGTGCATAGGATATGTGCATTCCTCCCCAGTGAGATGACGCATGATGACATCCACCGAGTTCCGCGACGAACTGCTGGCGCTGCGAGCCGACGCGGCACGCCTGCTCGGCACCGCCGGCGACGAGATGCTGAAAGCCTCACGCGAGCGGGCCGATGCGTTTGCCGAGCAGTTGAAGTCTACCCTGGACGAGCTCGGCCAAAATCTTGAGCGCGAGGAGAAACAGATCGAAAGGCTGGTCGCCGAACGCCCGATTGCGGCGCTGGCCTGCGCCTTTGCGGTCGGAATCGTGGTCGGCATTGCCTTGAGGAGAATCTGAGTGAATCCCGAAAACATCGTCAAGAACCTGCGCGTGCTCTGGCGCACCGACCGGATCATCGCCGAGATGCGGCTGCGCCATATGCTGGTAAGCCTCGGGCTGCGCGCCTTCGCCGCATTGATCGCCGCATTCGGCCTTCTGATGTTCGAGCTCGCCGCCTACTTCGCGCTGGTGCAGGCGCTGAGCGCGATTGTCGCTGCAGCGATCCTCGGGGCCGTCAACTTCGCGATCGCGCTCGTCCTGCTCCTGATCGCCTCGCGGCGCGGCCTCGGGCAGGAACTGACGCTGGCCAACGAAATCCATGATTCGGCAATCGAAGCACTGCAGGGCGAGGCACGGGCCACGCAGTCGCAGGTCGATCGGCTGCTGCATCATCCGCTCGAAGGCGTGTTGCCGCTGCTCGTGCCGCTGATCACGGCCGCGATCAACCATCTGCGCAAGCCCGCCGCCACCTCGGAATAGAAAATCCGCCAAGCCCAGGGAATCCGCCATGCCTTCCCCGACGCCCATTCTCAACACCTCGCTACCGCCGGCCTTCCGGCAGATCCGGATCGAGCTCGCGCGCGAGCGCGGGCATCCGGAGGGCGCGCATGACGTCGCCTATGTTCTGCTCGCTCCGCTTGGCGATGACGGCCACATCAATGCCGACCTCTGGCGGCAGCACCGCGAAGCCTGCCGGGTGGCGCGGCTGCGCCCGGGCCAGGCGACGGTGCACGGCCATCTCGTGCACCGTCGCGGCGGCTCATGGGCCTTTCAATATGAGGCCAATGTTCCCGACGAGACCGGCTATCATTTCAACGAGGAACGATTCGTCCCCGGCGAATACGTCTCGGTGAACGAGGAAGGCCGCATGCATCCGTTCCGCGTCGTCTCGGTCGCACGGCTGTGACGCGCGGCCGGACGGCGCACTAGTGCCCCAAATCCGAAGTTCGCACGCTTTCGCGGCAATCACTTTGCGAACTTGGATTTATCAGGAACACTAGAATCATTATGTTTTCTAGTGTGGTGGTCCAGCGGCAGTGTCACGTCGAACAGGTCGCGCTCGGTGGGATCGGGCTCGACCCTGAAGCCGAGGCTGCGGCACATCTCGATCATGGTGGTGTTCTCGCGCAGCACCTGACCGAAGATCTGCTTCAGCCCTTCGGCCTTGCCATACTCGATCAGGAGCTGCATCAGCGCCCAGCCAAGTCCCCTGCCCTTGAGGTCGGAGCGCAGCAGAATGGCGTATTCCCCGGTCTCGTAAATCGAATCGGAGTGCAGCCGCACGACGCCGGCAAGTTCCCCGCTCGCCTCGTCGAAGGCGACGAACGCCATGGCGCGGGCATAATCGAGCTGGGTCAGACGCGCGATGAACTCGTGCGAGAAATGTTTCATCGGCGCAAGAAAGCGCAACCGCAGATCTTCCATCGTGACGTGCTTGACGAAATCGTGGATCAACGGCTCGTCTTCCGGGCGGATCGGTCGTGCCAGAATGCGCCAATTGTCCTTCAGCACGAGATGGCGCACCCATTCCGTCGGATAAGGCCGCACCGCGAAGCGCGCATTGCCGGGACCGGCGAATTTGCGGTCGGGCGCAGCAACCGCCGCGCGGGCATCGACAACAAGCACGCCGGAGGCATCCGCCAGCAGCGGGTTGATGTCGAGCCCGGTCACCTCGGGCAGGTCGGCGGCAAGTTGTGCCAGCTTCACCAGGGTCAGCGCGACGGCGTCTTGCTTCACCGCCGGCACGTCGCGATAGGCCGGGAGCAGCCGCGACGTCCGCGTGCGGGCGATCAGCGCGCGCGCCAGCGCGAGATCAAGCGGCGGCAATGCCAGTGCCTTGTCGTTGATGATCTCGACCGCCGTGCCGCCGCGCCCGAACACGATTACAGGACCGAAGGTCGGATCCTCGGCAATGCCGAGGATCAGCTCGCGGGCCTTCGGACGCAGCACCATCGGCTGCACCAGGATGCCGGAGATCCTTGCGTCGGGCCGCAGGTCCTTCGCCCGCCTCAGGATGTCGCTGGCGGCTTCCCGTACTTCCTCCGGGGTTGCCAGGTTGAGCACGACGCCGCCGACATCGGATTTATGCGTGATGTCGCGCGACAGCACTTTGAGCACCACCTTGCTGCTCTGCGCGAACAGCGTTTCCGCCAATGCGACCGCCTGCTCCGCATCGGCGGCCTCCAGCGTCGGCACCATCTCGATCTGATAGGCATCGAGCAGCCGCTTGACCTCGCCCGGATCGAGCCAGCGCCGTCCCTCGGCAACCGCGGTCTTTACAATCGCGCGCGCCGCCTCGACGTCGGGCACGAAGTCGGCAGGCATGCTCGGCGGCACCGCCTGCAAGGCCTCGATGGCCTCGCGGTGCTTGACGAGGTGCATGAAGCCGCGAACCGCGTCGTCTTCGGTGGCGAAATTTGGAATGCTGGCGGCGTCGAACGTCTTCGATATCTCGGGTCCGGCCCCGACCCAGACCGCGAGCACCGGCTTTGCCGGCCGCTGCTTCTCGCGCGCCGCGCCCACGACGCGGGTCACGGTGTCGGCAATGCCGCCGGCGGGAGCCACCGCGGTCTGCACATTCATCACCAGTACCGCGTCATTATCGGGATCGGTCAGCAGGACTTCCAGCGCGGCCGCATAGCGCGCCGCATCGGCATCGCCGATGATGTCGACCGGGTTCGATCCCGACCAGGTCGGCGGCAGCACCGCATCAAGCTGCTGCTTTGCCGCCGGCGAGAGCGCTGCGGTGACGCCGCCAAGCTCCGTCAGCCGGTCGACCGCCAGCACGCCGAGGCCGCCGCCATTGGTCAGCATGGCAAGCCGCTTGCCATTCGGCGCCTTGAGCCGCCCGAGCGTCTCGGCGCAGTCGAACAGTTCGCGCAGGTCGAACACGCGCAACATGCCGGCACGCCGGAACGCGGCGTCGTAGACATCATCGGAGCCCGCGAGCGCTCCGGTGTGCGTCGCCGCAGCGCGCGCGCCCTGCGCCATCCGGCCCGACTTCACCACCACGATCGGCTTGATGCGGGCCGCAGCGCGCGCCGCCGACATGAACTTGCGGGCATCGCGTACTGCTTCAATGTAGAGCAGGATCGCGCCGGTATCGCGGTCGAGCGCGAAATAATCCAAGAGGTCGGCGATGTCGACGTCGAGCTGATCTCCGATCGAAACGATGCCGGAGAAGCCGACGGATTTTAGACCGGCCCAGTCCACCATGCCGGCGGCGATCGCGCCGGACTGCGAGATCAGCGCAAGATTGCCGCTGCGCGGCGTATGCGCGGCGAAGCTCGCGTTCAGCTTCACCCGTGGCATCATGATGCCGAGGCAATTGGGACCGATCAGGCGCATGTGGTGTGCACGCGCGGCGCGTTCGGTCGCTTCCGAAATCGATCCCGGTCCGTGGCCGAGGCCCGAGCTGACGATAATGGCTCCAGCGGCGCCACGCCCGCCGGCCGCATCGACAATACCGGGAATCTCAAGCGCCGGCGCCGTGACGACAACAAGCTCCGGCCCGAACGGCAACTTGTCGATATGGCTCACGGTCTTCATGCCCGCGATTTCGCCATAGCGCGGATTGACGAGGCCGATCTGGCCCGCAAATCCGCCTTCAGTGATGTTTTTCAGGATCGCCGCGCCCAGCGAACCTTGCCGCGGGCTAGCCCCAACCAGCGCCAGCGAACGCGGCGCCAACACATTGCTCAACCGATAGGTCGACATCCCCTAATGACCTCGCGCGGCCCGAGGCCGAGATGTACGACACATCGCACACAGATGGAATAAAGGCGGCGGCTAATGCGACAGCATAACCCAGCAAGGTGGCTGGTTGATGACGGTGGAAGTCACCCCGCCCCAGAGATGCTCGTTCAGCCGCGAATGGCCGAAGCCGCCCATGACCAGCAGATCGATGGCGTTATCCTCGACATATTCGCCGAGCACCTTTCCGATCGAGCTGCCGGCAACCTCGACGGTCTCGAATGCGGCAGTCAGGCCGTGTTCGGCCAGATGACGCTCCAGTGCGGCCCCGGAGGCGAGCTGTGCCTCGCTCGCCCTGTCGGTCGCGGTGAGAATACGCAGGCGCGAGGCGCGGCGCAGCAGCGGCAAGGCGTCGCCGAGCGCGCGGGCAGCCGGCGCGGTGTGATCCCAGGCGATCGCGATGTCGTTGAACGAGGTGTCGAGCGCGTCGACCCGCTCTTCGGGACACATCAGCACGGGCCGGCCGGTCTCGAACAGCAGCCGCTCGACCAGCTTCTCCGAGAAGGAATCGGCGGATTTGACCAGCGCGATGGACATGTCGTTCAGCCGCGCCTGCGCCGCAACGACATCCAGAACGGACGCCTGTTTCGCGCGCTGCAGCTTCTGCTCGTGGCGCAACGAAAACCTGTTTGCCGCCACGGCGAACGCCGTCAGCAAGGCGTGAGCGGTGGGAGCGGTCTGCACGATCTCGGTTGCCCCCAGCACGTCGGTCACGCTGGGCGGCGCATAGTCTTCGGCCTCGATCGCCAGCCCCGTGACGCGGGCATCGAGCCCGTGCGCCAGCATGACGCATTTCTCGATCGCCTGCATCGTGGTCCGCGAGGATGCGCCGACGAGCGGCAACAGGATGTCCCGGACCGACATGGTCATGCCCCCTGCGCCTCGCTTTGCGCGCAAAACTCCAGCGCGCGGATGATGTCTTCGCGCGCGATGATTCCGACCAGGCGCGAGTTGGCATCAAGAATCGGGAGGCTGCGCAGCCTGTGCTCGGTCATCAGCTGCAGCACGCGGGTCAATTTGGTATCAGGCCCGGCGTAAATGAATTCCCGGGTCATGACGCTGGCCACCGTCCGCCGCATCAGGTCGTCGTAGCGCGGCATCATCCGTGCCGGCGTGAATTCGAAACAGGCGAGGTAATCGAACTTGCTGACGACGCCGACCATCTGGGCGTTGTCGAGCACCGGAAAACTGTTGAAATCGGTTTCCTTGAAGCGCTGGCCGAGCTCGCGGATCGACATGGTCGGCGGCACGGTCGCGATGTCACGCGTCATGTAGTCGGAGACGACCTGTTCGAGGAATTTGTACAAGCTGACCGCCAAATGCCTGGTTTGAGATGAACGCCGGACAAATCCGGCCAAGTCGCATTAAAGACCGCGGCCGGCAAAGACATTTGATCGAGGTCAAAAAAGCGGGCGATTACGTAATGAACCCTAAGGTCGGCGTCGTAATAGTCAGCGCCGGGCGAGTCAGGTAGAATTCGGTTGGTTCAGAGGAACAAAACACCATGCTGCGGCGGCTCTTCTATCTCGTGGTGGCAAGCACGGCCTTTCTGGCCGTCACCAGCATCATCCTTCGCTACTTCTCGGACATATTGCCTCTGGCCTCGACAGAGCCGCAGTCGGTCTGGCGCTTCGAGGCCGCCTTCCTGCTTACCGCAGCGCAGTGGATCGCGCTCGCCGTGGTGGCAATCGCCTCGATCTCCATCGTCACGCTGCTGTGGAAATCGTCCCGCGCCCGGACGCCGTAAGCGGGACGCCAATCGCGCTGGATCGCGATCGTCAGGTTGCCGCCGGATAAACCGCTTCCCGGTGAATCTCCCGGCCATTCTCGTCGAGAACAACGATATTGAGATCCTTGCGGTCCGGCTGCCGCTTGTCCCGGATGAGTTTCGCAAGCCGCTTGCTGTGCTCGATGGCGGCTCCGCCACTTACAAGTTCAAGTCCCTTTTGATCCCTGACTGCGACACCGTCCTGCAAATCGAAGTAGTAGGTCTTCACCAGCAATTCCCTTTGAAGTTCCGCGATTCCGTGTGGCCGCGCTCCGAGCCGGTCCCGGAGCCGCAGCCGGCAATGTTGAGAGAGCGATGCGCGATCGACGCAGGCGAGACCTATTGCTTCCGAGCACTGGCGAGCAGCTGTGAGGTCGCCTCGACCAGCCGCTGGTTGCGCCGCAGGAGGTTCTGACTCTCGCGGCTGAATACGTCCATCTGATGCTGGCCGCATTCTTTCAGCACGGCACGGATGTTCTCCACCGAATGCGCCTCGTTGATCTTGGCGGCGAACTCGGCCGCAAGATGCATCTCGGCGCGCACGTCCTCGAGAATCTCGTCGCTGGCGGTGACCATTTCACCCAGGATGACCCGCTGCGCGTCAAACAGGAAATGCAATGCCCGCTTGTTGAATTCGACAAAGGCTCCCGGCGCGTCGCTTGGCAACCACTGCGCCGCGGTCTGGGTCAGCACTTCTGACATGGCGTTACCTCCTCCGTTGGAACAATTTAACGCTTGAGCGTCCGACATCGTTGAGCTGTGTCAAGAAACCGTCATCTCGAGAGCAGCGCGCAGCGGGCGGTCTGCCCGACCAGATGCTGGGTGACACCGCCAAGCACCCATTCGCGGAACCGCGAACGGCCATAGGCGCCCGCCACCACGACACCGGCGCCGACATCGGCCGCGATGCGGTCGAGCTGGAGCACCGCATTACCGCAGCGCTCGGGCACCTGCGCGCGCGCCGCCACGCCATGATGCGCCAGCCAGCCGACAACGTCCTGAACCCCATGCTTCACCGCCGTCTGGCCACCCTCTTCCTCGGCAATGCCAGCCACGGTGACCTCCTTGGCCTTGCCGAGCAGCGGCAGGGCGTCAGCAACGGCGCGCCGCGCCTCCGGGCAATCCTTCCAGGCAACCAGCACGCTGCGCAAATCCAGCCATTTCACTGCGGCCGGCACCACCAATAGCGGCCGTCCCGCCTGCAGCACGAGATCGCTGGGTCCTGCGACCGAAAACGGATCGAGAATCGCGTTGCCGTCGCCACCGACAATGACGAGATCGGCCGCGCGGGCTTCCCGGGCGACATAGCGCGCCGGCAGTTCCTGCGCCTGCCGCCACTCGACGTCGCGGGCGCGGCCATGCATCGCGGCACGGAACCGGCTCTCCAGTTCGGCCATGCGCCTGGCAAGCGCCGCCTCGCCCTCATCGATCAATTGCTGACTGGCCGCACCTTCCAGGAAGTAGAGCGGCGGGCTGAACATCGCGACCGCAGTTCCGATCACCCTCGCGGAAAACTGCCCGGCCAACTGCCCGGTCACTTCGAGCAGCCCCTCGTTCGACTGATCCACCGCCAGGCTGACCATTGCCGTCGCGTACGTCATTGCATTCTCCCGCATCGTACCATTGCTGCACTGCGCTTAGGTGAGGAACCGGCGCAACGTGATGAGCTAGATCAAGATGAAACGGCCGGCTCCTCGCTCCCGACTTGAGCTGCATCAACGGCCGGCACCGGCCGCGGGATAGTCTGGACGTAACCTCGAAGAGCTGGAGAAGCCCGCATGCGTGCACATCAGATCATGACCCGTCAAGTCATCACCGCAACGGTCGACACACCTATCGCCGAGGCGGCGCGGACGCTGCTCAACCATCACATCAGCGGCATGCCGGTGGTCGATACTGCCGGCAAGCTGGTCGGCGTCGTCTCGCAAGGCGACTTCATGCGCCGTGCCGAGATCGGAACGCAGCGGAAGCGCTCGCGCTGGCTGAAGATTCTGCTCGGCCCCGGCCGGGAAGCGGCCGACTTCGTCCACGAGCGCGGCCGCAAGGTCGGCGAAGTGATGAACCCCTCGCCGATCACGGTGACGGAGGACGCCACGCTCGAGGAAGTCACCGCGACCATGGAGAAGAACGACATCAAGCGCGTGCCGGTGATGCGCGGCGATCGGCTGGTCGGGATCGTGACGCGCACCAACCTCGTGCAGGCGGTGCTCGACCTCGCCCGCGAGGTCCCCGATCCGACCGCCGACGACGATCGCATCCGGGACAGGATTCTGTCGGCGATCGAAAAGCACGACTGGAAGCCGTTCGGCCTCAGCGTCGTCGTCCGCGACGGCATCGTACACCTCTCCGGCATCATCACGGATGACCGGTCACGGCAGGCGGCCGTGGTGGCCGCCGAAAACGTCAGCGGCGTCCGCAAGGTCCACGATCACTTGGTCTGGCTCGAGCCGATGTCGGGGGTTTATGTCAATTCGGCCGAGGACGAGCAGGACGCAAAGGTGGGTTGACGCCGGTCATCAGGCTTGAGCTTTGCCCGGCCTTGGGACAAATAGACCTGTTCCAGGGCCGTCTTGGTGCGTTGCGGTAGCGCCATAACCCGCGGGCGGCCGACCGCGAAGGCAAGGCGTGACCAATACCGTTCAACCACAGCCGGAAGACGCCGTGCGGGACCTCCGATTCCGGCTCGGAATCGAGCGGTCGGGGGTCGGAATTTGGGATCTCGACCTGCTGAGCCGGGAAATGACCTGGTCCGAGAATGCGGCAGAGCTGTTCGGCGTCCCTGACAAGCGCGAGGCCAGCTACGATTTTTTTCTCTCCCTGCTCGATCCCTTTGATCGCGAACGGGTGAAACGGGCGATTACGCAAGCCTCGGAAGGCGGCAGCAGGCTCGACGTCACCTTCTCCATCGCCGGCAGGCCCGCCGCGCGTCACTGGATCCGGCTGCGCGCCGGCCTCGTCCGCGCCGAGGACGGCAAGCCGCATCATCTGAGCGGTCTTGCGCTCGACATCGACGAGCAAAAGCAGGTCGAGGAGGCGCTGCGCACCCGCGAGACGCATCTGCGCTCGATCCTGGAGACGATTCCCGATGCGATGATCGTCATCGACAGCGGCGGCATCATGCAATTCTTCAGCAACGCCGCGGAACGGCAGTTCGGCTACACCGACAAGGAGGCCATCGGGCAGAACGTCAGCACCCTGATGCCCGAGCCGGATCGCACCCACCACGATTCCTATCTCGAACGCTATCGCGTCACCGGCGACCGCCGCATCATCGGCATCGGCCGCATCGTGACCAGCAAGCGCAAGGACGGCACCACCTTTCCGATGCATCTGTCGGTCGGCGAGATGCGCTCGGGCGGCGAGACCTTCTTCACCGGCTTCGTGCGCGACCTCACCGAGCAGCAGCAGACGCAGCACCGCC
>JAKFVP010000552.1 GCA_021732175.1 Bradyrhizobium sp.
CCCCAACCCTCTCCCCGCGAAGAGCGGGGAGAGGGTTGGGGTGAGGGGTGCCTCCGCAAATTCGGACCACGTAACTACGCGGAAAGCCCCCTCACCCGGATCGCTGCGCGATCCGACCTCTCCCCGCAAGAGCGGGGCGAGGTGGAGTTCAATGCCCAGCCGCCGGCGCGGTTGGCATCTTCTGCACGCCGACCTTCTTGCCGCTGCGCTCGGCGCGCCAGTTCTCGAAGCGCTGGATCACGACGAAGAACGTCGGCACGAACAGCACCGCCAGACAGGTCGAGGCGATCATGCCTGAGAACACGGTTATGCCGATCGATTTGCGCGCATTGGCACCGGCGCCGGTGGCGAGCACCAGCGGCAGCACGCCGAGAATGAAGGCGAACGACGTCATCAGGATCGGCCGGAATCTGGCCCGCGCGGCGTTGACCGCGGATTCCAGCAACGGCTTGCCGTCGCGGACATGCAGCTCCAGCGCCACCTCAACGATGAGAATGGCGTTCTTCGCCGACAAGGCGATCAACAGGATGATGCCGATCTGGGTGTAGAGGTTGTTCTCGATGCGCAAGGCGGTGAGCACCGCCATCGGGCCGAGCAGCGACAGCGGCACGGCCAGGATCACCGAGATCGGCGCATACCAGCTCTCATACTGGCCGGCGAGCACGAGATAGACCAGCAGCAGCGCCAGCGCGAAAGCGAAGTAGATCTGACCGCCGACAACCTTCTCCTGGTACGACATCGCCGTCCATTCGTAGCCGGTGCCGTGCGGCAGCGTCTGCTCGGCGATCTGCTCCATTAGTTGCATCGACTGGCCCGAGCTGTAGCCGGTGGCCGGCAGACCGATCACCGTCGCGGACGGATAGAGATTGTACAGGCTGATCAATGACGGTCCGACCGCCGGCGTGATCTTCGCCACCGTGCCGATCGGAATCATGTCGCCGTTCGAATTTCGCACCATCAGGTTCTCGATATCGCGCGTCGTCAGGCGGAAGCGCGCCTCGGCCTGTGTGTAGACCTGGAAGGTGCGGCCGAACTTGTTGAACTGGTTGACGTAGGCTCCGCCCATGTAGGACGACAGCGTCTGGAAGATCTGGTCGGTCGTCACATGCAGCGTTTGGGTCTTGATCCGGTCGATCTCGATGTCGAATTGCGGCACCATCGAACGGAACGAGCTTGAGACGCGCTGCAGCGCGCTCTGCGACTGTCCGCTCGCGACCACCGCATTGGTGACGGCCTGCAGCTTTCCGTAATCGGAACTGCCGTCACGCAATTCGATCTGCATGGCGAAGCCCGCGGCATTGCCGATGCCCTGGATCGGCGGCGGCGGAACCACGAGAACGCGGGCCTCCGAGACCGCCGACAGCTTTTGGTTCAACGCAACGAACAGCGAGCGCAGATCCTGACCCGCGCCGCGCGCGCTCCATTCCTTGAGCACGATATAGGCGACGCCGGCATTGGCAAGGCTGGAAGAGGCATCGAGCACGGAGATGCCGGCGATGGTCATGACCTGATCGACGCCGGGCTGCTTGCTGACGATCTCCTGGACCTGGTCCATCACCGTCTGCGTCCGTCCGAGCGACGCGCCATCCGGCAATTGCACCGCGGCCAGCAGATAACCCTGGTCCTCGATCGGAATGAAGCCGGTCGGTACGCGCGAGAGGCCGTAGCCGGCTATGCCGATCAGGATCAGCGCGACAACGACCGAAATACCGGAGTGCGCGACCAGGCGGCCGATCAGCCGCGCGTAGCCGCGCTCCAGCCGGTCATAGACCGCATTGAAGCCGCGATAGAACCAGTTGCGCTGCTCCGGCGGCACCGGCCGGCGCAGCCACAGCGCGCACTGGGTCGGCTTCAGCGTCGCGGCGTTGATCGCCGACAACAGCGCGGTTGCGGCGATCACCAGCGCGAACTGCGCATACATGCGGCCCGTGAGCCCCGGCAGGAACGCCGAGGGCAGGAACACCGAGATCAGCACCAGCGTGATGCCGATGATCGGCCCGAACAACGCATCCATCGCCTTGATGGCGGCATCGTGCCCGTTCATGCCCTGCTCGATATTGTGGGCGGCGCCCTCCACCACGACGATGGCGTCGTCGACGACGATGCCGATCGCGAGCACGATCGCAAACAGCGTCGAGAGATTGACGGTGAAGCCGAGCGCGGCCATCGCGGCGAAGGCACCGATGATGGTGACGGGCACCGTTGTCGCCGGCACCAGCATGGCGCGCCAGTCCTGCAGGAAGATCAGGATGACGACCAGTACCAGCAGGCCGGCCTCGAACAAGGTCTTGTAGACCTCGTTGATGGACTCATTGACGAACTTGGTGGTGTCGAACGGCACGTCGTATTTGATGTCCTGCGGAAACGCTTTCGCGAGCTCCGCCATCTTCTTCTCGACGGCCTTTTCGACCTCGAGCGCATTGGCGCCCGGCGACTGGAACACGCCGATGCCGGCGGCCGGCTTCTTGTTGAGCGAGAATATCTGGCTGTAGGTCTGCGCGCCCAGCTCCACCCAGCCGACGTCGCGCACCCGCGTGACGTCGCCATTGCTGCCGGTCTTGACGATGATGTCCTCGAACTGCGTCTTGTCGGTGAGGCGGCCGGCAATGTTCAGCGTGTACTGGAACGACTGATCCGCCGGCGCCGGCGGCGCGCCGATCTGGCCCGCGGTGACCTGCTGGTTCTGCTGCTGTATCGCCTGGATGACGTCCTGCGGCATCAGCGAGCGCACCTGCAGCTTGCTCGGATCGAGCCAGACCCGCATCGAATATTGCCCGGCACCGAACACCGTGACGTTGCCGACCCCCGGCAGGCGGGACAGTTCGTCGCGCAGATTGATGGTGGCGTAGTTCGACAGGAACAGACTGTCGTAAGTGGCGTTGGGCGAGGTCAGCGTCACGAACAGCAGAATCGACGTCGATTTCTTCTGCACGGTGACGCCCTGGTTCTGCACGGAGGTCGGCAGTTGCGACAGCGCGGCCGAAACGCGGTTCTGCACCAGCACCTGTGCGAAGTTCAGATCCGTGCCGATCTTGAAAGTCACCGTCAGCGAATAAGTGCCGTCGGCGGCGCTGTAGGACTGCATGTAAAGCATGTCCTCGACGCCGTTGACCTGCTGCTCGATCGGCAGCGCCACCGTATCGATCACGGTCTTGGCGCTGGCGCCGGGATAGCGCGTGGTGACCTGCACTGTCGGCGGCACCACATCAGGGTATTGCGCGACGGCGAGGCTGTACAAGGACACCGCGCCGATCACGATCATCAGGATGGCGATGACGTTGGAAAGGACCGGCCGTTCGATGAAGAATTTCGAGATCATGGTGCGGCTCCTACTTCGCAGCCGCGCCGGACTCGATCTTCTTGACTTGCGGATCGACCTTCTGGCCGGGGATCGCCTTCAGCAGTCCTCCCACCACTACCTTGTCGTCCGGCTTCAGCCCGGTCTCGATGACCCGCAGTTCGCCATCGAGCTGCCCGGTGGTCACCTTGCGCTGTTCGACCACGTTCTCGTTGTTCACGACCAGAAGATAGCGCCCGGCCTGATCGGCGCCGAGCGCGGCGTCAGGCACCAAAAGCGCATTCTGCTGCTGCTCGAACGGCACGCGGACGCGGACGAAATAGCCCGGCAGCATCGCGCGGTCGGCATTCTTCAGGATGCCGCGCACCGCGATGGTGCCGGTCGACTGGTTCAGCGTCGGCGAGACGTAGTCCAGCGTGCCTTGGTGCGGATAGCCGGTTTCGTTCTGCAGGCCGACATCGACCGGCAATTGCCGCAAGTCTTCCACCGTCATGCCGCGGCGGCGCGCTTCCTCGCGCACCTTCAGCACATCCTGTTCGTTGACGTTGAAGTTCACATAGATCGGATCGAGCGCCACGATCTGCGCCAGTTGCGTCGGCGAGGATACGCCGACGAGCTCGCCAACCGACACCAGGTGCGCGGTGACGACACCGTCGAAGGGCGCAGTTACATTGGTATAGCCGTAGTTGACCTTGGCGATCTGCGTATTGGCCTGCGCCTGCTGCAAATTGGCCTGCGCGTTGTCGCGATTGGCCGTCGAGGTATCCAGCGTCGACTGCGAGACCGCCTGCTTCTGCACCAGGTCGACCTGCCGCTTGTAGTCGGCTTCCGCCTGCTTCAGCGAGGCCTGCGCGCCGGCTTCGGCGGCCTGCGCCTGTTCGAGCTTGAGCTTGTAGGTCTCGGGCTCGATGGTGAACAGCGTCGTGCCTTCCTTGACGAAGCTACCGTCCTTGTAATTGATCGATTGCAGAAAGCCCTGCACTCGCGCGACCAGATCGACCGATTTCACGGCGGCGGTATTTCCTGTCGCGTCGATGTAGCGCGTAATGTTTTTCTGCGCGGGCACCGCGACGTCCACCTTGGGCGGCGGCGGAGGCACATAGGTATTTTGCTCGCAGGCGGTTAGCGCAATAGCCGCCGATATTGCCGATACAACGCGTATCGATACGCGCGCTCGCGACCGCAAAAAGCCGTTTATCTTCAAATATGCAGGCGTACGCGCGTGCTTCATTCCGTGCCCCCGGCTATCTACTTGTTCTCAAAAAGGCTTCTTAATCAGAAAGCGGCGGTCCGCCATCCCATAAAAATAGCAACAATCCGCTTGCAGTGGAACCCGAAACCGAAAATGATGCCGCCCGCGAAAGTTGTTCTGCCAGCATAAGCCGGGTGGAAAATTCAGTTCAAGCGGCAGCTCTAGCGAAACCCAAAAAGGATTTATTGAAAATGTTCGACACGTTGAAGCGTGATGCGTTGCTTTGCGCGCTGACGGCGGCACTGACGATTACCATTTCTACGCCCTCATTCGCACAACCGACCGAAGCGCAGAAGGAGGCCGTCAAGTCGGCCTGCCGCTCCGATTACATGGCGCATTGCTCCAGTGTCACGCCGGGCGGCGAAGAGGCATTGCAGTGCCTCGCCAAGAACATGTCCAGCCTGTCGGGAAGTTGCCAGAGCGCCGTGAAGGCGATCGAGGCCTCGGCTGCGCCCAAGAACGAGCCGGCGAAAAGCGAATCGGCGCCCGCCGTCGCGCCGAAGACCGAGACGGCCAAGCCCGCCGCCGAGCCAAAGGGCGAGTCCAAGCCCTCTGCTGCGGCCGGCAAGCCGACCAGCGCGCAGGCCGCCGCTATCAAGAGTGCCTGCCGCGGCGATTATCCGAAGGTTTGCGCGAGCGTGCCGCCCGGCGGCGCACCGGCGCTGGAATGCCTGGAAAAGAACAAGGCGAAGGTTTCCGCAGGCTGCGGCAAGGCGCTTGCGGCCGTCAGCGGCGGTTCGGCTGCACCGGCCGCTGCCGGCGGCGGCGCTCCGGCGGCTGCAGGCGCAGCGCCCGCGGCGGCTCCCGTCGTGATCGTGCTCCGTCCGATGCTGCCGCGCGAAGAACTGTTCGTGATGCGCTCGGCCTGCGGCGGCGACATCCGCACGCTGTGCGCCGGCGTCGCCCCGGGCGGCGGCCGCATCATGCAGTGCATCGCCAATCGCGCCGCCGACCTCTCGCCGGCCTGCAAGGACGTGCTGGTGCCGTTCATGGCGCGTTAATCCGGCGGCGGGCTATATCGTGCGCGAACCGGCCGGCGGTCACATGCGGCCGCCGGTCATTCGCCGCCACGAAAAGCGAGGATGAGCTGGATCAGGCGTATCGAGACCGCGATGTAGAACAGCGACATCACGATCTGCCACGCCAGATGCCGGTTCACCTTCGCGAGCTTGTAGAGCCCATCGATGAAGTTCAACGCCAGTATCAGGACGCCGATCAGCATCACGCCGCGGCCGACCAGGCTGTGGCGGAGATAGCCGAACAGCTGGATCGACGGCTCGTCGCTCGACACATGCGCGCCTGCAGAGACGATCAGCGTCCCGATGATCAGCTTCTCGATATGAGAGACCAGCTCCTTGTAGAACGGTTCGATTTTCTCGGCATAGAAGGTCAGCCACTTACCACTCACTTCTGCCATGGGTTCTCCTTGCAAGAGCAAAACTGAAATCAGCCAACGCCAATACAACGGGTCCAGCACCGCGAAGCAAGCGGCAGCAAACCCGGCTTACGTGGGGTCCGGGGGGATCACCAGGAAAGGGAACGACGAATGCTACGCATCACCATCGCCACATCGGCCCTGCTGTTCGCTTCCGGCGCGTTTGCGCAGGAGCTGACCGCAGCCCAGCGCGACGCCTGCATGGGCGACTACGAAAAGTACTGCAAGAGCGTGGTGCCCGGCGGCGGGCGCATCATCGCCTGCCTTGCCAAGGAAAGCGACAAGCTGACGCCGGCCTGCAAGAAGGTGCTGGCGGAAGCCCAAAGCCAAAAGAAGTGAAGATCGATTGAGAGATTTTGTCGGCAACAACATTAGAGGAGAAAATTCATGCGTTCGCTTTTGCTCGCAGGCGCTGCCCTGCTCACCCTGACCGCCGCCATGTCCCTGGAAACCCGCCCGGCAAGCGCCGCGGTCTGCGCCGACGGCGTGTGGCGCGCCGGCTGCGCCGGCCCGCGCGGTGCCGTCGTCGTCAGGAAGCCTGCCCCCGTCGTCGTGGCCCCGGTCGTCGTGACTCCCGTCTGCAAGACGGTGTGGGTGAACGGCGTCAAAGTTAAAAAGTGCGGCTGATCTGACCTTTTTGTCGCGAAATTTCCTGTAGCGCCCGCCCCCGGCGGGCGCTACATTGCCCCCTAGATTGTAAGTATACTGTCAATCAGGGGAGGAGAGTGTGCGCATCGCCGTAATCGGCGGAGGCCCGGGCGGCCTCTACTTCGCCTATCTCTGGAAGCGGCGGCACCCCGAGGCCGTCATCGATCTGTTCGAGCAGAACCCCGAAGGCGCCACCTGGGGCTTTGGCGTGGTGTTCTCCGACCAGGCACTGGAATTTCTGCGTGCGGACGACCCCGAAACCGTCGATGCCATCGCGCCGCGGATGGAAAGCTGGCGCAATATCACGCTCAATCTGCGCGGCGAGAGCGTCGAGATCGACGGCGTCGGTTTCTCCTCGATCGGCCGGCTGGAACTGCTGACGCTGTTACAGGCGCGGGTGCGCAGCGTCGGCGTCTCTCCCCGCTACGAGACATCGATCGATTCCGTCGACCGCTTTGCGGGCTATGACCTGGTAGTCGCGGCCGACGGCCTCAATTCGATCGTGCGCCGCTCCTTTGAGCAGGAATTCGGCGCCACGGTTTCCCACTCTACCAACAAGTTCGCCTGGTACGGCACCACCAAGACCTTTGCGACGCTGTCGCAGACTTTTGTGACGACAAAACGCGGCACCTTTAACGCCCATCACTACCGCTACTCGCCCTCGATGAGCACGTTCCTGGTCGAGACCGATGCGGCAACCTGGAAAGCCTATGGCTTCGAGCACAAGAGCATCGAGGAATCGCAGGCAATCTGCCAGGAAGTTTTCGCCGACACGCTCGATGGCCACAAACTGATCTCCAACAAATCGGTGTGGCGCAATTTTCCCTGGATCTGGAACGAGCGCTGGTCGCACCGCAACATGGTGCTGATCGGCGATGCCCTGCACACCGCGCATTTCTCCATCGGCTCCGGCACGCGGCTGGCGATCGAGGATGCCATCGCGCTGACCAAGGCGCTGGAGGCGGAAAGCGACATTCCGGCTGCGCTCTCGCAGTACGAGCGCGAACGCAAGCCGATCGTGAAGAAGCTCGTCACCGCCGCGCGCACCAGCGCCGACTGGTACGAGCGCTTCCCCGAACACATGAAGCTCGGCCTGATGGATTTCACCTACAGCTACATCACCCGCTCCGGCCGTATCGACGATAACAGGCTGCGGGCGATGTCCCCGCAATTCATGGCTCGTTTTGAAGCGTCGAGGAGATCGGCATGACGCAGCAAATCATCGACCAGGTGCCGCGGGACTGCGCCGGCGCCCGCGAGATCGGCTTCTCCCTGCCCGAGCAGTACAACGCCAGCCGCATCCTGTTCGACAATCTCGCGCGCGGTAACGGCGCACGCAAGGCGTTGGTCGGCCCCGGTGGCACGCGGACCTATGCCGAGCTCGGCGCTGACGCCGCGCGATGGGGCAACGGGTTCGTTTCGCTGGGCCTTGAACGCGGCGACCGCGTGCTGCTGTTCCTCGACGATACTCCGGCCTATCCGGCGGCGTTCTTCGGCGCGGTGCGCGCCGGCTTCGTGCCGCTCTTGATCAACACACTGACGCCGCCGGATCTGCTGCAGTTCTATCTGTCGGATGCCGGCGCGAAGGTCGCCGTCGCCGATGCCGAATTCGCGACGCGGTTCGATGCGGAAGCCTGCAAGAACACGCCGCTCACCACGCTGATCGTGGTCAATGGCCCTGCGGGAACAAACGCAGCGCCGACAACGATCGATGCCGATCCATGGCTCAAGGGCTTTGCGACAGACCTTGCCGAGGCCGACACCTCCCGCAACGACATGGCGTTCTGGATGTACTCTTCCGGCTCGACCGGACGCCCCAAGGGCATCGTGCATCTGCAGCATGACATGGCCTATTCCGAGCTCGCCTTTGCCCGCAACGTGCTGAAGCTCAAGCCCGACGACATCTGCTTTTCCGTGCCAAAGATCTTCTTCGCCTATGGCTTCGGCAACGCCATCACCTTCCCCTTCTCGGTTGGTGCCGCGACCTTGCTGCTGCCGGGCCAGCCCAAGCCCGCGACGATTTTTGCCGCGATCGAGCAGTTCCGCCCCACCGTGTTCTTCGGCCTGCCGACGCTCTACACATCGCTGACCAAGGCCGACAACGCCGCCGCGACCGATTTTTCTTCGCTGCGCATGGCGCTGTCCGCGGCCGAAATTCTTTCCGCCGAAGTCTTCAACGGCTGGAAAGCGCTGACTGGCCTGGAAATCATCGAAGGCCTCGGCTCGACCGAAGTGCTGCACATCTACCTCAGCAACAGCGCAGAGAAGAAGAAGCTCGGCGCAGCGGGCCTGCGCGTGCCCGGCTACGACATCGTGCTGCGCGACAAGGACGGAAGAGAGGTCGGCGACGGCGAGGAAGGCATTCTGTGGGTGCGCGGCGATTCCAACACGCCGCTGTACTGGAACCGGCCCGACAAGACCGCCGAGACCATCCGCGACGGCGGCTGGATCTACACCGGCGACCGTTTCGTGCGCGATGCCGAGGGTTTTCACTTCTTCCGCGGCCGCGCCGATGATCTCGTGAAGATCTCCGGCCAATGGGTCTATCCGCTCGAGGTCGAGCTGTGCCTCGCCGATCACCCGGATATCCGCGAATGCGCCGTGTTCGCCACCGAGCTGCCGGACCGCCGCATGACGCTGAAAGCCGTAGTCGTGATGAATGACCGCGGCTTCGACGAAGCCAACACCACGCGCAAGCTGCAGGATTACGTCAAGGCAAAACTGCTGCCGTATAAATATCCGCGCGAGGTGCTTTACATCGACGAGCTGCCGAAGACGGGCACCGGCAAGATCGACCGGCAGGCGTTGCTGCGGATGTAACCTCCGCTGATACCACAAACGCGATGTCGTCCCGGCGAAGGCCGGGACCCATAATCACAAGAATGCATTGTTGAAGCGTGCTTTGGCTCCAGCGCGTCGCCACACAAACATCCGTGGTTATGGGCCCCGGCCTTCGCCGGGGCGACAGTGAATTTGAGGCGCGTGCGTCCGTCTAACTCTCCAGCCCCGTCCCGCCATAAAGCCACGCCAGATCGCCGTACCATTCCTCCGAAGACTTCGCGCCCATCACGGCGTTGCGCAGGCGGGCGTGCTCGCCGGCGGCATGATAGATGTGCTCGCCGATGGCGCGCGACATCATCTGTACGCGCGCGGTGCGCGGAAAGCGCTGCGCGCGGTAGGCCTGCAGCGCCGTCGCGTAGTCGTCGCAGCGCCGATCTCCCCGAGCGCGGAAGCCTTTTCCAGCAGGATCGAGCGGATGCCTTTCTGCGCAAGGCCCATCGCGGTCGCAAGACCGCCGATGCCGCCGCCGGCGATCAGCACCGGTTTCTGGTCGGCAATCGCCATCAGCCCGACTTGCCCAGATGTTCGAGCGCATCCTCGGCGCGCAGCGGCACGCGCGAGGACTCATTGTTGAGATCGACGAGCTGCGTCAGCAGCGACAGCAGCACCTTGCGGTCGGACGGCTTGAGCGGCTGCAGGATCCGCGCCTGCGCCTTCTCCACCGAGGGCATGATCTCGCGCAGGATCGCCGCGCCCGCCTTGGTGAGGTAAAGCAGCTTGACCCGCTTGTCCTCCTCCGAGGGTTTTCGGTCGATCAGCTTCTTGGCCTCCAGCCGCTCGATCACGCTGCCCAGCGTCGAGCGGTCGAACGCGATCACGGCCGACAGCCGCGTCGCGTCGATGCCGGGATGGGTGTGGATCGCGATCAGCGCGGCATACTGCACCGGCGTGAGGTCGAACGCCCTGCATTCCTCGATGAACAGCGCGACCGCGATCTGCTGCATGCGGCGGAACAGATAGCCGGGCGCGGCATAGACCGCGTCCATGGTGATGGGCGCAGGTTTACTCGGCATCGGGCTGCCTGTCCGGAGCGGCGTCGGCAAACGCCGGCATGGCCTTGGCGGCGGCTTCCGCTTTCAGAAGCCGCGGGAAGGCGGAGACATCGACGCCGAAGCGCCGCGCATTGGCAAGCTGCGGCACCAGGCAAAGATCGGCAATGGTCGGCACCTCGCCAAAGCAGAACGGGCCGGGCTCCTTTGCGATCAGCTTTTCGCAGGCCGTGAGCCCCTCGCGATTGGCCCAGGCCGCCCATTCCGTGACTTTCTCTTCGGGCAGGCCGAGCTGGCGCAGCCGGGCCAGCACCTTCAGATTCTGCACGGGATGAATGTCGCAGGCGATCGCCAGCGCAAAGGCCCGCGCCTTCGCCCGCTGCAACGCGTCGAGCGGCAACAGCGGCGGCGTCGGATGGGTCTCGTCCAGCCATTCGATGATCGCCAGCGACTGGGTCAGCACGCCGCCCTCGTCATCTTCCAGCGTCGGCACCAGCCCTTGCGGGTTGAGCGCAAGATAGTCCGGAGCGGTCTGTTCGCCCTTGCGAAGGTGATGGGCCAAATGCTCGGTGGAAAGCCCCTTGAGATTCAACGCGATCCTGACCCGGTAGGCCGCGCTGCTGCGGAAATAGCCGTGCAGCTTCATTTTTCGAACCTCCCCCTTTTCTTGTCGTTGGCTTGATTGACGCTAGCCATATTGTCAGTATACTGTCAATTGAATTGACCAAGAAGAACACAGAACACCAGCGGGAGGCCCGTCATGGAAGCCGTACAAAAGACCCCGGAGCGCGAGGCGTTCTACAAGAAGATCGAGGGCCAGAGTCTCACGGCGCTGTGGAATGTGATGAACGACATCATCACCCCCGAACCGCGCAGCCCGTGCGTGCCGCATCTGTGGAAGTTCGACCTGATCCGCGACTACATGAACGAGGCGGGCAAGCTGATCACCGCCAAGGAAGCCGAGCGGCGCGTGCTGGTGCTGGAGAATCCCGGCCTGCGCGGCCAGTCCAAGATCACGACCTCGCTGTTTGCTGGCGTGCAAATGGTGGTGCCCGGCGACGTCGCGCCCGCGCATCGCCACAGCCAGTCGGCGTTGCGCTTCGTGCTCGAGGGCCACGGCGCCCATACGTCCGTCGACGGCGAACGCACCGCGATGGAGCCCGGCGACTTCGTCATCACGCCGTCGATGACCTGGCACGATCATTCCAACGAGACCGACAAGCCGATGTTCTGGCTCGACGGGCTCGATATTCCGATCGTGCAATTCCTCGACGCCTCCTTTGCCGAAGGCTCGAAGGAAGACCAGCAGCAGATTTCCAAACCCGTCGGCGACAGCTTTGCCCGCTACGGCCACAATTTGCTGCCGGTCGGTGAGACCAGAAAGTCGAAGACCTCGCCGATCTTCAACTATCCCTACATGCACACCCGCGAGGCGCTCGAGCGCGCCAAGACGCGCAACGAGTGGGATGCCTGTCACGGGCTGAAGCTGAAATTCTCCAACCCCGAGACCGGCGATTACGCCATGCCGACCATCGGCACCTTCATCCAGTTGCTGCCCAAGGGCTTCAAGACGGCGCGCTATCGCTCCACGGATGCCACCGTATTCGCGGCGATCGAAGGCAAGGGCCGCACCAGGGTCGGCGACCAGACGTTCGAGTGGGGCCCGCGCGATCTGTTCGTGGTGCCGAGCTGGCGCTGGGTCACGCACGAGGCCGATACGGATTCGGTGCTGTTCAGCTTCTCGGATCGCCCGGTGCAGCAGAAGCTGGATCTGTTCAGGGAAGATCGCGGCAACGCGTAACCGTCATTGCGAGCGAAGCGAAGCAATCCAGCTTTCGTGCAACAAGGAAGCTGGATTGCTTCGTCGCTTCGCTCCTCGCAATGACGGAAAGCCTCACCGCCAGTGCAGCAGCCGCGCTTCCAGCAGATTGATCAGCTTGCCGACGGCTAGGCCAAACACCGACAGGATCACCACGCCCGCCAGCAACTGATCGGTCTGCATAAGATTCCCCGCCTGCAAGACGAACGCGCCGATGCCGAACTGCGCGCCGATCATCTCGGCGCTGACCACCAGCAACAGCGCCACCGACGCCGTGATACGGAAGCCCGCGAGAATCGAAGGCAGCGCACCCGGCCAGATCACCCGCCGCACGATGGCGTGGAACGGCACGTTGAAACTCTGCGCCATGCGGATGAGGTTGCGCGGCACCGCGTCGACGCCGCTGTAGACGGATATCGCGGTCGAGAAGAACACGCCGAGCGCAATGGTCGCGATCTTCGGCTCCTCGCCGATTCCGAGCCACAGGATCAGGAGCGGCAGCAGCGCGATCTTCGGGATCGGGAACAGCGCGGAGATGAAGGTGATGCCGACGCTCCGCGCCAGGGTCGACAGGCCAATGGCAAAGCCGACCAGCACGCCCGCAGCCGTACCGATGATCCACCCCGTGCCGATCCGCATGATCGACCAGGATACGTGCTGCCACAGCGCGCCTGAAATCGCGAGCTTCCAGATCGCCAGCGCGATTGCCGACGGCGCCGGCAGAAACAGTTGACTGACCCAGCCCGCGCTGCCGGCGAGTTGCCACACCGCAAGCACAGCTACGAGCGCGATCCATCCGCTATAGCGGCCCGCGCTTGGCACGAAGCCTGCGCCGCGGAACGCCACGGGCCGCGTGTCCGTCCCGCCCTTGCTTTCCTGCGGCGCGCGGTCAAGCATGCTGGACCTCGCGCTCAGCATCGATCGCCTCGGTGCGGATCAGCGACCACAAATCGCCCTGCAGATTCATCAACCGGCTGCGCGCATCCGGCGCACCGCGCTCGCTGCGCGTCATCGGAATGGTCACGGTCTCGCGCACCCGACCGGGCCGGCGCGACAGCACCACGATGCGGTCGGCGAGCCGCACGGCTTCTTCCAGATTATGCGTGACATAGACCGCGCCCATCGAGCCGTCGGCGAGCAGGCGAACGAAATCCTCCATCAGCAGCTCGCGGGTCTGCGAATCCAGCGCCGACAGCGGCTCGTCCATCAGAAGAACTGCCGGCCGCACGCCGAGCGCACGGGCGATGCCGACGCGCTGGCGCATCCCGCCCGACAACTGCTTGGGGTACGCGCCGCGAAAATCCGTCAATCCCGTGCGGCGCAGCGCATCGTCGATCACGGCTCGGCGCTCGCCTGGCGAGAGCTGCGTATTCTCGAGCGGGAACGCGACATTCTCTTCCACCGTGCACCAGGGCAGCAGCGCAAAATCCTGGAACACGAAGGTCAGCGGGTTGAGACTGCCGGCCGGCGGCGCGCCGCGCAATTCGGCCGCGCCCTTGCTCGGCTGCAACAGCCCGCCAAGAATGGAAAGCAGCGTGCTCTTGCCGCAACCGGACGGACCGACGATCGCCACCACCTCGCCCGCGCGCACCGTGAACGAGACGTCGTCGAGCACGTCGAGCGCGCCGAAGCGGTGGCTGATATGGTCGGCGATCAGGTCCATTCAACTCTCCACGTCATTGCGAGGAGCGAAGCGACGAAGCAATCCAGCTTTCTCTCACGTAAAGGAAGCTGGATTGCTTCGCTTCGCTCGCAATGACGGTTGATTCAGCACGCGTTCAGTCCGCCTTCACATATTCCTTGGCGATGATGTCATCGACGCCAAATCCCTTGTCGACGAAACCCTGCTCCTGGTACCATTCGATCTGGTTTCCGACATTCTTCACGTCGAGCTTCCCATCGGGATCGATATAGGCGCAGTTGCCGACCACCTGTTCGACCGGCAGGTTGGTGTATTTGGCGATGATCTCGAGCAGCGGCTTCGTGGTGTCGTTGATCTCGGCCTTGCCGTCCTTCACCGACGCCAGGATCACGTCGTGATATTCGCGGTCGGCGCGCACCAGCGCTTCGAGCAGCTTTGCGACCAGCGGCTTGTTGGTCAGCGTCTTCGGCGAAGCGAACACCGCGCCGAGCTGCCACGGCGTTTCGTCGCCGACCCAGCCGAGGAATTTCGCACCATCGGTTTCCATCAGCGGACGCGCGGTCGAGACCGGCAGCAGCGCGGCATCGACGGTCTCGCCCTTCAGCGCCGCGGCGGCGTTCGATAGCGATTGCAGCGGCAGCACCCGCACATCCGACAGTTTGAACTTGTATTTGTCGGCGAGCAGGCCGAGCGAATAATGGAAGCTGGAGCCGACCTGCGTGACCGCGACGCGCTTGCCCGCGAGATCCCTTGGCGATTTCAGTCCGGCATTATAGGCGACGTTGCTGGCGAAATAACCGATCAGGGGATAGCCGGCCTTCTCGCGGCTCATGCCGCCGATCACCTTCAGCGTGCCCTTGCCGGCGAGATTGTAGAGCCCGGCGGTGAAGGCGGTGATGCCGAAATCGACATCGCCGGACGTGGTGGCGACCGCGATCGGCTGCGCCGCGTCGAAGAATTTCAGCTCGATGTCGAGCCCGGCCTCTTTGAAATAGCCCTTGTCCTGCGCGATGAAGACCGGCGCCGACGACGACAGGCGGAGCACGCCGATCTTGGCCTTCAGCGCATCGTCGGCCCTCACGATGCCGCTAGCCGCCAGCACCAGCAAACCCGCGAGCGCGAGCCGCCAAAGTCCCTTCATCCGTCTCCTCCGTCGTCTCTTCGTAGGGCGGATTAGCGTCAGCGTAATCCGCCGTCTCGTTACCGGTGGCGGATTACGCTTCGCTAATCCGCCCTACAATCACAACCCCTCGGGCACCTTCTGGTCCCGCCCGAGGAAGGCGCCCCCGTCTTTCAGCCGTTGTTGCAACTTTTCGACCGCAATGTCTCGCGGAATCGTATTGCCCGACAGCGCCAGCGCAGCGGCTGCCCCGGCCGCCTCCCCCATCGCAAAACAGGCGCCGGAGACCCGCGCGGCCGATTGCCCTTCATGCGTCATCGAGGCGCAGCGTCCGGCGACCAGAAGATTGTCGATCCGCTCCGGCACCAGCATCCGGTAGGGCAATTCGTTGAAACCGCGCGATTCCGGGATCGGCGGGAATTCGAACACGACGTCACCCGCAACATGGGATTCCTTCGGCCAGCCATTGACCCCGATGGAATCCGTAAACGAGGCGCAGCCGAGCACATCCTCGCCCGAGAGCATGTAGCCGCCAACCACGCGGCGGGTCTCGCGGATGCCGAGTTGCGGCGGCAGGTCGACGATGTAGGATTTTTCAAAGCCCGGCACGGTGCGCAGGAATTCGAACGCCTCGAGCGCCTGGCGGCGGCCGTCGATCTCACCACGAGTCAGATCGTCGGGCTCGATGCCGTTGATGGCGCGGCCGTCATTGCGCGCAAGCTGCGTGAAATTCACCCGCCACTCGACGCCGGATTTCTGCGGCCGCACGATCGCACCCTTGCGTGGAAAATGTTTTCCCGCAGCCGCGGCTTTCTCCATCAGCATCGGAATGGTCCGCCAGGCATCGCCCGCCTTGTCGGGATCGATGCCGTTGAGGCGGAACATCATCGAGGGATAGAGCATGCTGCCGGCATTGTCGCCAACCTCGAACGGCGCGCCGGCCCAGGCCGCGAGATCGCCGTCGCCGGAGCAATCGATATGAATGGCAGCGCGCACCGCCTGCCGTCCGGCCTTGGTCTCCACCAGCAGCGCATCAATGCTGTGTTCGTCATGCATGATGACGCCGGCGCCGAGCGCATGAAAGAGGACGTCGACCTTGTGATGCGCGAGCAGATCGTCCGCCGCGATCTTGTAGGCCGCAGTGTCATAGGCCTGCGCGATAATCTTTCCCAGGATCAGATGCGGCGCATTGAGTCCGCCGAGCCGGTCGATCCGATCCAGCAGGTCCGACGCGATGCCCTGCACCACGCGGTGCATCTTTCCATACACATTGGCATGCAGCCCGCAGAAATTGGTGACACCAGCCGCGGTGCCCATGCCGCCGAGAAAGCCGTAGCGCTCGATCAATAGCGTGCGCCGCCCGGTGCGCGCGGCTGCGACGGCGGCGGCAATGCCGGCCGGCCCGCCGCCGAGCACGGCGACGTCGTATTCGCCATAGACCGGCACATTTCGCGCAGGCTCGGTGATGGTTCCCAGCGACAATCCGACAATCCCTTCAATCAAGGCCACGACGGCAAGGACGACGGCCCTTTTGCCATCGAATCCACCCGCCGTACACCTCGAAGCTGGCCGGGTTTCCGGGCCTTTCTTGCGCCAAATCAACCGCTCTCGTCCCGCACCGTCTAGTTTCAGCCGCGATCGGGCGGAGCGGACGATGAAACAGATTTTGGACAAGGCCGAGGTTGCCCTCGAATATCCCGACAAGTTCTACAGCGGCACCTTCGAGCGCTCATCCCGCTTCGAGGCAGCCTTCGATTCGGTCGGAGTTAGCCTCGTTCTGGAAAACAGCGGCGATCCCGACACGCGCAAGTCCGTTCATCTGCATGTCAACTATGGGCTGCTTGCCGATATTTTCGGCCAACTTGCCGCCACTGCGGGACGGATTCCCGTTGACGAGCCTCACCGCGAGATGCTCATTGAACGGCTGTCCGCGCTCGATGGCGCGGTCAAGGGAAAATGAGCAACCGGACAAGCAGCGGGCAGGAATGAAAGTCAGCATCCAGTTCTTTGGCATCCTTGCCGCGATTGCGGCTGTGACAGTCACATCTGCTGCCATCGCGGGCGATGCCGGCAACGGCAAGCAACTCGCCGAGCGCTGGTGCCAGTCCTGTCACGCCATCAGCGCCAATCAACCCATGGCGGTTACGGAGGCTCCGCCGTTCGCGACGATCGCCAGAAAGCCCGGCTTCGACGAATCCAAGGTTGCGGCCTTCCTGCTCGAACCGCATCCGAAGATGCCGCCGCTCGGCCTCAGCCGCGAAGCCGCATCCGATCTCGCCGCCTTCATCGCCGGCCAGAAATAGTTCTTTTCCGGCGCACGGCCGGTCTTGCTCCCGTCACCCGGAATTGGGAAAACGAGGGAGAAGGACCGACGCCATTGAAGCTGATCCTGCCCGCCTCGTTTGTCCTGATCCTCAGCGCCGTGCCCGCGCCGGCGCTGGAGCAAAATTGCCGGTTCATCCAGGCAAGGGCCGAGCGCGAGGCCTGCTACAAGCAGCAGGAAGCGGAACTCGTCGCGCGGCGAAAGCCGCCGCCGTCGGCCGAAAGCCGCGACCTCGAAACCATGCAGCGGATGCGGCAGGAGGATGCCGAGGTCTATCGCAGCCTGCGCGGCATCTGCCGCGGCTGCTGAGCCTTACGCCTTCGCGCTCCAGCGCCCCGCACGCTTCTCGGCAAACGACGCAAGGCCCTCGGCGGCCTCCGCGGTCTGGCGTTTTGCCGAGTGCAAGCTGACAAGGCGCGTGTAGGCGGCGTCATCCACGGCCATGCCGCCGAACGAGCTTTCCATCGCGAGCCGCTTGGTCTCCGCCAGCGCATCCGGCGCGTTGGCCAAGAGCTGCTCGACCACCTTGTCGCCAGCACTGTCGAGCTCGGCAAATTTCACCACCTCGTGCACGAGGCCGATGCGGCGGGCCTCTTCGGCGCCGAAACGCTCACCAGTCAGCGCATAGCGGCGCACCTGGCGCACGCCGATGGCGTCGCACAATTGCGGGATGATGATAGCCGCGGTCAGGCCCCAGCGCACCTCGGTGATCGAGAACAGCGCATTGTCGGCGGCGATCACGATGTCGCAGGCTGCGATGACGCCGGTGCCGCCGCCAAAACAGCCGCCCTGCACCAGAGCCACGGTCGGCACCGGCAGCGTGTTGAGGCGCTGTACGGCCTCGAATGTAGCGCGCGAGGCCTTTTCGTTCTCGGCCGGCGATTGCGGCCGCACGCTGTTGATCCACCTGAGATCCGCGCCGGCCTGGAAATGCCGTCCGTTGCCCTTCAACAGAACGACGCGCAGCGGTTTTCCCGCCAGATTGTCCATTGCCGCCAGCACGCCCTGGATCAGCGCGCCGTCATAGGCGTTGTTGACCTCCGGGCGGTTCAGCGTGACGGTGGCGACCCCGCGGTCATCGAGCTTCCACAGCACAGGGTTGGCCGACATGGGGCGATCCTCCGTTTCGTCTGATTTGGCGCGGCACTATGGCGTAGGCCGCGTGCCGCGATCCATCCCTTTCTGCCGATGCCGGTCGCGGCAGTCGCATGGCCCGCCTTGCACGGCGATGCAAGGATGTGGAAACTGGCGCGCCATCCGTGAACGGGATATTTCATGCGCATCTGTATTTTCGGCGCGGGCGCCGTCGGCAGCCATCTGGCGGTGCGGCTGGCGGGCGCCGGCAACGAGGTTTCCTGCGTGATGCGCGGGCCGAGATCGGCCGGATTGTCGGAGGCGTTGACCTTCGCCCGAACTTCTTCGTTGCCCACGCGCAGCGT
>JAKFVP010000551.1 GCA_021732175.1 Bradyrhizobium sp.
GTGGAGATCGCGTTCTTGGCGACGCGCGAGGTGTTGCGCATGGTGCGGAAGATCAGTTCGGTCTCGCGTTCGTCATTGGCGACGATGCGCTCCTTCACGAGCTGGTGGATCGGGCTCTCCTTGGTGCACATGAAGCGGGTGCCCATGTTGATCCCGTCGGCGCCGAGCGCCAGCGCTGCGACGAGGCCGCGCGCATCGCCAAAACCGCCGGAGGCGATCATCGGAATCTTGACCTTGTCGGCGGCGGCCGGGATCAGGATCAGGCCGGGCGTGTCGTCCTCGCCGGGATGACCGGCGCATTCGAAACCGTCGATCGAGATGCCGTCGACGCCCATGCGTTCGGCCGACAATGCGTGGCGCACGCTGGTGCATTTGTGCAGCACCTTGACGCCATGCTTCCTGAATTCGTCGACATGCTCCTGCGGCTTGTTGCCGGCGGTCTCCACGATCTTGATGCCGGCCTCGATGATGGCCTGGCGGTATTCGGCATAGGGCGGCGGCTTGATCGCGGGCAGGATTGTTAGGTTCACGCCGAACGGCTTGTCGGTCAGGCCGCGGCAGCGCGCGATTTCCTTGGTGAGGTCCTCCGGCGTTGGCTGGGTCAGCGCCGTGATCATGCCGAGCGCGCCGGCATTGGCAACGGCCGCGACGAGCTCCGCGCGCCCGACCCATTGCATGCCGCCCTGCACGATCGGGTGCTCGATACCGAACGTCTCCGTAAACCGCGTCTTGAACATTGCCTGCCCTCTGGTTTGTCTGCGGCACTGGCGCCGCTTTTTCCGCGCCGCGGACGGCCGCGCGCGCTTGCTTGAGAGGAGGATGCCGTTCGGTCAGGCAAAAGTCTATCCTGCACGGGCGGTGCGCCCATGCGGAAAAGACGGGTGAGGGGGCCGGAATTCGCTCGGGCCGGAAGTTCAACCGGCGAGGAGCACTACTCCTCGACCGGGCCGGCAAGTGTGCGGCGAAGGCGTCGGGTTTCGCGCCAAACCTCGTTCATGAAGCGAGCGAACCTTGTCACCTGTATGACGATGAGGATGACCATCGTTACCGCCCCGCCTTGAAGAGCAGGCGCTCGATTTGACGCTCCGCGTCATCCGTAAATTTATTTCCGTGGACGGCAAGGTATTGTTCGACCGCGCGGTCAGCGTGTCGCTGACGGGCTTCGATCTGAGCACGAAACAATCGTACGAAAAACGGGGTCTTTTTAGACGGGACAGAAAGCCAGGTCCCAGTGGTCAGAACATTCGCCATGGATCTCTCCTTTTTGGAGTGTTGTCCTTGGGTCGAATTTCCTGCCTGATTCACAAATAGGTATTGGTTCGCGCTAATGCGAGGTCAAATAGCGCGCATCATGCATCAATTTTGAACCTCATGGACGCGAGGCAATCACATTCCCGCAACCGCGAGGGCGCCGAAATTCGCCGCGCTCTTGCGCCAGCCGCGAGCCTACTGGCGAAACTCGTTGGTCAACTCGCCGATCCCGTCGATGGCGACAGTGACCGTGTTGACCGGCTGCTTCATGACGCCGACGCCGACAGACGTGCCGCAGGCGATGAGATCGCCGGGCAGCAGCGTCATGTCGTGGGAAATTTTGCTGACCAGCTCCTGCGCCGTGAAGATCATGTCCGCGATCGGATAGTTCTGGCGCTCCTCGCCATTGAGGATGGTGCGCACCACGAGCTTTGCGGGATCGACGCCGGCGACGATGACCGGGCCGAACGGACCGTAGCCGTCGATGCCCTTGCAGCGCGCCCATTGCGCGAAGGTCGGGTCGCGGTTGAGGATGTCGTTGGCGGTGATGTCGTTGACGCAGGTATAGCCGAAGATGAAGCGGTCGGCTTCCGCTGAAGACACCGCGGTGCAGGTCTTGCCGATGACGATGCCGAGCTCGCCTTCGTAAGTGGTCTTGCCGCTGTAGGCGGCGGGTGGGCGGATCACCGCGCCGGGCGCCGCGACCGAGGTCGTGGCCTTCAGCAGATAAAGCGGTTCCGGCGGCTCCGGCTGATTGAGCTTGGCGGCCAGCGCGCGGAAATTGTTCCAGAGCGCCACGATCTTGCTCGGCTCGGTCGGGGCCAGCAGCTCGACGTCATCGACATCGAGCAGGCGCCCGTTGGGCCTGTTGGCGCCGAACATGTGGCCGTCATGGACGACGATGCCGTCGCCCGCGAGCGTTCCGAACCCGGTCTCGCCGGCACGGCGGAAACGAAGCCAGGCGGTCATGCGAACGCAACGGCCTTCGGCTCAGCGGGACGCAGGCTCGCCTCATATAGCCCGGCAATCGCCGCGCGCTGCGCTACCAGCGCCAGCACGGCATCGAGCGCCGGCGTCGGGATTTTCGTGAGCCGGCCCATTTCCTGCACCACGGTGACAAGCGGATCGATCTCCATCGGGCGGCCGCGCTCGAGGTCCTGCAGCATGGACGTCTTGTGCGCGCCGACCTTGCGGGCGCCCTCGATGCGGCGCTCGACGTCGACGCGGAATTTGACGCCAAAGCTTTCCGCGATCGCCTGGGCCTCCAGCATGATCGCCTTCGACAGCGCGCGCGTGCCGGGGTCGGAGCAGATCACGTCAAGCGTGGCATGGCTCAGTGCGCTGATCGGGTTGAAGCAGACATTGCCCCAGAGTTTCAGCCATATCTCGTCGCGGATGCGGTCGAGCACGGGCGCCTGCATGCCGCCCGCAATGAAGGCCTCCGACAGGCGCTGCACGTCCGGTGTCATCTCGCCGGAAGGCTCGCCAATCGGAAAGCGGTCGCCGTAGACGTGACGGATCACGCCGGGCGCCTCGATTTCAGTGGCGGGATAGACGATGCAGCCGATGGCGCGCTCGGGGCCGAGCTCGCGCCACTGCCGGCCGCCCGGATCGATACTCTCCAGCGTCGAGCCTTCGAGCGCGCCGCCGTGCCTGTGGAAGTACCAGTAGGGAATGCCGTTGACGGCGGTGACGATGCGCGTGTTGGGGCCGAGCAGGGGCTGCATCTGCTCCAGCACGCCGGTGATGGAATGCGCCTTCAGGCAAATGATGACGTAGTCCTGCACGCCCAGCTCGGCCGGATTGTCGGTGCAGCGGGGATGGACGACGCGCTCCTCGTCGCCGATCAGGAGCCTCAATCCATTGGCCTTCATCGCAGCCAGGTGGGCGCCGCGCGCCACCAGGCTGACATCGACGCCTGCCCTCGCAAGCTGCACGCCGAGATAACCGCCGATGGCGCCGGCGCCGTAGATGCAGATCTTCATGGGATCCCTCGAATCCGGATGATGGAAATTTCCAGCACGTCAGCGGCTGCGGCGCCGAGCGAGGGCTCTCGGTCCGGTACACGTCGGTGCTGGGTTTCAGCTGGTAGATCAGGCTGCTGCGGGCGCTGCCTTCGCCATCGCCGCCTCGTCGAACGCGGTCGAGATGTCGCGAATGCTGATGACGCCGATAAGGCTGAAATTGTCGATGACGGGCAAATGCCGGATGTGATGCCGGTTCATCAGGTGACGCGCATGCTCGAGCGTATCGGTGGGGGTGCAGGAGATCAGCTGCTGCACGGAGATGAGCTGCGAGACCTTCAAATTGACGCCGGCCGCACCATGCTCGGCAATGGCGCGCACCACGTCGCGCTCGGTGAACATGCCGACGGCGGTGTTCCCCTCGGTGCGCACGACGTCCTTGACCACGAGCGCGCTGATGTTGGCCGAGCGCATCAGTTGGGCCGCGATCGCCACCGTCTCGTTCATGCGGATCGTTGCAACACGGGTGGCGGGCTTCTTGCTCAGGACGTCTCCGACTTGCATTGCAACCTCCATTGGCTGGGTGTTTCGCCATACTGGTATACGTTATGCCAGTTGTCAAGACGACTGTCTCGAGCCGGCGTATTTTTAAGCGTCAGTAATACTGACTGTTTTTCCGTCTTCCAGGGAGTCGCCCGCTCGCTCCGAGGGCCGTTCACCGGGATTCGATGGGGCCAGATATGCCAGAACGAACACCCAACGAAAAACGCGCCCACCCGGAGGTGAGCGCGTTGAGGGGAGAGCGGGGACGGCGCTCAGGCCTGCGCCGACTGCCTGGCGATGACCGACTTGCGCCAGGGCTTCAGCACGAGGAGAGCGAGAAGCGAGGCGAGGATGTTGGCGCCGGCGGCGACCCAGAACACCATGTCCCAATTGCCCGACGTCTGCTGCATGTAGTTTCCGAGCGGCACCAGCAGCGCCGCCGTGCCCTTGGCCGTATAGAGCAGGCCGGCATTGGTGGTGGCGAACTTCGCGCCGAACGTGTCCGTGCAGGTCGAGGGGAACAGCGAGTAGATCTCACCCCAGGCGAAGAACACGAAGCCGGACAGCAGCACGAACCACACCGGATCGTGGCCGAGCATATAGAGGCCCCAGATGCCGATGCCTTCCATGCCGAAGGCGATGAACATCGTGTTCTCGCGGCCGATCATGTCGGAGATCCAGCCGAAGAACGGGCGGGTGAGGCCATTGAGGATGCGGTCGATGGTGGCCGCGAACGTCACCGCGGTCATGGTCATGCCGATGAGAGTCACCGGGATCTGGTCGACCTTCCAGTCCACGCCGATCGGCTTGAGGTTGGCGGTGACGAGCAGGCCGCCGGCGCCGACGATCACGAACATGAAGTACATCAGCCAGAAGATCGGCTGGCGGATCACCTCGGTCGGCGCAAAATTGCGGCGGCTCTGGATGATGTTGGCGTTGGCAACCACTGATGGCACCTGGCCCGGCTTCGGAGCGAACAGGAAGAAGGCGAGGATGACGATGATGATGCCCTGGCCGAGACCGAAATAGAGGAAGGTGGTCTGGAAGCCGGAGTCCTTGATCATCGCCTGGATCGGCGCGACCGTGAGCGCGGAGCCTGCACCGAAGCCGGCGGCGGTGATGCCGGCGGCAAGGCCGCGCTTGTCGGGAAACCACTTCAGCGCGTTGCCGACGCAGGTGCCGTAGACGCCGCCCGCGCCGATGCCGGCGATGATCATGCCGAGATAGAAGCCGCCGAGCGTGGTGGCCTGGGCATTGATCGCCCAGCCGATGGCGCAGAGGATGCCGCCCACCAGCACGACGATGCGCGGGCCGTATTTGTCGACGAACCAGCCTTCGACGGGCACGAGCCAGGTTTCAAACAGGACGAAGAGGGTGAATGCCCACTGGATCGAGGCGCGATCCCATCCGAAGGTCTTCTGGATGTCGGGGACGAAGAACGTCCAGCCATATTGGTAATTGGCGATCATCACCATCGCGAAGACGCCGATGGTCAGCTGAGTCCATCGATAGGCATCGCTGACGCGGGCCGACGATGCAGGCGCCGCCACTTGAACCGTGTCCGTCATCTTCCCTCCAAAATGTCCCGCTGTTCTATCTAAACCCGACAGCTGGTCGCGGAGACTGGTATATTATATGCCAAACGGCAAGCGAAATTTTGGGGAGGCGTTCGGATTGTCCTCCGCAAACGACCCGTCAACCCGAAAATATGCCGGAAAACAACGCGTTCACCGTCCGCCGAATTTCCGGCGGACGGTGGCTGGTCTGGTATAAATTAACGGGAAAACGGACGCTGTCCGTATCAAGAAGCTTGGCGAAATCGTATTCAAATGGCTTTGGACGAAGAGCGCGCCTGCATCAGAGCAAGCCTCGTCCCCGATGCGGCTGACTGAGCCATTTTCGCGCTGCCTGCAACGTCACCGACGGCAGCTCTCCGAACAGATTTTTGTAGTCACGGGCGAAGTGACCGGGATTCTGAAAACCGCATTTCAATGCAATCTGGATCACCGAGGTGCTTGCATCCGCCTGCTCCAGCATTTCCCGCGCCCGGTGAAGCCGCGTGCGCTTGGCAAAATCTGCCGGCGTGCAGCCACGATCCTTCTTGAACTGGCGGAACAAGCTCCGCGCGCTGACTTTGGCGACTGCGACCATCGCCTCGATGTCGATGGGCTTGTCCCAATTGGCCTCGATAAACTCCTCGACCGCTCGCACCGCAGCGGAGGGGACCGGCAGCGGCTCGCGCAGCAGCAGATGAGTATAGTTGTGCCGATGGCACATCAGGAATTTCATGATCACCATGCGCTCGACTTCGGCGGCGGCCAGATCAGAAAAGAACAAGCCGCGCTCGTTATAATCGATCGCAAATTGAAAAACCCGTCGCCTCAGGGCTTCCATCGCCGGTTGACGCGCATGTGATCCATCGAATGTCAGTTCTCGACTGATGTCCTCTCCAATCAAAGCGCGGAGATTCCGCACCAGCGCGTCGATGTCGATCCGCAGCACAAGCTGCCGGTAGCCCGACTTGAAGTCGAGCTTGAGGGGCACTTGAGCGTGCAGGATCGGCGTCCATGACCTGGGCGTCATGTCTCCGGCTTGCTTTCCTGCGGCATAGCGGGCAGCGCCCTCGATACTGAAAAACTGCCGCACGAAAGATGCCTCGCCGAACCCAACCGACACGTCGCCGGCGTAATCGCAATAGGAGAGTCCGAGCCCGCCGATCTGAAGATGATTGGCGTCGACTCCGAAGGCGTTGTTTGCCCTGCCAATGTCAAAACTGGTTGCGCCGTAGACAGTGAACAGTCGGTCGCGAACGAATTCGGGATCGCTGGAGCGGACGACGGGATAATTGCTTAGCGGGGTGCTTCGGGCCGGCATCGATTTGTTGTCGTGGTTGATTCGCAAATGTCGATCAAACCTAACGCAACTTGGAACGCTACTCATCCGCAGTCGCAGCGGTACGGCAGATAGTCCCTGCGCATTATACAAATCGTGCCAGGCTTGTCTAATTTCTGCCAGCTGATGCCTCAGGTGATCGCCAAAAACGCCAGCGTGCGGCCCTCGCGTTCAGCAAAAAGCGGCCGTACGAGCAAATGCTCGAAGGAAATGGCAGTTTTTGAGTGCCGTGACAGAAACCGGGCTTACGCGCCGTTATCCCCAATGACGTACAACCCTATTCGACAGAACACGGACCTGTGGTCGCGGTTGGTATGATACTCAACCTGCAATCCCGTTCGTGCTCCTCCGATTGCAAAAATCATAACCCAATCTGCGTCCGGGGGCACCGTCAATGTCTAACGTCGTGCGGCTAAATGGGCGCCTTTCGCGCCGTGCCCAATCCAGCAACGGTCTGTCCAGTTCTGCGCTCGGCCTGACCAGCGTGCTTGGTCAGATGAACCTGATACAGCGCGCATCAAAAGAATATCTCGAAGAGGAGATCCAGCTCCTCGCTCGGTCAAGTGCGCGCACGCTACAGATCATCGGCCAAATCAAGGATGACGAAATCCGCGCACGCCTGTCAGTTCATGCGGATCGCATCCAAGAGCTCGTTGAACTTGCGTCCCGCCGGGTGGCGCAGCTGTGAGCCGCAAGGCTTCGAATATCAATTTCCGGATAGAATGGGGGATCTAGAATGTTTCGACGCAAATCAAACTCCGACGGCCTCGCAACGCTGGCGGCCCAAGCCATCAGCGCCAAGATCATGGTGGCCGACGAGAACTTCAATATCGTCTTCATGAACGAAGCGGTGACATCGATGTTGAGGGAAGCCGAAGCCGACCTGCGAAAGGAATTGCCGGACTTCAACGTCGCAACGCTGATCGGAACCAACATCGATGTTTTTCACAAGAATCCCAGTCATCAGCGCCGCATGCTGGAGGGACTCAAGTCGCTGCATCGCGCGACCATCAAGGTCGGTAGCTGGACATTTGATCTGGTAGCTACCCCGCTGAAGGATGCGAGAGGACGCCGTGCCGGTACCGCGGTGGAGTGGGCCGACGCCACGGTCCGGTTGCAAAATCTCAATTATGCCGCGCAATCGGCGGCGGCGAGCCGCGCCCAGGCCGTCATCGAGTTCAACATGGACGGAACGGTCATCACGGCGAACGAGAATTTCCTCAACGCGGTGGGCTATTCGTTGAACGAAATTCAGGGCAAGCACCACAGCATGTTCGTGGAGTCTTCCGAGCGCGAAACGGCGGGATACCGGGAATTCTGGAATAAGCTCAATCGCGGCGAGTATGAAGCGGCAGAATACAAGCGCGTCGGCAAGGGCGGCAAGGAGGTCTGGATTCTCGCTTCCTACAACCCCGTGCTTGACGAGAAAGGCAAGCCTTTCAAGGTCGTCAAATTCGCAACCGATGTTACGGCGCAAAAGCTGAAGAATGCAGATATGGCAGGCCAGTTGCAGGCGATCGGGAAGTCGCAGGCTGTCATCGAATTCAATCTGGATGGCACGATCATCACGGCAAACGACAATTTCCTGACGGCACTTGGCTATTCGCTGAACGAGATCGTGGGCCGTCATCACAGCATGTTCGTCGACACGGCCGATCAGCAATCGTCCTCCTACCGCGAATTCTGGGCCGCGCTCAACCGAGGCGAATATCAGGCCGGCGAATTCAAGCGGGTGTCCAAGGGTGGTAGGGACATCTACATCCAGGCGTCGTACAACCCGATTCTCGACCTGAACGGCAAGCCGTTCAAGGTGGTGAAGTACGCCTCCGACGTCACCAAGCAAGTGCTTGTACGCATGGGGAACGAACGTGTTCGCGGCATGATGGAATCGGTCGCTGCGGGTTCGGAGGAGCTGAACGCATCGGTCCGCGAAATATCCGAGGCGATGACGAAGTCCCGCGAGACGGCAAGTGGGGCCGTCGACAAGGTCGCGCTGGCGGATTCACAGGCCAAGCGGCTCACCGAAGCCGCCCAATCGATGAGCGGGATCGTGGAGATGATCGGCAGCATCACCGGCCAGATCAATCTGCTCGCACTCAACGCCACCATCGAGTCGGCGCGCGCGGGTGAAGCCGGGAGGGGCTTTGCGGTCGTCGCCTCCGAAGTAAAGAGCCTCGCCAATCAGGCCAAACAGGCGACCGACAAGATTGGGACCGAGATCGAAAGCCTGAACGGCATCTCGGCCGATGTCGTGACGGCACTCGATACGATCCGAAAGTCGATCCAGGACGTCAGCGAATACGTCACCTCAACAGCAGCGGCGGTCGAAGAGCAGACCGTCGTGACCAGCGAAATGTCGACAAGCATGCAGCGGGCCGCAGACGAGGCGAGGGCGATCGCAAGTTAAGAAGGGGAGAAATGATTGGCACATGTCGGCGGTGGCTGAGCAGCGCAAACATCTACGTGTGGAATTTTCTCGTGGAATTGAGGTGAGCATTGTCGCTATCGACGGTACGTGGACTCGAGCGTGCACGATGCGAGACGCTTCTGAGACGGGAGCCAAGCTCACGGTCAATGGCTCGGTTAACGGGCTGAATTTGAAAGAATTCTTCCTCGTGCTTTCAACAACAGGCGCCTGCTACCGCAAATGTGAGTTGATCTGGGTTAATGGCGATCAAATCGGCGTCCGCTTTCTCGACCGAGGCAAGAATAGAATGAGAGACAAGGCGGGTTAGCGTTCATCGAGATAGCCAGCGCTCAGCGCACCAAGCTAACATTATGTTGGTCAACCGCGGATTTTTCATCGCTTGCGCAAGATGATCAACTCCGAGCCGAAAGTCGGCTTCTGGCCTAAGGTAGGGTAACGGCCGACGTCCACTGATGATCCGGAGCGGACCTCTGATAACAATCCGTCGGAAACCGGATTTAGGCACTCGCCCCAGCGGCAGGTTCTAGGAAGATCGTCGTGCGCGGCAACCGCTGCCGGGCGTGGATCGCCGATGAACATCCGCGTCAGGATCGAGCAGTTTGGCATTCTCCGACTTGTGCTGCCCGGAAGTGGCGGATCAATTCGCGATTTGGCGCGAACTTAAGTGTGTAGTCGGGCCACCCATTCTTAGTTCTATTCGGACAGCACCGAAAAGCGGCGCCATCAGGCCGCCGCGGCGCGCAGGCGGGAGTAGCCTTCCTGGATCGCGGACCAGAACAGGGCGATCAGGCCGAGCACCATGATCGTGCTCACCAGCGCGTTCGAGAAGAACACCCCGAGCGAGCCCTGTGATCCCAAGAGCGATTGCCGGAACGCTTCCTCCGCCTTGTCGCCGAGCACGATGGCGAGCACCAGCGGCGCCAGCGGGTAGTTGCACTTCTTGAGGAGATAGCCGAGCACGCCGAACACCAGCATCATCACCACGTCGAAGGTGGAGCTGTGCACGGAGTAGGCGCCGATCGCGCAGAGAACGAGGATGAGCGGCGCGATGATGCTGAAGGGCACGCGCAGGATCGCGGCGAAGACCGGCACGCAGGTCAGCACGACGATGAGGCCGACAAGATTGCCGAGATACATCGAGGCGATCAGGCCCCAGACGAATTCCTTCTGCTCGACGAACAGCATCGGCCCGGGCTGCAGGCCCCAGATCAGGAGGCCGCCGAGCAGCACGGCCGCGGTCGGTGAACCCGGCACGCCGAGCGAGAGCATCGGCAGCAGTGCTGCGGTGCCGGCAGCATGCGCGGCCGTTTCCGGTGCGACCACGCCCTCGATCTCGCCCTTGCCGAAATTGTTGCCGCGCTTGGCGACGCGCTTGGCGATGCCGTAGCTCATGAACGATGCGGGTGTCGCGCCGGCCGGCGTGATGCCCATCCAGCAGCCGATCAGGCAGGAGCGCAGCGACGTCATCCAGTAGGTCGGCAACTCTTTCCACGTCTGTATCACCACGCGCAAATTGATCTTGGCGTTGCCGCCGCGGAAGGCGAGGCCTTCTTCCATCGTCAGCAGGATCTCGCCGATGCCGAACAGGCCGATGACGGCGATGAGGAAGTCGAAGCCGTTGAGCAGCTCGGTGATCCCGAAGGTCAGGCGCAATTGCCCGGTGATGGAGTCGAGGCCGACGGCCGCCAGCGCAAAGCCGATCATCATCGCGGCGACCGTCTTGAACGGAGGTTCCTTGCTGAGGCCGACGAAGCTGCAGAAGGCGAGGAAGTAGACCGCGAATTTTTCAGCGGGCCCAAACTGCAGCGCAAAGCTCGCCACCAGCGGCGCCACCAGCGTGATCATGACGACGGCGAAGAGGGCGCCGACAAAGGACGAGGTGAAAGCCGCCGTCAGCGCTTCGCCGGCCTTGCCCTGCTGCGCCATCGGATAGCCGTCGAACGTTGTCGCCACCGACCATGGTTCGCCCGGTATGTTGAACAGGATCGATGTGATGGCGCCGCCGAACAGCGCTCCCCAATAGATGCAGGACAGCATGATGATCGCCGAGGTCGGCGACATGCTGAAGGTCAGGGGGAGCAGGATCGCAACGCCGTTGGCACCGCCGAGACCCGGCAGCACGCCGATGATGACGCCGAGCACGATGCCCAGAAGCATCACCATGATGTTGAAAGGCTGCAGCGCTACCGCAAAGCCGTGAAAGAGATTGGCGAGTTCTTCCATGTCAGATCCTGCAGCCCCGGGCCAGCGATGCGATGTCGTTGTTCAGAGCATGATCCGGAAAAGTGTGAAGCGGGTTTCCGAAAAGATCATGCTCAAGCTTTAGAGTCCGAGCCACTCCTCGACCGGCCCCTTGGGCAGCGGCACGAGGAACCAGCGCTCGAAGATGAGATAGGTGATGACGGGCATGCCGATGGAAACCGCCGCCACCGTCAGCCAGTTGTATTTGCCTAGCCAGCGCATGAACCAGGCGATGAACACCATCGAGGCAAGATAGAGCCCGGTGAACGGCATCACGCCGACATAGATGGCGGTCGGCACCACGACGCTCAGTACCTGGCGCAGTTGCCCCCATTCGGCGAACAGGCTGTCATTGTCCTCGCGCAACCCGTTCCAGAGATTGATGGCGCTGGAAACGACGATGGCCATGCCGATATAGAACGGGAAGAATCCGGCGCGCGGGCCTTCGGCGCCCCAGTTGATGCCGGCCTTCACGCTGCCGATGATGACGATCACGCCGAACAGCGCGATCGCAATCGTGACGCCGGCTTCCACCGTCTTGTGCATCGGGCCGGCGCCCGGGCTGTTCGTGGTCATGCGATCCCCATCCGCGATCACGGTTTGCCGTGATCGCCCCTCATTAGTGCATCATTGATTTGATCGAATCGATCGGCCGCGGACTCAGTTCACCTCTCCCATCGGGAGAGGTCGGCGCGCAGCGCCGGGTGAGGGGTTGCGGTCTATCGTGGGACCTGAGCCCCTCACCCGATTTGCTTCGCAAATGGACCTCTCCCGATGGGAGAGGTGATTCCCGATGCCGCGCCAGCCAACTTGATTTCATCATGCTCTGGTGCTGCATCGTTACGCGGCTGATTAGTTGGACGGTGCCAGGAAGCCGGCTTCCTTCATCAGGTCCTGATGCCGCTTCTCTTCATCGCCGACCCATTTGGCGTATTCGTCCCCCGTCATGAAAGTGGTGTTGAAGGCACCGCTCTTCATGAACTCCTGCCAGTCGGGGGTGGCCCGCACCTTGTTGAAGAGGTCGACATAGTAGGCGACCTGGTCCTTGGTGGCCTTCGGCGACATGAAGATGCCGCGCAGCATAAGGTACTCGATATCGAGGCCCTGCGATTTGCAGGTCGGAATGTCCTTCCAGGCCTTGCCGTCGGCGATCGGCTCGTCATACGGCATCGGCTTGGAGTCGAACACGCAGAGCGGCTTGAGCTTGCCGCCGCGCCATTGCGCGACCGCCTCGATCGGATTGTTGACGGTGGAATCGACGTGGTTGCCGACGAGTTGGACGGCGACTTCGCCGCCGCCCTTGTAGGGGATGTAGGTGAACTTGGCGCCGGCCGCCTTCTCGAGCGCGACCGTGATGATCTGGTCTTCCTGCTTTGAACCGGTGCCGCCCATCTTGATGCTGCCGGGCGAAGCCGCCTTCAGCGCGTCCATGAAATCCTTGGCGTTGTTGTAGGGCTTCTCGGCGTTGACCCAGAGCACGAACTCGTCGAGCGCCAGCATGGCGACCGGCGTCAGATCCTTCCAGTTGAAGGGAATGCCCGTCGCGAGCGGCGTGGTGAACAGGTTCGACAGCGTGATGATGATCTTGTGCGGATTGTTCTGCGACGCTTTCACGTCGAGAAAACCTTCGCCGCCGGCGCCGCCGGACTTGTTGATCACCACCAGCGGCTGCTTCATCAGATTGTGCTTGGTGACGATGCCCTGGATGGTGCGCGCCATCTGGTCGGCGCCACCGCCGGTGCCGGCGGGCACGATGAACTCCACGGGGCGGACCGGCTCCCATGCCGCCGACGCTGCGATCGTGCTCGTGCCCAATGCGGCTGCCGCCGTGAACGCGGTAATCAAGGCTGAACGATACGCTGAACGAAACATTGTGCTCTCTCCCGTCTGATCTTGCTTTCGCCGGTCTGTGCCGGCTTACCATCCACCCGGTCTACTTTTACGCTCTTTTCAGCCAACTTTCGCCCAAAGATTGCCGCGCGCTTTCGCTGACAGAGTCGCGAAAGACGATTGTAGGGAAGCCCGACGCGGGCGGCATCCGCGTCTTTGGGATAATCGGGGAAGCGCGCAACGAATTCGCTCGCCCGTATGCCGGACGATGCATCGAAGCGCAAACGGTGCTGCTGAATTGCACCTTCCATCCCCGCGATCAGCTTCGGTCTCTCTGCCGAAACGTTGACGCGAGTTTGGTATGCGAAATGCCAGCAAGCAATCCGTGGGGTCGCGCCATTCTGTCGCTGCGGCGGATTTGTCGCAGCACCTGCAGCCGCGGGCAGGTTGCGGGAAACAGCACAAAAAAAGGCCCCGGAAAAATCCGGGGCCGCAAGTCTGGGAGGAAACGCGGGAAGAGTGACGCGCGAGGCGTCACCTGAAAAATGATGTCAGAGGCCGAAACGCGGCAGTTCGCCGGTGCGCAGCGAGATGCGGGCGGACGCCATCAGCGCGCGATCGATCGCGGCGAGCAGGCGGGCGAAGAGGGGGGTGTTGGGTGCGAAGCCGATCGCGGCAGTCTTGGCCATGGGTGGTCCCTTTCCTGGAGAGCGACCCGGTGGCCGCCTCGTGATTTCCCAGCAATCTATGTATACCAGATGCCAGAGACAACGCATTTGTTTGCATGGCAGCATATGCGCTTTCGCAACGCAATATCTATGGCAGGGATATTGCCCTATTTGGGCTCGTTATCGTCGGAAAGGGTATCAGAATACGAAAAGGCCGCCCGTTGGGGCGGCCTTTTGTACGGTGCATGGGGTTGTTTTCGACCTTTTACTCCGCGGCCTGCTTGCGCGGCGGGTCGAGCGCGCCGGAGTCGTGGATCTCGGCGACCTGGTGGTCCGAGAAGCCGAGCACCTGGCGCAGGATCTCGTCGGTGTGCTCGCCGAGCAGGGGCGAGCGGGTGACCTCGCTCGGGCTGTCCGACAGCTTGATCGGGTTGCCCACCGAGACGTATTTGCCGCGGGTGGGGTGATCGACCTCGACCACCGTGCCGGTGGCGCGCAGCGACGGGTCCTCGGCGATTTCCTTCATCGACAGGATCGGGCCGCAGGGGATGTCGTCCTTGTTGAGGATTTCCATCGCCTCGAACTTGGTCTTGGTCATCGTCCACTGCTCGATGCGGCCGAAGATCTCGTTCAGGTGCGGCAGGCGGCCGGCCGGCTTGGCGTATTTCGGATCGGTCTTCCAGGTCGGCTCACCGATCACGTCGCAGATCTTCTCCCAGACCGGGGCCTGGGTGATGAAGTAGATGTAGGCGTTCGGATCGGTTTCCCAGCCCTTGCATTTGAGGATGCGGCCGGGCTGGCCGCCGCCGGAATCGTTGCCGGCGCGCGGCACGGCATCGCCGAACGGAATGCCTTCGCCGAACTGGCTGTATTCCCTGAGCGGGCCGTGGGCGAGGCGCTGCTGGTCGCGCAGCTTGACGCGGCAGAGGTTGAGCACGCCGTCCTGCATCGCGGCGGTGACGCGCTGGCCCCTGCCGGTGACGGTGCGCTGATAGAGCGCGGTGACGATGCCGAGCGCCAGATGCAGGCCGGTGCCGCTGTCGCCGATCTGCGCGCCGGTCACCAGCGGCAATCCATCGCGGAAGCCGGTGGTGGAGGCAGAGCCGCCGGTGCACTGGGCGACGTTCTCATAGACCTTGCAGTCCTCGTACGGGCCCGGGCCAAAGCCCTTGATCGAAGCCACGATCATCCTCGGGTTCAGCGCGTTGATTTTCTCCCAAGGGAAGCCCATGCGGTCGAGCACGCCGGGGCCGAAATTCTCCACCAGCACGTCGCAGCTCTTGATCAGCGCGGTGAGCACTTCCTTGCCCTTGGGGTTCTTGGTGTCGAGCGTGATCGAACGCTTGTTGTGGTTCAGCATGGTGAAATACAGGCTGTCCACGTTGGGAATGTCCTGCAGCTGGCCGCGCGTGATGTCGCCGACGCCGGGACGCTCGACCTTGATCACGTCGGCGCCGAACCAGGCGAGCAACTGCGTGCAGGTCGGACCCGACTGGACGTGGGTGAAATCGAGGATACGAACGCCCGTAAGCGCCTTGGTCATAATGTTTGCTCCGTAACTCTGTCTGTCTGCCCCTGCCAACCGCAGGGAATATCGGGGGTTGAGGGGTGACTTACTTCTTCTTCAGAACGCTTTGCGGATTTAGGTTGCCGATGCGGCCGCTCTCCGAGCCCGCCGCCGGATCGATCACCGCGTTGATCAGCGTCGGCTTGCCGGAATCCATCGCTTCGTTGACGGCGCGCTTCAGTTCGTCCGGCGAGGTGGCGTTGACGCCGACGCCGCCAAAAGCTTCCATCATCTTGTCGTAGCGCGCGCCCTTGACGAATACGGTGGTCGCGGGATCGGAATTGACGTTGTTGACGTCGGTGCCGCGATAGATGCCGTCATTGTTGAAGATGACGACGCAGATCGGAAGATTGTAGCGGCAGATCGTCTCGACCTCCATGCCGGAGAAGCCGAAGGCGCTGTCGCCCTCGACCGCGAGCACGGGATGGCCGGTCTCGAGCGCGGCCGCAATCGCCTGGCCCATGCCGATGCCCATCACGCCCCAGGTGCCGACGTCGAGGCGCTTGCGCGGCTTGTACATGTCGATGACGCCGCGGGCGAGATCGAGCGTGTTGGCGCCTTCGTTGACGAGGATGGCGTCCGGGCGCTCCTTGATGACGTTCTTCAGAACGCCGAGCGCGCCGTGATAGTCCATCGGCGACTTGTTGTTCATCAGCTTCGGCGCCATCTTGGCGACGTTCTCTTCGCGCTTCGACGTCACGGCCTTGGTCCACTCCGCGGGCGGGGCGGTCCAGCCGCCCATCGCCTGCGTGAAGGCGGAGACGCAGGAGCCGATGTCGCCCACGACTGGTGCGACGATCTCGACGTTGGAATCCATTTCCTTCGGCTCGATGTCGACCTGGATGAATTTCTTCGGCGCTTCGCCCCAGGTCTTGCCCTTGCCGTGCGACAGCAGCCAGTTGAGGCGCGCGCCGATCAGCATCACGACGTCGGAATCCTTCAGCACCGTGGAACGCGCAGCACCGGCGCATTGCGGATGGGTGTCGGGCAACAGGCCCTTGGCCATGCTCATCGGCAGGAACGGCACGCCGCTCTTTTCGACGAAGTTCTTGATTTCCTCATCGGCCTGCGCATAGGCGGCGCCCTTGCCGAGAATAATGAGTGGACGCTTGGCGCTCTTGAGCACGTCGAGCGCGCGCTTGACGGAAGCGGGGGCGGGGATCTGCGCCGGCGCGGCGTCGATCACCTTCACCAGCGACTTCTGGCCGGCGTCGGCATTCATCACCTGGCCGAACAGCTTTGCCGGCAGATCGAGATAGACGCCGCCCGGACGGCCGGAGACGGCGGCGCGGATGGCGCGCGCCAGACCGATGCCGATGTCCTGGGCGTGCAGCACGCGATAGGCCGCCTTGCAGAGCGGTTTGGCAATCGCGAGCTGGTCCATTTCCTCGTAGTCGCCCTGCTGCAGATCGACGATCTCACGCTCGGAAGAGCCGGAGATCAGGATCATCGGGTAGCAGTTGGTGGTGGCGTGGGCGAGCGCAGTGAGGCCGTTGAGAAAGCCGGGCGCCGAGACGGTGAGACAGATGCCGGGCTTCTTGGTGAGGAAGCCGGCGATGCCTGCCGCGTAGCCTGCATTCTGTTCGTGACGGAAGGAGATCACGCGGATACCGGCAGCCTGGCACATGCGGCCCAAATCCGTGATCGGGATACCCGGCACATTATAGATGGTGTTAATGCCGTTGAGCTTGAGCGCATCGATGACGAGGTGAAAGCCATCGGTGAGTTCCTGCTCGGTGCCCGGTGCTTCGGACTTCACTGCGGCATTCAGCATCGGCGTGGTCTCCCTGATCGTTGGTTCGGACGAGTTCTTCGTCCGAGGTTATTTGTTTGAGCATGATCTTTTCCGAGAACCGGTTCCCGCTTTTCGGGATCATGCTCCGTGGATAGCTACGTAAACAGTTCCTGGCCGTGCGCCTCGACATAAGAAGCAAGACCCAGCGTATGGTCGCGCGCGCGCTTTTCGGCGAGCTCGGTGTCGCGCGCTTCCAGCGCCTCGATGATGGCAAGATGCTCAGGGAGCGAGGTCGCGGTGCGATCCGTCCGTCCGATGGTGAGCTGGCGATAGCCGCGCACGTGCAGGAGGATGTCGTTGGTCATGTCGATCAGCGTCGGCGATTCCGACAGCGAGATCAGCGCCTGGTGGAAAGCGATGTTGGCGCGGGAATATTCCTCGACATGGTCCTGCGGCAGCCGGTTCTTCAGGTCGAAATCCTTGAAGAAGTCGCGCAGCGCCGAAATGTCGCGCTTGCGGGCCGTGGTGGTGATCAGCCGGGCCGCCATGCTCTCCAGCGCCGCCCAGGCGCGGATCATATCGACGATCTCGTTCTTGGTGCGGCGGACCACGATGATGCCGCGGCGCGGTACGGTCTTCACGAAGCCGTCTTGTTCCAGCATCGCGATGGCTTCGCGGATCGGCGTGCGGCTGACGCCGAGGCGCTCGGAGAGGGCGCGTTCATCCAGCATCACCGGTTCCGGCGAAGAATAGATGTCCATCTTGAGAATGGCTTCCTTCAAGGCCTCATAGGCCTTGTTCTTGAAGCTCGTCTCAGGCGCAATCCGAACGATCGCTATGTCTGCATCAGCCATGGTTGGCGGCGCCTTGGTTGCTTTGCTCTCGGGCACGATTCGTCTCCTCCTCAGGGGAGACTTCTTTTACCAGAAGAAACGTGCGGAGGTTTTTGGCATACCAAATACCAGTATGTCAAGTTGCCGCTGTTTTCCGCGCTTTGGCACGCTATGCTGGCTTGACAAGTCTGTTTCTGGCATACCAAATACCATGAATTGCCGTGCCAGGAGGAAAACAGATGTCCAATGCCAAGGAAGCCACCGCCAGAGTGCTCCAGGAGGAAGCCCCCATGTCGAACAAAGATGCCGTGCGCAAAGTGCTTGATGCCGTCAAAGCGGATAAGCGCACCAGCCTGACTGCGCCGGAGGGCAAGCTGGTTTGCGATGCCTATGGCATTCCGGTTCCGAAGGAAGGCGTGGCGAAATCCGCGGCTGAGGCCGGCAAGCTCGCCAGCGGCATGGGTTTCCCGGTCGTGATGAAGATCGTCTCCCCGGACATTCTCCACAAGACGGAGGCCGGCGGCGTCGTGGTCGGCGTCAAGACCGCCGAGGACGCCCAGAAGACCTACGATACCATTCTGGCGAACGCCAAGAAGTACAAGGCCGACGCCAAGATCGAGGGCGTGCAGGTGCAGCAGATGCTGGCCGGCGGCACCGAAGTCATCGTCGGCTCGATCACCGACGGTTCGTTCGGCAAGCTGGTCGCCTTCGGTCTCGGCGGCGTGCTGGTCGAAGTCCTGAAGGACATCACCTTCCGCCTCGCACCCGCCACCAAGGCGGATGCGCTGTCGATGCTCGACGG
>JAKFVP010000366.1 GCA_021732175.1 Bradyrhizobium sp.
GAGCTCGGCGTGATCGAAATCGGCGGCGCGAAGGGCGGCGTTGAGATACTGGTCGGCCTCTTCCAGCGCGTTGATGGCAGCATCGATCGCCTTCACCGCGGGCTCGACCAGCGCGGGCGAACCGGCGGCGCGGCGCTCCAGCCGGCGCACCGCGGCCGACAGCGCCGGCACCGGCGAATGCGCACCCCCGATCGCTTCCTGCGCCTCCCGGAGGTCAGTCGCGATCTTCTCGCCCTGCATCATGATGGCGCGCCGGTTGGCGAGCTCGGTCTCCTCGCCGTCCTTTGGCGCGAGCTGCTTCAGCTCGGCCGAGGCATGGCGCAGATAGTCCGCCTCGCGCGCGGCGCGTTCCATGCCGGCGCGGTGCTCTTCCAGCGAGGCGGCGGCCGTTCGGCGCGCTTCCCAGAGTTGCTCGATGTCGGCGACGTCCTTTTCCAGGCCCGCAAAGGCATCGAGCAGGCGGCGGTGGGTGGCGGCATCGACCAGCGCGCGCTCGTCGTGCTGACCGTGGATCTCGACCAGCGCAGCGCCGACGGCTTTCAGGGTCTGCACCGAGATCGACTGGTCGTTGATGAAGGCGCGGGTGCGCCCATCGGCGAACTGCACGCGGCGCAGGATCATCTCGCCGTCGTCGTCGAGGCCGTTGTCGCTGAGGATTTTCGCCGCCGGATGGCCTTTCGGCACCTCGAAGGTGGCGGTGACCTGACCCTGCTCCGCGCCATGACGCACCAGGCCCGCGTCGCCGCGGCCGCCGAGCGCGAGCGCAAAGGCATCGAGCAGGATGGATTTGCCCGCGCCGGTCTCGCCGGTCAGCACGGCAAGGCCGCGGGAGAATTCGATATCGAGCCGCTCGATCAGGACAATGTCGCGGATCGACAGACGCGCCAGCATGCGGAGTAAACCCAGAAAGCTAGCCGAGGCCCAGTTTCTTGAAGGCCCTGGAAATATAGGAACCCTTGTTCTCGCTCGGCTCGAGACCGCCGGACTTTACAAGATTGTAGGCGTCCTTGTACCAGCGGCTTTCCGGAAAGTTGTGGCCAAGCACCGCAGCCGCGGTCTGCGCCTCGCCGACGATGCCGATCGCGAGGTAGGCCTCGGTGAGACGGAACAGCGCCTCCTCGACATGGCGGGTGGTCTGGTAGCGCGTCACCACGGTCTTGTAGCGGTTGATGGCGGCGGTGAAGTCGCGCTTCTCCATGTAGTAGCGGCCGACGTCCATCTCCTTGCCGGCGAGCTGGTCGCGCGCGCCCTCGAGCTTGGCCTTGGCGGAGTTGGCGTATTCCGAGGTCGGATACTTGCGCACGACTTCCTCGAGCGCATTGATCGCCTTTTCGGTGCGGCCCTGGTCGCGCGAAATGTCCGGGATCTGGTCGTAGTGCGAGGCGGCGATCAGGTACTGCGCGTAGGCCGCGTCGGGGCTGCCGGGATGCAGCGTCACGTAGCGGGTCGCCGCGCCAATGCAGCTATCGTAGTCGCCGGCGCTGTAGAACGAATAAGCCGACATCAGCAGCGATTTGCGCGCCCAGTCGGAATAGGGATGCTGGCGGTCGACTTCCTCGAATTTCTTGGAGGCCGCCTTGGCGTCCTTGCGCTGGTTCATCAGGTACAAGCCCTCATTGTAGAGCTTGTCGGCGGGCTCCTCGACGAAGGTGTCGTCCTTCTTGGTGAACTTGTCCCAGAGGTCGCCGGTGCCGCAGCCGGCCAGCGGCAGCGCAAGCAGCACGATGGCTCCGGCGAGCCGCAGCCCGGCCGGTGATTTGCGCCCCTGTAGCGTCATACGCTGTGCCGACATGAATTAAGACCTGACGCCTGTGATGCGATGGGCCGGCCCTGTCATGGCCGCAATATTCGCCCCCGCCAGTCGCATGCGACCGCGGGTGGTTTTTACCCGAGAAACCCAACTTCACCAACCGGATAGGCAGGCATTCCGCCCGGATTAAGGCGGCTGGCCACGATCCTTACCAATTGTGGTTACTAGGGAAAATGTGATCCGGAAGCGGCCCGGATCCGGACGAAACGTCAGGAAACGTCCGGGCTGTAGGCCGGCGACACCATCCCGCCGACAATGGCGCGGCCGGCTTCCGCCGCAACACGGCTGCGGCGGGGCGCCTCACCCTCGACCACCCGCCACGCGGTGCGGTCGGCGAGCAGCGCGGTCAGCGCGGCATGATTGAGCTTGTGGCCGCCGCGGACCGAACGGAACACGCCGAGAATCGGCAGGCCGGCCAGTGCCAGATCGCCGATCACGTCGAGCACCTTGTGGCGGACGCATTCATCGGCGTGGCGCAGGCCCTCGGTGTTGAGCAGGCGCTCATCGTCGAACACGATGGTGTTCTCGAAGGAGGAGCCGAGCGCAAAGCCGGCGCTGGAGAGGCGGGCAAAGTCGTTGAGGAAGCCGAAGGTGCGGGCGCGGCAGATCTCGCGGCGGAACCGTTCCGGGCTGAGCTCGAGCGCGTAGCTCTGCTGGCCGATCACGGGATTGGCGAAATCGATTTCGACCTCGGCGCGGAAGCCGTTCGCATAGGGACGGAACTCGCCGAAGGAATCGCCGACCGACACGGAGACGGGCTTTAATACCTGGATGAACCGGCGAACCGCAGGCTGCGCCACGACACCCGCCTGATCGATGGCGGCGACGAACGCAGCTGCGCTGCCGTCCATGATCGGAACTTCGGGGCCGTCGATCTCGACGGTGGCGTTGTCCACACCCATGCCGCGAAGCGCGGCGAGGATGTGCTCGGCGGTGGCAACCAGCGGACCTTCGCTGTCGCCCAGAACGGTTGCGAATTCGGTGGAGATCACGGACTCGGCGGTCGCCTGGACCTCACGGTCAGCGCCCTCAAGGCCGGTGCGGACAAAAATAAAACCTGCATCGACAGGTGCAGGTCCGATGGTGACACTGACGGGCGAACCCGAATGAACGCCGACGCCTGTCACAGTGGCTTGCGACCGAAGCGTGGTTTGACGATTCAATTTCATCCGAAAACTGCCCACTACCCGACTAAACCCAAAGGCCAGCTTGACCCACTCGTGGCCGACTCGCTCTTCAAGCATCCCCAAGTCGCGGTGAACCATAGTTGTTGCCCGAAAGCGCGCCAACTCACGGTTTTTTACGGATTGTTACCCCAACTGTGCCGCATTCACGCCAATTCTTAACCAAATTGCGGCAACCCCAGCCACCGAATTGGCGCATCGATTAAAGCCGGGAAACAATAATTAATCATTGAAAAACAGGCGCTTGCGAGGCCAACCCCCGCCGGCACCCCGGTGGAAAAATAGAGGGGCCCGGTGCTGCCACCGGGCCCCTTTCGACATCAGGATTGTAACAAACTTCAGCTGGTCTGCCGGCGCAGGAAGGCCGGGATATCAAGATGGTCGTCGCCCTGTGGCGCGGGTGCAACAGGGGCCTGACGGCCATGGATATCAAGGCCCTGCGGCGCGGGCCGCTTGGCGTATTCAGACACCGCCTCGTTGGATGCGATCTGCTGGGCCACGCTGCGGGCCGGCTTACGGTCCGGCAGCGGCGGCATGGCAGGACCGGCGGCGCGTGCCGCGATCGGCGGCTCGCTCTCCTCGTCGCGGCGGCCGAGGCCGACATTGGCGAGGCGCTGCAGCAGCGACAGCTTCTTGTGCGGATGCTCCTCCTCGATCTCGCCCTGACCCTGGGCCTGCCGGATTTCGGCCTGGGCCGGCATCGGCAGGTCCTCGAACTTGGGCATCATGCGCGGCGAGCGCGACGCGGTCCGTTCGGCGGCCGGCGGAATGAAATTCTCGGCCGGCGGCGGCTCGTGCGATTCGGCACGGGTCTCGTTCTTGTCCGGGAACAGGGTCGGCTTCTGTGCGACGGGACGGACGGTCACGTCGCCATAGGTTGCCTGCTGCGGGGCGGGCGCCGGCGCGTCGGGCGCGACAGCGGCTGCAATGGCGGCAAGCGCGGCACGCTCGACATTGTTGGTCTGGCGCGGCGCGACGGGCGTGGTGACCGGCGCGGGAGTCGTGGCTTCCAGCTTCTGGGCACGCTCGGCCAGGCGCTGGTTGTCGGCGCGCAGGCGCGCGGTGAGGTCGGCAAGGCGATTCTCCGGCGAGCCGGTCACGACGGCCGGCGCGGGCTGCGCGACCGTCGCGGACTGGCCGCTGATCGAGCGGGCCACCGCAGCCTGCTCGATGCCCGTGGCGACGACGGAGACGCGAATCACGCCGTCGAGCGCTTCGTCGAAGGTGGCGCCGACGATGATGTTGGCGTCCTGGTCGACTTCCTCGCGGATGCGGGTTGCGGCCTCATCCACCTCGAACAGCGTCAGATCCTTGCCGCCGGTGATGGAGATCAGCAGGCCACGGGCGCCCTTCATCGAGCTGTCATCGATCAGCGGGTTGGCGATCGCAGCTTCCGCGGCGGTCAGCGCGCGCTTGTCGCCAGAGGCTTCGCCCGTGCCCATCATCGCCTTACCCATCTCACGCATCACGGCGCGGACGTCGGCGAAGTCGAGGTTGATCAGGCCTTCCTTGACCATCAGGTCGGTGATGCAGGCAACGCCCGAGTAGAGCACCTGGTCGGCCATCGCAAAGGCATCGGCGAAGGTGGTCTTTTCGTTCGCTACCCGAAACAGGTTCTGGTTCGGAATGATCAGCAGCGTGTCGACCACCTTGTGCAGCTCGGCAATGCCGGATTCTGCCGTGCGCATGCGGCGCTGGCCCTCGAAGTGGAAGGGTTTCGTCACCACCCCCACGGTGAGGATGCCCATGTCGCGCGCGGTTTTGGCGATCACGGGGGCGGCGCCGGTGCCGGTGCCACCGCCCATGCCGGCGGTGACGAACACCATGTTGGCGCCGGTGAGATGATCGCGGAGCTCATCGAGCACTTCTTCCGCGGCAGCAGCGCCGACATCCGGCTGCGAACCGGCGCCGAGCCCCTGCGTGACCTGCGTGCCCATCTGCACGATGCGCTGCGCCTTCGACATCGTCAGCGCCTGCGCGTCGGTGTTGGCGACGACGAAGTCGACGCCCTGCAAACCGGCAGTGATCATGTTGTTGACGGCATTGCCGCCCGCGCCGCCGACGCCGAACACGGTGATGCGCGGTTTCAGCTCACTGATATCAGGGGGAGTGATGTTGACTGCCATGGTTGCCTCTCGTAGCTAAACGCGCGTTGGTTCGCCCGGGCCTGCGGGCGCGGGATTTGGTGAAAGTCCGGTGATGGTGATGTTGGTCATCAGAAGCCCTCGCGAAGCCATCGTCCGACCTTTCCGAAATAGCCGTCAGTCCCTGTCCTGAGCTGCCGCGTATGCCGCGGTTCAACATGTTCGAGATGGGCGTATTGCGGATAGACCAGCAGCCCCGCGGGAACCGCGAAGGAGGCCGACTTCGCCTCGTTGGGCAGGCGGCCGAAACCGAGCGGGCGGCCGATGCGGACCGGCCGATTCAGGATGCGGGTGGCCAATTCGACCGAGCCGGTGAGTTGCGAGGCGCCGCCCGAGAGGACGACCCTGGCCCTCGGCTCCGCTGCAAAGGGGGAATCCGCCAGGCGGTCCCTCACCATCTCGAAGATCTCCTCGGCACGATGCCGGACGATGTTTGCGATCGTGGCGCGGGACACGATCTGCGGGGCGTCGATCTCCTCCCCCGCCGTCGGTACAGACATCAATTCCCGCGCGTCGGACCCGCCGGTCAGCACGGTGCCATATAACGTCTTGATTCGCTCGGCATCCGCAATGCAGGCCGAGAGTCCGCGGGCCAGATCCATCGTGATGTGGTGCCCGCCAAGCGCAAACCCGGAGGCATGGACGAAGCGGCCTGCCGAATATGTGGCAATGGTGGTGGACCCCGCCCCCATTTCGACCACGGCGGCGCCCAGATCGGCCTCGTCGTCGGTCAGGACAGCCAGTCCTGCGACATAAGGACTCGCCGCCATGGCTTCGACGTTGAGGTGGCAGCGCTCCACCACCAGCATCAGGTTGCGGGCGACCGCCGCATCGGCGGTGACGACGTTCATCTCGACGCCGAACTGGCGGGCGACCATGCCCTTGGGATCGCGGATGCCCTTGACCCCGTCGACGGAGTAACCGGTCGGCAGCGTGTGCAGGACGGTGCGGCCTTCGGCGGTGGCGTGGCGCATGCCGGTGGAGGTGACGCGGGTGACATCTTCAGAGGTCACCGAGCCGCCCTTGATATCGGCGGCGGCTTCGACCAGCGCGCCCTGCAGGCGGCCGCCGGAAACCGAGAGCAGAACGGATTCGACCCGTACCTTGGCCATGCGTTCGGCCATCGTCACGGCCTGGCGCACCGCCTGCTCGCATTCGGCGAGATCGACGACGGCGCCGGCCTTCATGCCGCGCGACTGGATCTGGCTGTAGCCGATCAGTTCGACCGCATGCGAGCGACCGCGCAGCGCATCGTTCGGCGGGCTCGGCTTCAGCCGCGCGATCATGCAGGCGATCTTGCTGGTGCCGATGTCGAGCGAGGCAACCAGAGTCGTGCGCCTCGTCATCGGCCGCGTCTTCGGGGTCTGGGTGCGATCGAGGCCGGTCATGCGTCACCGGCCTTTTTCTTCTTCTTTTCCTTGAAGAGTTCCTCGCGGGCCTTTGCCGCATCTTCGGACAATTGCACGGTCAGGCGATCCGGCAGGCGCATGTCGACCGCAACGATGTCGCGGGAAAACAGCTTGTCTTCCTTGTCCATCTTCGACAGCGCCGCCAGCGCATTGCCGACGTCGTTCTCGGGCAGGCGGATGTCGAGGCCGTCCTTCAGCCGCAAATTCCAGCGCCGCTCGCCGACGAAGATCGCGGCCTTGGTGATCGAATGCACGTGCGGATAGCGCGCCAGCAGCGCGAGGAAGTCGCGGGCGCGGGTCTCGGCGCCCTTGCCGACAACCAGCGGCAATGAGGTGAAGCGGCGCGACACGTAGGGTTCAAGCACCGCGCCGTCGTCGGCAATCACGGCAAGCCGCCCGCCCTGCTGCCACAGCGCGAATGCCGTGCGCTCGACGAGATCGATCTGCAGCTGGCCGGGATAGAATTTCTGCACGGTGGCTTCCGCAATCCACGGATTGGCCTTCAGCTTGTCGCGCACGGTGGCGGCATCGAGGAACAGCAGCGACGAGCGGCCGTTGACGCCGCCGATGCCGAGCACTTCGTCCTGGCTCAATTGCTTGCGGCCGTTGACGACCACGGAGGTGATGCGAAAGCCGGCGGAATTGGCCAGCGCGTTCCGGCTGTCGGCCAACTGCGCCAGCACGGCATCGACATGGCCGCCCTTGAAGATGCCGAGCACGGCGCTGCCGAGCAGCGTTGCGAGCGTGAGCATGAGCACGGCACGGCGCGGTGTCGCGCGCTCGAGCCAGAGGATCGCGCGATGCGGCGTCTCGCGGTCGGCGCGCGCCTTCGCGCGTTTACGATCAAATCCAAAAAATTCGCGCAGCAGCACGGCCGCGCCAATCGCAGCCGCCTTCAGGTCAGTCTTCGGCTCCGATGATCCCCTGGATCGCCTGGAGCGCCCTGCACCATCCATTGCACGAGCCCGTCAATCTTGACCCGCAAGTCTTTGCGGGGGTTCGCAGAAATGCCGTCTCGGTCATGCCTCCATGGCCGGCCGAGCGCACACCTGCGCCGCCAGCGTTAACCTTCGTTCTTCCTGGTAAACAAAGGGTAAAGAGGGTCCGCCCAGGCGGCGATTTGGCTCGTGCTGTGAGGGGTTTGCCGCAGGTTTGTAGAGTCTTGGGGGATTGTGTGGCGCCCGGGAAATCCCGGGGTTTTCGCTACCTTTGCGTGCGCTTGACCGCTAAAGCGATCTGATCGTGCAGAAAATCGGCGAAATCGATGCCCTGCGCCTTCAGCGCCTTCGGATACAGCGAGGCCTTGGTCAGGCCCGGCAGCGTGTTGGTCTCCAGGTAAATCGGACCCTTCGGGGAGATGATGAAGTCGGAGCGCGTATAGCCCGAACACGACAGCGCGCGGTGCGCCTTCACCGCGAGATCCTGCAACTGTGCGGTCACTTCAGGCGAGAAGCGGCCGGGGCAGATCTCCTGCGTCGACTTCAAGAGATACTTTGCGGTGTAGTCGAAACGCCCTTCGGCGGGGACGATCTCGATCGGCGGCAGCGAGAACAACTTGCCGTCCGACTGCTCAAGCACGCCGCATGTCGCCTCGGTGCCCGAGATGAACGGCTCGATCAGATATTCCTCGGTCTTCGCTGCGTTGCGGACGGCGACGAGGTCCTGCTTGGCGACGACATAGATCAGGCCATAGCTCGAGCCGTCCTTGACGGGCTTTGCGATCAGCTTGCCGTATTCCGCAAAGGCATCTTCGAGATTGTCGAGATCGATGCCCTCGGGCGACGGCACGCCGCCGAACGCAGCAAAGCGTTTGGCCGCGGTCTTGTCGAAGGCGAGATGCGAGGACGCCGAACCCGAGCCGGTGAAGGGTACGCCGCGCACCTCGCACATAATCTGAAGTTCGCCGTTCTCCGCCCTGCCCCCGTGCAGCCCGAGCACCAGCACGCGGCTCTCCGCCCTGGCGCGGTCGAGCGCCTGCGCCAGCGGCACGCCGCGCTTGGCCGGCTGAAACTCATCCTCGAACGGCCGCGTGTGAGCGCGCAGCTCTGCCGGCGTCACTTCATGCACGGTGTCAGCGACATGCCAGAACCAGAGGTCGGCCTCGGGCAGCGCTTCGCACAATGCTTGAGCCGAGGCGACCGAGACCAGCCGCTCCTTGTTGGTGCCGCCGAACAGAATGGTGTTTTTCATCAGCCCCGCTCGACCCCGATCCGCTTGATTTCCCAATGCAGCTCTATACCGGAATTCGCCTTGACCCGCTCGCGCACGGTTTCGCCCAGCGTTTCAATGTCATGGCCGGTGGCGTTACCGGTGTTGATCAGGAAATTGCAGTGCATTTCCGACACCTGCGCGCCGCCGACCTTGAGGCCGCGGCAGCCGGCGGCATCGATCAGCTTCCAGGCACTGTTGCCGGGCGGATTCTTGAAGGTGGAGCCGCCGGTCTTTTCACGAATCGGCTGAGCGGTTTCGCGGTGGATCTGAACCTCGTTCATCCGCGCGCGGATCGCTTCGGGCGAAGCGATGGTCCCACGGAACTTTGCAGAGGTGAAGATGATGGAGGGATCGACGCCGCTGTTGCGGTAGACGAACTTCATGTCCGCGTTGGTGAACGTGTGCCTGGCCCCATCGCGGCCGATGCCGGTCGCTTCGATCAGGATGTCCTTGGTCTCGCCGCCATTGGCCCCGGCATTCATCCGCAGCGCGCCGCCGATGGTGCCGGGAATGCCGAACAGAAATTCCATGCCGGCGATATTCGCCGCCGCCGCCGTTTCGGCGACGCGCTTGTCCAGCGCAGCCGCGCCTGCGGTAACGGTGTCGCCTACCGCGCTGGTCTCGCCGAACGCCCGCGGCGCGAGGCGAATCACCACGCCCGATATGCCGCCATCGCGCACGATCAGGTTGGAGCCGACGCCGACGACGTAGACCGGCAACTCCTTCGGAAGATGCTTCAGGAAGTAGGCGAGATCGTCCTCATCCGCCGGCGTGAACAGCACCTGCGCCGGACCGCCGACGCGAAACCAGGTGAGTTCGGCCAGCGACTGGTTGGCCAGCAGCCGCCCCCGCAATTGCGGCATCTTTGCCTTGAGATCGGGCGTGATGTCGGGGAAAGTCATGTCTTGCCAATCGACTCGCGATGTAAGTTGAGACGGCATCGCGTTTCGTTTTCTGTTTTCGCCCGCGGCTTACCCCTCTCCCCAACCCTCCCCCGCAAGGGGGGAGGGAGCCTGACCGGTGTGCTCATCTCACCTCGCATCACAACAACTCTTAGTCGTTTTCGCAGGAGTCAGGGGCGCACCGGCGGAAGGGTTCCCTCCCCCCTTGCGGGGGAGGGTTAGGGAGAGGGGTGGCCGCGCACGCTGGCGTTCGTGATTGCGCGTCATCATCCCAACGCCTTCAATTCGCCGGGCAAGGCGTAGGCCCATTGCGTGATGTTGCCGGCCCCCAGACACACGACGAGGTCGCCGCTCTTGGCGAGGCCGTGCACGATCTTTGCGAGTTCACCTGAATTGGGAAGCGCAACCACCTCGCGGTGGCCGTGCGAGCGGAGGCTCGCGACCAGATGATCGCGGTCGGCGCCCGGGATCGGCGCCTCGCCGGCCGGATAAACGTCCGCCACAACAACCGCGTCGGCGTCATTGAAGCAGTTGGAGAATTCGGCAAACAGCGATTGCAGGCGGGTGTATCGATGCGGCTGCACGACAGCAACGACCTTGCCGTTGCTCGACTGACGCGCGGCCTTCAGCACCGCCGCGATCTCCACGGGATGGTGGCCATAGTCGTCGATCACGGTGACGCCGTTCGCCTCGCCCGTCTTGGTGAAGCGCCGCTTGACGCCGCCGAAACTGGCTAGCGCCTTGCGGATGGCGTCATCGGAAACGCCAAGCTCGTGCGCGACCGCAATCGCAGCCGTCGCGTTCGTCGCATTGTGCCAGCCCGGCATCGGCAAGGTGAGATCGGTGATTTCATGGGTCGCGCCACTCTTGCGGTCGCGGAACACGACCCTGAATTTCGAGCCGCCGCCCATCGGGGTGAGATCGGCGAGCTGCACGTCGGCCTGCGGATTCTGCCCGTAAGTGATGATGCGGCGGTCCTCGATATGGCCGACCATGCTCTGCACCACGGGATGGTCGGTGAACATCACGGCAAAGCCGTAGAACGGCACGTTCTCGACGAACTGGCGGAACGCCTCCTGCACGGCTTCGAAAGTCTTGAAGTGGTCGAGATGCTCGGGGTCGATATTGGTGACGATGGCCACATCCGTCGGCAATTTCAGGAAGGTGCCGTCGCTCTCGTCGGCCTCCACCACCATCCAGTCGCCGGCGCCGAGCCGCGCATTGGTGCCGTAGGCGTTGATGATGCCGCCATTGATCACGGTCGGATCCAGCCCGCCGGCATCGAGCAAGGTCGCCACCATCGTGGTGGTCGTGGTCTTGCCGTGGGTGCCCGCAATGGCGACACAGCTTTTCAGCCGCATCAGTTCGGCCAGCATCTCGGCGCGGCGCACCACCGGGATGCGCTGCGCCCTCGCCGCCATCAGTTCCGGGTTGTCGCGCTTGATTGCGGAGGACACCACGACGACGGCGGCGCTGCCGATATTCTCCGCCTTGTGGCCGACGAACACGGTGACGCCGTTCTTGCGGAGACGGTCGAGGTTGTAGCCGTCGGCGGCGTCCGAGCCCTGCACGGTGTAGCCGAGATTGGCGAGGACTTCGGCGATGCCGCTCATGCCGATGCCGCCGATCCCGATGAAATGGATGGGTCCGATATCGCGCGGCAGTCTCATCGAGCGTCCTGTATTTCCCGTCATGCCCGGGCTCCCGGGCATCCACGATTCTCCATCACTTCATGCAAGACAGGGATGGCCGGGACAAGCCCGGCCATGACGCAAAAACGATGAAAAATCGGTACTTTGACCTAGATTTTGGCGACTTTCGCCACCAGATCGGCCAGCCGCTCGGCGGCATCGAGGCGGCCGACCTTGCGTGCGTTGGCAGCCATGGCCGTCAGGCGAGACGGTTCGGCGGCGAAGGCCGAGATTTCCGACGCCAGGCGGTCGGGCGTGAAATCGCTCTGCACAATGCGGATGGCGCCGTCGGCCTGCGACAGCACGCCGGCATTGGCGAACTGATCCTGGTCGATGGCGCCGGGCAGCGGTACCAGGATCGAGGGACGGCCGATCGCCGCCAGCTCCGCCACCGTGCCGGCGCCGGAGCGGGAGACAATGAGATGCGTGGAAGCGAGCCGCGCCGGCAGGTCGGAGAAGAACGGCGCGAGCTCGGCCTTGATCTTCAGCTTGTCGTAGACCGCGCGCACCCGCGACATGTCTTCCTCGCGCACCTGTTGCGTCAGCTCGAGCCGGCTCCACAGCGCCGGCTCCAGCTTCTCGATCGCAGGGGGAACGATGTCGCTCATCACGCGTGCACCCTGACTGCCGCCGACGACGAGCAGCCGCAACGGGCCGTTCGGCAGCGGCGGCTCATAGGGCACGCCTGCAGCAGTGAGGATCGCCGGGCGCATCGGCGTGCCGACAGTGGTGGTCTTTCCCGCCAGCGCGGGATCGCGGTCGAGCACGCCGGGCAGCGAGGTCGCGATCGCGCTGACGCGACCGGAAAGGAAGCGGTTGGCGCGGCCGAGCACCGCGTTGGCATCGTGGATGATGCCGGGCACGCCGAGCAGACGCGCCGCCAGCAGCGGCGGCAAGGTCGGATAGCCGCCGAAGCCGATCACAGCCGCGGGCTTCAGCCGCCGCACCAGACCCAGCGCCGTAATGAGGCCGTAACCGAGCATGATGCCGGTCCGCGCCAGCGCAATGGGATTGCGGCCGCGCACGGTCTCGCTCGGCACCACGTCGGTCATATCAGGAGTGAACAGCCCGCTGAATCGCACCGCGCGCGAGTCGGTGGCGAGGCGTACCCGGTAGCCGCGCCTGATGAGCTCGACGCCGAGCGCTTCCGCAGGAAACAGATGGCCGCCGGTGCCGCCCGCGGCCAGGAGAATGAGGGGCTTGCTGTCCATGCCGGGTTGATAGCAGCATTAAACCGTCATTGCGAGGAGCGCAGCGACGACGCAATCCAGCTTTCTTGTCGCGGAAGGAAGCTGGATTGCTTCGCTACGCTCGCAATGACGGTGGGGAGAGACTACGCGTAGCTGCGTAGTGCCCCGGCATCGTTGTTACTCTCCACCTCGGTGCGCGGGCGCAGCCGGGTCAGCGCCAGCAGCATGCCGACGCCATAGGCCAGCGAGATGATCGAGGAGCCGCCATAGGAGATGAAGGGCAGCGTCATGCCCTTGGCGGGGATGAGCTGGAGATTGACCGCCATGTTAATGGCGCCCTGCACACCGAACAGGATGGCAAGACCTGACGCCGCAAAGCGCGCGAACATGTCCTCGTTGGAATAGGCGCGGGACAGCGCGCGGATCACGATGAAGGCGTAGAGCGCAAGCAGCATCAGGCACAGGATGATGCCAAATTCTTCCGCGGCAACGGCGAAGACGAAGTCGGTATGGCTGTCCGGCAGGCTGCGTTTTGCAATCCCCTCGCCCGGGCCGAGGCCGAACCAGCCGCCGTTGAAGAAGGCTTCCATGGCGGTGTCGACCTGGAAGGTGTCGCCGGAGGCCGGGTTCATGAAGCGCTTGATGCGCCCCGCCACGTGCGGAACGAACAGATAGGCGCCGAACAGTCCGGCGCCGGCAGCGCCTGCAAGGCCCAGCACCCAGATCATCCGCATCCCCGCGATGAAGAACAGCGCGCCCCACACCATCAGGATCAGCATGGTCTGGCCGAAATCGGGCTCCATCACCAAGAGCGCTACCAGCATCAGCAGCAGTGACAACGCCATCGAGGTCGCCGGCATTTCCGGGCGCTTGGTCGATTCTGCGAACAGCCAGGCGGCAACCACGACGAAAGCGGGCTTTGCCGATTCCGACGCCTGGATGTTGACGCCGAGCAGCGTGATCCAGCGCCGCGAGCCCTTGACCTCGGCGCCGAACAAGAGCGTCGCCACGATCAGCGCGATCGAGACCGCGAACACGATCAGCGCGGTGCGGCGGATCTGCCGCGGCGACAGGAAGGACACGCCGATCAGCACGATGAAGGCCGGCAGCAGGAAGAGGACATGACGGCCGAAGAAGTGGAAGGGATCGAGCCCGATGCGGGTCGCCACCGGCGGGCTCGCCGCCAGCGACAGGATCACGCCGGTCAGCATCAGCGCGAAGATGGCGCCAAGCAACGGCTTGTCGACGGTCCACCACCATTCCGACAGCGGCGTGCGTTCTTCGCGGGAGATCATGGATGTCCCCAATGGGCAGAGGTCTGTCCCATTGGTGGCGGAGGTTGGTTACCGGGGGGTTAATGGATTTCAGATGATTGAAATCTCTCGTGCCCCGGACGCTGCGCAGCGCGGCGCGAAGTGGCGTGATGCGCTGCTGCGCCGGGGCCCATGGCGCCGCGGTCTCGTGGGTCCCGGCCCTGCGCAGCAGCGTTGCACGCTGCAGCGCGTCCGGGACACGCGAGCGCTACACCACCGGCTTCACGCCGGGCAGCGCGTTGACGTGGTCGCGGAAGGCGGCGCCGCGGATCTCGAAATTGCGGTACTGGTCGAAGGAGGCGCAGGCCGGCGACAGCAGCACGACGGGATCGGCGAGCCCTGAGGCTTCTGCGTCCCGCGCGGCGTTGGCAACGGCAATTTCAAGCGTCCCGGAAATCTCGTGCGGCACGCGATCACCGAGGGTGGCAGCGAATTCGGCCGCCGCCTCGCCGATCAGATAGGCCTTCTTGATGCGCGGGAAATAGCCGGCAAGACCGGTGATGCCGCCGGCCTTCGGCTTGCCGCCGGCGATCCAGAATATTTCGCCGAACGATGACAGCGCATGTGCCGCGGCATCGGCATTGGTGCCCTTGGAATCGTTGACGAACAGAACATTGCCGCGGCGGCCGACCTGCTCCATGCGGTGCGCGAGGCCGGGAAAGCTGCGCAGGCCGTTTTGCAGCGTCTCGGTATTGATGCCCATCGCGAGCGTGCAGGCCGCGGCACAGGCGGCGTTCTGCGCATTGTGCAGGCCGCGCAGCGAACCGATGCCCCCTAAGCGCGCCATCTCGGTGCGCGCGCCGCCGTCGGCGCGCACGATGACCTCGCGCTCGACATAGATGCCGCTGGCGAGCGGGTTCTTCACGGAAATGCGCACGACATTCTTGCCTGCCTGGTCGAGGCGGTCGGCGATGTTGCGGCAGAAGCTATCGTCGACGCCGACGATGCTGGTGCCGCGCGGTTGCACGCCTGCGACCAGGCGCTCCTTCACCGCGGCGTAGTTCTCAAGCGTGCCGTGGCGATCGATGTGATCCTCGCTGACATTGAGCAGGATGCCGACCGACGGATCGAGCGAGGGCGCCAGATCGATCTGATAGGACGACATCTCGATGACATGCACGCGGCCCATGCGCGGCGGCTCCAGCGACAGGATCGCGGTGCCGATATTGCCGCCCATCTGGGTGTCGTAGCCGGCGAATTTCGTCAGATGCGCGATCAGCGCGGTCGTGGTCGACTTGCCATTGGTGCCGGTGATGGCGACAAAGGGCGCGTCGGGTGCATGACGGCGGCGCTCCCGGCAGAACAGCTCGACATCGCCGACCACCTCGACGCCGGCCTGCCGCGCCATCAAGACGCTCCAGTGCGGCGCAGGGTGAGTCAGCGGCGCGCCGGGAGTGAGGATCAGCGCGACGAAATTTTGCCAGGACACGCTGCGGAGATCCGCGGTGATGAAGCCGGCCTGTGCGGCCTTGGCGACGTTGTCGGCATTGTCGTCGGCGGCGATCACTTCCGCCCCACCGGCCTTCAGCGCATGGCAGCTTGCCAGCCCGGAGCCGCCGAGGCCGAACACTGCGACCGTCTTCCCTGCAAAGGAGGTGACGGGGATCATGAACCGCTCAACGCAGTTTCAGCGTGGACAGGCCGGCGAGCGCGAGCATCACCGAAATGATCCAGAATCGGATCACGATCTGCGGCTCGGTCCACCCCTTCTGCTCGAAATGATGGTGCAGCGGCGCCATGCGGAACACGCGCTTGCCCGTCATCTTGAACGAGACCACCTGGACGATAACCGAGACGGCTTCCAGCACGAACAAGCCGCCGATCACGGCAAGCACGATCTCGTGCTTCACGGCAACCGCGATCGCACCCAGCAAGCCGCCGAGCGCGAGCGAACCGGTGTCGCCCATGAAGATCGAGGCCGGCGGCGCGTTGAACCAGAGGAAGCCGAGACCGGCGCCCAACACGGCGCCGCAGAGCACGGCAAGCTCGCCGGTGCCGGCGACGTAGTTGATGCCGAGATAGTCGGAGAACACGGCGTTACCGGTGAGATACGCGATCATGCCGAAGCTGGCGGCGGCGATCATGACGGGCACGATGGCAAGGCCGTCGAGGCCGTCGGTCAGGTTCACCGCGTTGCCGGCGCCGACGATGACGAAGGCGCCGAAGATGACGAAGAACCAGCCGAAGTTGATGAAGAGTTCCTTGAAGAAAGGAATCTGCAGCGTCGTCGACGATGCATCGCGCCCGAGTCGCACCAGCAGATAGCAGGCGGCAAGCGCAATGATGCCCTCGATCAGAAGCCGTAGCTTGCCGGCAAAGCCCGAGTGCGACTGCTTGGTCACCTTGAGGTAATCGTCATAGAAGCCGACGAAGCCGAAGCCGAGCGTCACCGCGAGCACGATCCAGACATAGGGATTGACCGGATTGGCCCAGAGCAGCGTCGAGACGACGAGGCCGGACAGGATCATCAGCCCGCCCATGGTGGGCGTGCCCTTCTTCGCAATCAGATGCGACGCCGGGCCGTCGGTACGAATAGGCTGGCCCTTGCCCTGGCGCAGGCGCAGATGATCGATGATCCACGGCCCGAACAGGAACACGAACAGCGCGCCCGTCACCATGGCGCCGCCGGTGCGGAAGGTAATGTAGCGGAACACGTTGAGCAGGCCCTTGAGAAAACCGAGGACCGGAACCGTGTTCGAAAGCTCGATCAGCCAATATAGCATTCAATATGCCCCATGCCGCTGGCGCGGCTGCGCCGGAAAGGCGAGACGCCCTTTAACCATGGCCCTGCGACAAGCGCGAGTCATGGCGGGTTGAAAGTTTGCGTGAGCCATATCCGGTTTCAAGCCTTTGACTGCAGTGCAGCGACGAGCCGGGGCACGAACTTGTTCACCCAGAACATCTTCTTGCTGCCCTTGACCACCACGACATCGCCGCCGCGCAGCAGGCTGGCCACCTGCTGCGGCTCAAGTGTCGCAGGGTCCTCGTGCCAGCCGAGGCCCTTGTCCTTGGGCAGCAAGGAATAGAGGTGATGCATCAGCGGTCCGACGCAATAGACGCCATCGATGCCGTCGAGATGCTTGGCGAGGCCAGTGTGATAGGACGGGGCTTCCTCGCCAAGCTCGAGCATGTCGCCGAGGATGGCGATGCGGCGGCCCTTTGCGACCGGGCGTGCCTTCAGGCTGTCGAGCGCCGCGACCATGCTGGCGGGGTTGCCGTTGAAACTGTCGTCGATCAGCGTGACGCCGGCCACCGTCTGCTCGACACCGCGGCCGGTCATGATGCCGACATCGTTGAGCTCGGGCGCCAGCGCAGCGGCATCGAGACCGGCGGCATGGACCGAGGCGAGCGCAGCCAACGCATTCTGCAAACGGTGCGGCGCGCCCGGCGTCAGGCCGAAGCTGATTTGTTTGCCGCCGACTTGGGCGACAACATCCCAGCTTTCGCCACGCGGCGTGTGGCTGATCTCGCGCACCTCGGACTGGCCGCCGAAGCGGACAACCTTGCCGCTCCATTCCGGCGCGTTGACATCGGTCGGCAGCACCAGCACGCCATCTTTCGGCAAGCCCAGCGCGATCGACACCTTCTCGCGGCGGATCGCCTCGAGGCTGCCGAGCTTTTCCAGATGCACCGGCTGCACATTGACGATCAGCGCGACCGTCGGCCGCGACAGTTCAGACAGCCGCGCGATTTCGCCGACCTGGTTCATGCCCATCTCGACGACCCAGACGCTGGCCGCGGGATCGCCATTGCACAACGTCAGCGGCACGCCCCAGAAATTGTTGAAGCTGGAGGGACTGGCAAAGGCGTTCGGATAGGCGGCGATGAATTCCTTGGTCGAGGTCTTGCCGGCGCTGCCGGTGAGACCGATCACCTGCCCCTTGTAACGGGCGCGCGCGGCGCGGCCGAGCGCCCAGAGGCCGTCGATCAGCGTGTCCTTGACGATCAATTGGGGAACAGTAACGCCTTCGATCTTCTTAGGCACGATCATCGCGACCGCGCCCGCCTTCTCCGCATTCGCGGCGAACTCCCAGCCGTCGCGGGCGCTGGCGAAGCTGGAGATAAAACCGCCGCTCGGCGTGCCCGAAAGCGCGACAAAGAGGCTGCCCGGTTTGACGAGGCGGCTGTCCTGCGTGACGAAATCGATTCCCGTGTCCGGAAATTCTTCCGCCAGCCCCAGCGCGCGGGCGACTTCGGAAACGGTCCATATCGGCCTGGCGCTCATGCCACCCTCGACGAAAGTGCAGACGCGACCGACTCGTGATCGCTGAACGGCAGCGTCTGGCTGCCGACGATCTGCCCGGTCTCGTGACCCTTGCCGGCGATCAGCAACGCATCGCCCGGCTCGAGCGCAGCGATGCCGGCACGGATCGCTTCGTTGCGGTCGCCGATTTCCCTGGCGCCCTTTGCCGCAGCAAGGATGGCGGCGCGGATCGCGGCCGGATTCTCGCTGCGCGGATTGTCGTCAGTAATGATGACGCTGTCGGCATTTTCAGCCGCGATCGCACCCATCAGCGGGCGCTTGCCGGCGTCGCGATCGCCGCCGGCGCCGAACACGACAACGAGCTTGCGCTTCGCGTAAGGCCGCAGCGCCTGCAACGCTTTCGCGAGGGCATCGGGCTTATGCGCATAATCGACAAAGACCGGCGCGCCGTTGCGTTCGCCGACGCGCTCCAGCCGCCCCTTCGCGCCTTCGAGCTTTTCGATGCTTGCGAAGACCTTCTCGGCGTCGCTGCCGGTGCCGATGGCAAGGCCGGCCGCGACCAGCGCGTTCTCGATCTGGAATTCGCCGACCAGCGGCAGATGCAGCGCATGTTTCCGGCCGC
>JAKFVP010000266.1 GCA_021732175.1 Bradyrhizobium sp.
ACAGCGTGGCGGCGATCGCCGCTGCCGCCGGCGCGACCACCGCCAGCGCCCAGACCGCGCGGAGCAGCCGCTGCCGCCTGAGATACACGAGGTCGCCGGTGGCGACGATCATCGCAAGGCCCGACATCAGCAGCGCGATCCCTGGGCCGCCGGTGACGCTGTCGAGATTGAAGAGACCCGCGATCACGCTGCCGACCAGCGCCGGCGCAAGCGCAAACCAATAGACGAACTGGCGCGCCAGCGGATCGACCGGCGGACGGTAGATGATCGGAACCTCCTCGGAGCCGCGGCCGAGAAAAACGGAATTGAGGATGACGAGGAGGATGACCGCGGCCATCGCCAGCAGCAGGCCGCCGAGCAATGTGCTCCAGTGCAACGCCCTTGCGCTGAGGACGTCGAGCGCCGGCCATGGCGGCATGCCGATCGCGTCGGCGCGGATCAGCCAGATCAGATAGGGCAGCGCCAGCACGAGAATCGCGACCAGGGCAAACAGCGGGTCGAGCGACATCAGCGTGCGCCGGCCGCGCTCGGTCGCCACGGCAAAGCCGGCGAGCAGCAGCAACAGCATTGGCGCAGCCGACGTCGTCAGCAGCAGCACGCCCGCCTCGATCGACCATGCGAACCAGGCATTGCGGCGGCCCTGGCCGATCAGTTGCCAAGTGTGCAGCAGCAACAGCGCCCAGAGCGGCTGCGCCAGGACGGCCGGGCCGAATTCGAGGGCCGGCGCACCGAAGGCGGTGATCGTCATGGTGAGCAGCACCGCAAGCACTGCCTGCTGGCCGCCGACGATGGCGCGCGACAGCAGGTAGACAGTCCACAGCGTCGCCACGCCGCAGGCCTGTGCCAGCAGATAGACGCCGAACATGTGGTTGCCGGCGGCGCGATAGGCGATGTCGGCGAACCAGAACGCCAGCGGCGGGCCCATATCGGTGCCGACCTGATACTCCCGGCCAAAGGCCAGCATGGTGGCGAGATCGCCGGGCGGGCTGCGATAGAGCAGCCCCGACACCACCAGCCACATCAGCGCCTGCAGCGAGATGACAAGCCAGACCACGAGCCGGGGCCGGGCGCGGATCAGTTCGACAATCAGCGAGGTGAAACGCATCAAACGCCCGAAAATCCAGAAAGCCTGCCCGGCGAGCCGGCCGCATCTATCCCCATCGTTTGATAAAGGGCTGATAGCCCGGAGGCAACTGCCGGCAAAATGCGGTCAGACCGCGGCGGTCGCCTCGGGATCGATCTGAACCGGCAACGAAAACAGATCCGGCGGCACGGCTGAGGGAAAATGCTTTTCCCGCGCCGCGACCACGGGCGCGAAGAAACTGCGGTGATGGACCGACGGCCCGAGCCGGTCCAGCGCGGCAAGATGCTCCGGCACCGCATAGCCCTTGTGGGCCTCGAAGCCGTAGCCGGGGCAATCCTCGGCAAGCGCGCACATCAGGCGGTCGCGCGTCACCTTGGCGATGATGGAGGCTGCCGCGATCGACTTCACGATGCCGTCGCCGCCGATGACCGCTTCGCACTCGCAGGGGGTGGCCAGACGATCGCGGCCATCGACGAACACATATTTGGGTGGCTCGGGAAGTGCTGCCACGGCGCGGGCCAGCGCCCATAGAGAGGCGCGCAGGATGTTGTCGCGGTCGATCCGCGCCGGCGAGGCATAGGCGACGGCAAAAGACGAGGTGGCGCAAATCTTCTCGAACAGCTCCTCGCGCTCTTCGGCGGACAGGCGCTTGGAATCGTCGATGCCTCTCGGAATCCGGTCGGGATCGAGAATGACGGCGGCGGCCACCACGGGCCCGGCGAGCGGGCCGCGGCCCGCCTCGTCGCAACCGGCGACCGGCCAGATGCCGCGCTTGATCAGCGCGCGCTCGCGCCGGAAACTCGGCGGCGTGACGGCGATGACGCCCTTCGGCAGCTTCGCAGACTTGGTTTCCGGTCTGGCTTTGGCGGACTTGTCCCGACTCATGGGCGAAAGTCTTGCGCCAGCAGGGCTGTCCTCGCAACCGGGAACCCGAGGCTAATCCCGCTATTCAGCCGTCGCGACGGACAGGCATTGACTCTGCCGCACACCCCGCTCCACCGGCGATCAAAACAAACTCAGCTGCTCTCCGTTGCGCTTCGGCCTGGCGAAATGATCCGTCGTCAATTTCGCGCGGCGCTTGTTGAGGCCGAGCTTCTCGCAGGCGATCTCGAAGCGGCGCCCGATCATCCAGGCCATCGGGCCGGTTCCCTTCATCCGCGTTCCCCACTGCGAATCGTAGTCGCGGCCGCCGCGCATGTCGCGGATCAGGGTGAAGACGTGACGATAGCGGTCGGGAAAATTAGCCATCAGCCATTCGCGGAAGAGATCGCGCACTTCCAGCGGCAGGCGAAGCATCACATAGCTTGCTTCCTTGGCGCCGGCATGGGCCGCCGCATCGAGGATACGCTCGATCTCGGAATCGTTCAGCGCGGGGATGACTGGCGCCACCATGACGGTGGTGGGAATACCGGCGTCGGCGAGCAGCTTGATCGCCTCCAGCCGCTTCGGCGGCGTCGAGGCCCGCGGCTCCATGCTGCGCGCCAGTTTCGGATCGAGCGTCGTCACCGACAGCGCGACCTTGGCGAGATTGCGCTTGGCCATGCGGGCGAGAATGTCGATGTCGCGGGTCACCAGCGCCGACTTGGTCACGATCCCGACGGGATGGCCGGCGCGCTCCAGCGTTTCGAGAATGCCGCGCATGATCTTCATATCGCGCTCGATCGGCTGATACGGATCGGTGTTGGTGCCGATCGCGATCATCTTCGGCTCGTAGCCCGGGGCTGCCAGTTCTTTCTCCAGCAGCGCGGGCGCATCCGGCTTGGCGTAGAGCTTCGATTCGAAATCGAGCCCGGGCGAATGGCCGAGATAGGCGTGGGTCGGACGCGCGAAACAGTAGGTGCAGCCGTGCTCGCAGCCGCGATAGGGATTGATGGAACGGTCGAAGCCGATGTCGGGGGAGTCGTTGCGGGCGATCACCTTGCGGGAGGTGTCGAGCGAAATCGTGGTCTTGAAGGGCGGCAGTTCTTCCAGGCTCTGCCAGCCGTCGTCGAAGGCGACCCGCACCTCGGCTTCAAAGCGGCCGGAGGCGTTGGATTGCGCGCCGCGGCCGCGCCGCCGCTCGCGGTCGATCGCGACCGCAAGCTCGGGAAAAGGAGTCGCACCCGCCGGTTCGGAGGGCAACTTCACCGGCGGGTGCTTGAGGGCATGAGAGGATGCTCGGCTCATGCAGCCAAGATAACACCTCATGAGAACAAATCAAGAACACAAAATCAAAAACTCACAAAACAACCCCACGCACAGTACGCAAGATTCTGCTGGCAAATGGCTGCGCGGACTGTGACAAGATGATAACAGTGCAGCGTTTTTCACAGTCTTGAGCCGACGAAGCCTCATTTCATGTTGAGTGTCATTATCCCGACCGAAGGCCTCGAACAGCCCGCCGTCGCCACGCTTGCTGCGCTGGTGCCGGGCGCCGCCGCCGGAATCGTCAAGGAAGTGCTGCTGGTCGACCGCGGCGGATCCGGGGTGATCGAACGCGTGGCCGACGTCGCCGGCTGCCGTTTCCTCGCAACCGACGGCACGCGTGCTGCCGCGCTTGCCGCCGGCGCAAGGCAGGCCCGCTCGCCCTGGCTGATGTTCCTGCATGCCGGCGCCGTGCTCGATTCCGGATGGATCGAGGAGACCACCCAGTTCATCAATGGCGTCTCGAGCAGCGGCCGGCCGCGCGCGGCGGTCTTCCGCTATTCGCGCTCGCCCTATTCCGACCGCCGCCTGCGCGACGGCTTCAAGGCGATCGCCCGCATGGTGACCGGCCCCACGGCCGAACAGGGCCTCCTGATCGCGCGCGACCATTACGACCGCCTCGGCGGCTACCGGCCAGAGGCCCGCCGCTCCGAGGCGCGCCTGCTGCGCCAGCTCGGCCGCTCCTCCCGCACGCTGCTGCGCAGCCGGATCATGGTCGTGGCGTAGGGCCACGGCCCGCACACCCCGCAAAAAGTCTGTTCTGCCCCGCACAGGATGCGGCTTGCAATTTACTTGATATCGTCAAATAATAACTTGATGAAGTCAAGTAATACCACACTGGAAAGCCAGATCGCCGCGATCCGCCGTTTCAGCCGCTTCTACACCCGCAAACTCGGCATCATCGAGCCGAAGCTGCTGGACAGCCCGTTCACGCTGCAGGAAGCGCGCATCATCTACGAGATCGCGCACCGCCCCGGCTGCACCGCCACCGACCTGACCCGCGACCTCGGTCTCGATCCCGGCTTCCTGAGCCGGAGCCTGAAGGCGCTGGAGCGCCGCGGAATCGTGACGCGAAAGCCGTCGAAGGCCGACGGCCGCGTCAACGAGCTGTCGCTGACCGCAAAGGGCCGCAAGGACTCTGCCGAACTCGAGCGGCGTTCGCGGGAGGAGGTCTCGCGATTGCTCGCCGGCCTCGATCCCGCACAGTGCGCAGCGGTCGTGCAGGCGATGACGACAATCGAGCAGACGCTGGAGCCGCCGCCGCAAAAACCGCCCGGCTTCCTGCTGCGCAGTCACCGCCCCGGCGACATCGGCTGGGTGATCTCGCGTCACGGCGCGATCTACACCCAGGAATTCGGCTGGGACATCAGCTTCGAAGCGCTGGTCGCCGAGATCGCCGGCAAATTCCTCACCTCCTACGATCCCGCGCGCGAACATTGCTGGATCGCTGAAGTGGCCGGCGAGCCGGTCGGCTCGGTCTTCCTGGTGAAGGGATCGGACCACGTCGCCAAATTGCGTCTGCTGCTCGTGGAGAAGAAGGCGCGCGGCCTCGGCGTCGGCCGTGCTCTGACCGAGCAGTGCATCCACTTCGCGCGCGAGCGCGGCTACCGCGAGATCACGCTGTGGACCCAGAGCATGCTGCTGGCCGCACGCGGCATCTATCAGGCGGCGGGCTTCCGCCTGACCAAGGAAGAGCCGCACCACAGCTTTGGCGTCGATCTCGTCGGCGAAACCTGGGACCTGAAACTGTGATGCGCGACGCGCCGCGACATCAGCGGCGCATCGCGCCCGGCACCATCGCCTTCTATGCCAGGAAAGCGCACCAGCTTCGCGCGGAAGCTTATCGCGAGATGATGTTCGGCCTGCGGGATTGGCTGGGGAGGATCGTTCGCAGGGCTTTTAGTCACGGGCATGTCTGATAATGACCCAGACTGTGTGGAAACGTTTTTCGCACCCCAATAACTGCAGCAGCCGAGCGCGACGGACCTCGAGGTGACCGGCTGAGCCGATTTTTGCTGCATCGGGTCTGGAGTCAATCCGGGCGCAACCTCGGGCCGCGCTGAGCGACCTGAACGGTCACACGGCGCACACAACAGTACACGCTCCTCAAGCCCGGATCGCGGCGAGGAGCGGTTTGACGCCAATGATATTCATCACGCGCGTGAGGTTGTAGGCGAGCACGTGCAACGCCATCTCAGTCGCCACTTTGGCCAGCGTCTTCATCAGAAAGTGCGTCGCACCCATCCGCATCTTCAGCGTGCCAAACGGATGCTCGACCGTCTCGCGACGAGTACGCATTGCATCCGGATTTCTGTCCAGGCGCGCCTGCACAGCGTCGACAACATGCTCGTGTTCCCAACGCGTGACGCGCCGTTGCGGCCCCTTCGTGCACTGAGCCTTCAGCGCGCAGGTGCGGCACGCGTTGCTCCAGTAGCGGTGCAGGACCAATCCATTTTCCTCGCTCGCGAAGCGGTGGATGAGCGTCTCACCGGCCGGACAAATATAAACGTCCTCTGCGGCAACATAGCGGAAGTCCTGCTTGCCAAAGCGACCTTCCGACTTCGCCTCCGATGTCTGGGGTTTCGGCAGCGTGACCGTGATGCCAGCCTCATCGCATGCGAGGATCTCCTCGCCCTTGAAGTAGCCGCGGTCGGCAAAAGCTTCGAGGTTTTCTGCCTGCAATGCCGCCTTCGCTTGGCCGGCCATGGTCGCGAGCTGTGACTTGTCGGTGCCGACGTTGGTTACCTCATGTGCGACGATCAGATGGTTCGTCGTATCGACGGCCGCTTGCACGTTGTAGCCGACCATCCCGGAGCCGCGCCCGCTGGTCGCCATCGAGCGGGAATCAGGATCGGTGAAGGAGACCTGCTGATCGGGTGCGGCAAGCATCAATTTCTCAATCGCTTTAAGGCGCTTGACCTCTTCTTCGAGCTTGATCAGCTTCTCCTTGAGCCGCGTAGTCCTGGCCACAAGCCCCTCCGACGGCGCCTCACCGGAAGCTGTCTGTCGATCGGCGGTGTCAAGCTGGCTCAGATAGCGCGCAACACTCTCCTCAATCTGCGCCAGGCGCCGCTCCATCTTTCCCTTCGTGAAGTTGTTGTCGCGCGAGTTGACCGCCTTGAACTTGCTGCCGTCGATCGCAACGCTCGCTTTCGCCAAAAGACCCATCTTGCGGCACAAGGCAACAAATTGCGCGCAGACCTTCTTGATGGCAGGGCCGTTGTCTTTGCGGAAATCGGCGATGGTTTTGTGATCTGGAACGAGCCGTCCCGTCAGCCACATCACTTCCAGATTGCGGCCAGCCTCACGCTCCAGCCGCCGGCTCGATTGGACCCGGTTGAGATAGCCATAGATATAAAGCTTGAGCATCGGCGACGGATGATATCCCGGCCGGCCGGTCGCTGCCGGGGTGACGCTATCGAACCCCAGCTCGCGCAGTTCCAGTGCATCCACGAACACATCGACCGCGCGAACAGGATTGCTCTCGTCTACCCAATCATCAAGGCATTCCGGCAACAACAGCGTCTGCTGGCGATCCGTCCCCTGAACGAAACCCTTCATCATCCCCCCGCGATTCAGCAAGGGAATCATAGCATCGGTCAGGTTTTCACACAGCCTGGACCGAAAGCGGACATCGGCGAACCGCTCGACTCAGCTTGGCGCGCTGCCAACCTCGCCGCTGATCGCGCGGTCCAGGGCATCGATCACCCCTTGCAACTCGACGAACTTGCCGCGTGCCCGCTCGGCGGTATCGCGATCGAAGGGCGCCGCCAGCACCTTCATGTGCGTATCCCTGTCCTCGACCATACGATCGCGGGCTTTTTTCAATGTATCAACTCGTCCGCTCATTTGTGCACCTTTGCTTTCATATTCGCCGCTACGGGTCGGGACCGGATCAGTCGAAGGCGGAAGGAATCTGGCCGCTACGGAAGAATATCGTCGGTTCGTCGTCGTAGTCTCCTGTCTCGGGATCTCCCGAGGATGAGAAGGCGACGACGCCCAGCTTGCTCGATGCCAGCCGCTCCGCCGTGCGCAGCGCGCCGATTTCCGTCCTGCAGGCGATCGGAGCGTCGGCTTTCAGGTTTTCGCCCCGGCCGACATTGAATGCCTGAACGAAATAGCAGGTCGCCCGAACCATGGGATTCTCCCTTGAACAGGCAAATCGCACCGCGCGACGCCGGAGTTACGACATGGCCTGCAGCAGCGCGGAGACCTTCATCGTCGCAAAGTGCGAATAGGTGTCCGACACGGCGTATGGCAAGATGATCTGATCCCTATGCGCCAGCGCCCCGCAGGTGTAGACGACATTGGGAACATATCCTTCGCGCTCGGATGGCTCGGGCCGCAACAACGGTTCGCTCGACCGCGCCAGCACCTTGGAAGGATCGCGCTTGTCGAGCAGCGCCGCGCCGATCGAGTATTTTCGAACCGGGCCGACGCCGTGCGTGAGCAGAAGCCAGCCCTCTTCCAGTTCGATCGGCGATCCGCAATTGCCGATCTGCACGAACTCCCAAGGAAATTGCGGTTTCAGGATCGCCTGTCCGCCTTCCCATTTGTACAGGTCATCCGAATAGACCAGGTAAAGGTTCTCGTTGTCCTGTCGCGCAATCATGGCGTACTTGCCGTCGATCCTGCGCGGGAACAGCGCCATGCCCTTGTTGCGCGCGGCAGTGCCGTGCAGGGGTGACATCCGGAATGACAGAAAGTCGCTGGTCTCGATCAATTCCGATCGGATCGCCGTGCCCTTGTAGGCAGTATAGGTCGCGTAATAGGTCTTCCGGCCGGCATCGGTGAACTCGACAAAGCGGGCATCCTCGATGCCGTGCGACTGTGAGTCCGTGACCGGAAAGATGACACGCTCGCTGATGTCCTGCTCCGGTCTGAAGACGAGTTCCACCTCGTCACCGATCGGTCCTGGAATCAGATGTCGAATCTGCGGGCTTGAAGCGAGCCGCACCGTCGGTTCGATATCAATGCTGCCGTCAGCGGCGACGGTGCCGGCGCGAAACGTCAGCGACGACACGTGTCCTTCGCCGACGGCACGCAGGCTGAGAACGAAGCGCAGGCTGCCTACAGGCGTCCCCGACTGATCGGGGTGCGGCACGATACTCGGGTTGAACAGCGCCGAGGCTTCGAACGAATACTCGTTCATGAAGTAGGCGCCGATGAGCTGCCGCTGCACCCTGGTAAAGGTGCAATGCGCCGCCAGTGCCTGCTCCATCTCGTCGGCACGAAGCTCGAACGTTTCGAGCAGGTTGCGATGCCTGCCCTCGAAGTTCTCCAGCACGTCCGCCAGCTGATGTGCGGCCTCTTCCGCGTCAAGATTGAGAACGCGCTCCACGATATGGTTGGCCCGCGTCTTGTCGGTCGGGTTGAGGTCCCGCGGTTCGGTCGCCGGCTTGAACGGCCGCACGATGACGCGCGCAGGGTCGGGGCGCAGATGGAGCGCCTGCCGGTTCAGAAATGTAGCATGCAAAGGTGTGCCTCGGTTGGCCGGAGCGAATTCTGCATCAGGCCCCGACGGCGCGCAGCGCCACGGAATCTGCTGGGTTAACACTCACGCGGGCGAGCTGACGAATCTCGGCAAGTCCCAGAAGATAGCACACCACCGACTCTCCCCCGCGGTTTTCATTGGCTCGGTCGGGATGAAGCCCATCGCGGCAGCTGCCGGTCTCGGTATCGACGAGCGCAATCGAGAGATCGTTGCTGCCCTGGAACCAGGAGAAAGCCCTGGTCGCCTCGCTCTTCCATCCCGCATCGTCCTCCGCCCGCAACGCCTTCAGGCAGGCAGCAATCGTTGCGGTTGCTTCCACCGGCTGCTGATCGAACGCGCGGGGAGTCTTTCGCTGTTCGCCGAAACCGGCGGTACCGACCGGCCGGAAATGACCCAGCGGGGACGTCTGCTGGATCATCAGCCACCGCAGAGACCTCAACCCGGCATCGACGTAGCCACTGTTTCGTGTCGCCATGCCTGTGACGATCAGCGCCTCGGACAGCCGCGCATTGTCATAGGCAAGGCCCTCTTCGAACCATACCCAATCCGGCGTCTCCACCGACTCAAGGCAGTGCATCAGTCTGTCGGCCAGAATCCGGCGCATGTCGCGGGCGCGGCGATCATCGGGAATCTCACCGCAATATGCGTCCAGGCCGAGCAACGTGAAGGCCGAAGCCCGGGGCGAACGAAAGGATTTCGCAACCGGCAGCGCCTCGGCGAACAATGCCGCCGCCCATCGACGCCTAGAGCCGCTGGCGTCCTTACGTGCACATTGACCCAGCGCCCACAAGGTCCGCCCATGGCTGTCCTCGGAGCCCTGCTCTTCGAGCCAGGTCCGGTCGTAGCCCATGAAATTGCGAAATCGCCCGGTATCCGGATTCCACGCGTGCTGGACAAAGGCAGCAAAGCGGGCTGTCAACAATTCCGTCAGCGGCCGCTCGCCCGGCTCATTGAGTGCGCACGCCAATAACAGCGCACGCGCATTGTCGTCGACGCAATAGCCATGCAGGCGATCCGGCACCGAATGGACGGCGTGCTGCAGCAGGCCGGTGTCATCACACATCGAGAGGAAATGGTTCGTCTGCATGGCCGGCGCTGCTGGAACTTGCGGCACGACCGCGGCAGGCGCTGTGCGCGCGATCACCTTCAGCCAATGATTCTGCCGCGCCTTCTCGAACGTCGTCATGTAACGCTCGGCGGTGCGCTGCCATGTCATCGGTCGACTCGCCGCGTAGGCCCGCTCGCGCATGGCCCGCCTTCGCGGCTTGTCAGTCAGCAATTGCGCGATTGCATTGGCGATCCCCGGGGCGTCGCCAAAAGAGACGAGAGTGCCGCGTCCGTCGGCCAGCAATTCCCGCGCGTGCCAATAGGGCGTCGAGACCACGGGCTTGCCGAGGCCAAAGCTGTAAGCCAGCGTGCCCGACGTCATCTGCGCTTCGTTGAGATAGGGTGTGACGTAGACGTCGCACATTGCAATGAATTCGAGCAGCGTCGCCTGGTCGACGAACTGGTCGAGGAATACGACATGATCCTCGACGCCGAGTTCCCGCACGCGCGCCATCAGGCTTTCGCGATAGGCTTCACCCTGGTCGCGAACCAGATTGGGGTGGGTTGCGCCGAGCACGACGTAGACCGCGTCCGGGCACTGTTGCAGGATCGTCGGCATGGCATCGATCATGACCTCGATGCCCTTGCTGGGAGACAACAAGCCGAACGTCAGAATGATGGAGCGGTCGCTGAACCCGAGCTTGGCCTTCGCGGCATCGGGCTCGACAAACGGAAAGTCGGGAATGCCATGAGCGATGACCTCGATTTTCTCGTCCGGCACGCGATAGACGCTACGAAGCAGCTCGCGCCCCTTGTTGGCCATCACGATGACCTTCGAGGACATCTCGACGATACGATCCATCACCGCGTGTTGAGCTGCCGTCGGCTCGGCCAGCACGGTGTGCAGCGTCGTCACCACCGGCATGGTGAGGCGCGACAGCAATTCGAGAATATGGGAACCGGCTTCGCCGCCGAAGATTCCGAATTCATGCTGCAGGCACGCGATATCGAACCGGCCGGCGTTGAGATGCGCCGCGGCGCGCACATAGGCTTCGATGTCGTCATCCTTGATCTGCAGGACAACCGAATCGGGATAGTCGTAGGTCTGACCGTGATCGGTCATCGCCACGATGGATGTCACGAGATTTGGCCGCGAATTTGAAATCGCGCGCTGCAGGTCCGTGGTAAATGTTGCGATTCCGCAGCGGCGCGGCAGCGAATTGCCGATCAGCGCAATACTGCCGAGCGGCGTCATGAGCGCACCTCGGAAAGGCCGGTCAATTCCGGAACAGCGGCGCGGGGAAAGAGGCCGGCCGATGGCTCGCCCAGAGTCTGCAGCAGGGAAGCGACGGGAGCAGCCGCCGGATAGGCGACCAGCGCGGTCAATCCATTGGCGCCGACCTCAATACTGCCGCGGCCGCCATTGGCGAACACCGCCTGCCCGACGGATACCGCCTTCAATCCGATCGCCGCGTGGCCGTCGAGGACAAGCATCCAGGTCTCCCGTTCAGCGAGCAGCGCCCAGCTCGAGCCCGCCGGCAGGTCAAGTTTTTCGAAGACGAAATGCCGGCTCGCGACGAGAACCGTCCGTTCACTGGTAAAGCGCACAGGACTATCGCCAGATCGCAGCGGCCAGGTGTTGGCGACCGCGACGCCGTCGTCCTCATGCAATTCGCGTCCCCTGCCGTAGTCGAACAGCCGGAATGTCGCGTCGCTGTGCTGCTGAATTTCGGCCAGCACGATGCCGGCGCCGAGCGCGTGGATCGTGCCGGCGGGAATGAAGATGGCGTCGCCCTTCGCGACCGGGCGCCATTGCACGAGGTCGACGATCGAGCCATCCCTGATCGACGCCCGCAATTGCTGTGGTGTCACCTGATGCTTCAGGCCAATGCCGATCTTCGCGTCCGGCTTTGCCGATATGATGTACCAGGCCTCGCTCTTGCCGTTCGACATCCCCATCGCCCGCGCGAACGTATCGTCCGGATGGACCTGGATCGACAGCGGCTCGCTCGTGAACAGCAGCTTGAGCAGCAAGGCAGGACTCGAAGTGCTCTTGTCAGCCCGCTCGAACCACAGCTCTCCCACGGCATCATTCGTGCCGTCGATGCTACTCCAGGGCCGGAGATCGCTGACACCCCAGGGTTTGTGAACGACCCGAACGGAGGCGTACTCGATGGGCATGTGTTGTCCTGACCCCATACGCGCGCATCAAAGCGACGTGCCGTTGGCCGATTTCGTTACAGGTGATGTGAAGCTAAGGCGTCAGATGCGGGACTCGCTCCGGGGCGAGAGCCGTTCTGCTCCATGAGCATATGGCTACGCGGGCATCCGATATCAACCGTCGCGGCGAGGAATGCCGTCAGTTTGCGCTCCGCACAGACATGTCATCAACACTGACAAGACCATATTTGAACTAGTGTTGACGATATGTCGCGCTCCCTGTCATCACTCGTAGCGATTTCCCTCGACATCGCCACGGAAAGGGAGTCTGGTGTACCGATCACCGTTCATGCTTGGCATCTGCCGGTGACTGAGAGCTTGTGCTCCCGCCAAAACAAGGCGGTCGACATGTCCAACATCCAGAAATTCGATCTACGGGAGTGGCTGGTACCTCCCATCCTGCTGCCCATGATGTTCGGTCTGGTCCTCGCCGGCGCCATCATCTTGCAATGGTGAGCGCCGCCGCCTCTCGCCAGATTGGCAGCAATCCTGATCGGAAATTCGCTCGTTGCACCGCCGGCCGGAGCTGCCGGCAGGATTTTTCGAACCGGCGACACTGTCCGCCGTAACCAACGGAGCATTCCGAATGTCAGTTTCCCAATTCAACATCGATGACGGGCCCCACAACATGGACGGGCTGCGCCTCTTTGCTCAGGATGGCGCTCAGCCGGTCGAGGCGTTTATCAGCCGCAAGGTGATGGACGTTTGGGTCGACTCCATTGAACGCAATAGAGGCCGACAAAGCCTGTTCCGGCGTCAATACAATGCGCTTGGAAAGGCCAACATCGAGTCGATTCGTCGAATTGTCGGTACGAAGTACCGGCAAGGCCCCGCGCTCAACCGCCAGCATCCTTTCGTCGAGGTGCTGTTTGCAGACATCACGGAAAGCGGCGAGGCGCTGGATCTCAGCGAGCTCGTGCGCGAGCCGTTGCCGCCGGCCTTTCACAGGGTCGCTTGAGTCCGATCGGCGGGGCGTGTTGCTTCGAAAGACTTCAATGAAACGCCGCGAATTCATCAGGTCACTCGTCGGAGCTGCTGCCGTTTGGCCACTTGCCGCGCGCGGACAGAAATCAATGCCTCGGATCGGGTGGCTTGTTTTTGGCGGAGCAACCTTGGGTCCAATCGATCAGTCGTTGAAGGACGCAATCGCGCAGGCGGGGCTCGTTGATGGCCGCAACATCGAAATCGTCTTTCGCTATGCCAATGGCAAGCCGGATCAACTCCGGGGTTTGGCCGACGAACTTGTGGCACAAAAGCCCGACCTTTTGCTCGCCGTTGGCGGGGATGTCATCAAGCCGCTGTTCGAGGCAAGCAAAGGCCAGATACCCGTCGTCGGTGGGGTTAGTGATAGCCCCATGCGCGCGGGATTTGCAGTATCTCTGGCTCGGCCAGGCAGGAATTTCACCGGGGTCACGTTTCTCACGGATGAAATGGCGGCCAAGCGGATGCAAATCCTCAAGGAGGTCCTACCAAGCGCAAATCGCGTTGCGGTGATATTCAATCCTCAGCATTTCGACGACGAAGTGACATTTGCGCGAAGTGGCGCTGAATCCCTCGGCATGGAGCTGGCAACTTACCCAATAAGCGGCGCCGCCGACCTCGATGCAGCACTGCTCGCCGCGAGTGCGGGAGGCGCCGATAGTTTGTTCATCATTTCGTCGCGGCTGACTGGCATTGCCGCTGCGAAAATCGCCCAGCACGGCCGGGAACGTCGGCTCCCCGTGATTGCTTCCTGGCGGGAATTTGCAGCCAGTGGTGCCTTGCTGTCCTACGGGCCAAGTCGAATTTTCGAGGCCAAACGTCTGGTGAGCTATGTGCAAAAAGTGTTGAACGGAGCGAAGCCCGCTGATTTGCCGATTGAGCAGCCTGTGAAATTCGAGCTTGTAATTAATCTCAAGACCGCCAAGGCGCTCGGCCTCAATGTACCGCTTCCGATGCTGGACCGGGCCGACGAGGTAATCGAATAGACACGTCTGTTTGCTGCAGTGCATGAGTCTGCTTCTGGCGCAAAACGGACTTTCCTGGCCCTCCGACTGATGCGCGCCTTCGGTTGCATATCGGCAGGCTGCAGGACGGCTCAGGCCGAAGCCCCCTTGGCCTTGGGCCGGCGCAGGTGCTCGTCCAACCGCGGCATGATCTCGACGAAGTTGCAGGGGCGCGTGCGGTAATCGAGCTGCGGCCCCAGAATGCCGTCCCAGCCGTCGCGGCAGGCGCCGGGCGAACCCGGCAGGCAGAAGATGAAGGTGGCGTTGGTAACCCCTGCGGTGGCGCGGCTCTGCACCGTGGAGGCGCCGATCTTGGCATGGCTGAGCATGTGAAAGGCGATGGAAAAACCGTCCATCCGCTTTTCGAACAGCGGCTCGATCGCCTCCGGCGTCACGTCGCGGCCGGTGAAGCCGGTGCCGCCGGTCGTGATGATGGCGTCGACGCCTTCATCCGCGATCCATCGCTTCACGACGGCGCGGATCGCCTCGACGTCGTCGGTGACGATCTCGCGCGCCGCAAGCTTGTGGCCGGCCGCGGTGAGACGGTCGGCCAGCGTCGTGCCGGACTTGTCGTCGGCGAGCGAACGCGTATCCGAGATCGTCAACACCGCGATGTTGAGCGGGACGAACTGCTTGCTCTCATCGATCGACATGGCCGTTACAGCGCGCCGGCGCCGAAGGTGTTGCAGGCCTGCACCGTGCCCTGCTGGTAGCCGGTCATGAACCATTGCCTGCGCTGCGCTGCGGAGCCATGGGTGAAACTGTCAGGCACCACCCTGCCCGTGGCCTGACGCTGCAACGTGTCGTCGCCGATGGCGGTCGCCGTCTTCAGCGCGGCGTCGATGTCACCTGCTTCCAGGAAACCCGGCCGCTTCTTCTCCTCGCGGTTGACCCAGACACCGGAGAGACAGTCGGCCTGCAGTTCGACCTTCACCTGGAGCGCATTGGCTTCAGCCTTGCTGCCGGCCTGCTGCTGCATCCGCGTCACGCGCGGCAGGATGCCGAGCAGGTTCTGGATGTGATGGCCGGCTTCATGCGCGATGATGTAGGCCGCGGTGAATTTGCAGGCGCTGCCCGAGCAGCCGCGGAAGCGCGTCTCGACCTCGCGAAAAAACGCGGTGTCGAGATAGATGGTGCGGTCGGGCGGGCAGTAGAACGGACCCATCGCCGACTGCGCCATGCCGCAGCGGCCGCCATTGGTGGCGTTGCGGAACAGCACGATCTTCGGCCCGGTATAGTTCTGCCCGCTGGCCTGAAAAATCTCGCTCCAGCGGTCGTCGAGCTCGCCGAGGACACCGGAGATCATGCTGCCCATCTCGTCGGTCGGCGCACCGGTCTTGCGCTGGCCCGAGGGACGATCCTGCTGGTAGCTCGGCGCCTGGCTGCCGCCGGTGAGAATTTCCGCCCCGCCGATCAGGATGCGCGGGTCGATGCCGAAGGCATAACCGAGCAGGCCGAGCACGATGATGGTGCCGATGCCGAGGCCGCCGCCGCCCATCGGGATACCCATGCCGCCGCCCATACCGCCACCACCGTCATCGCGACGGTCGTCGATGTTGTCGCTGTGGCGAAAATCATCGTAACGCATGGCGAATTTCCCTCATTTCAACCCTTGTGCGCTGCAAGCAGGAGGTAACGCGGCAGACACGTAAAATTTCCATTGCGTTAATCAATAACCCGCCCGGCAAATATTGCCTAGTGCACCTGAACGCGTATCGGACGCCAAACTCGCTCGCATGTGGCCACGACTCGCGCGCAAACGCCGTCGCTTAAGTCGATCTTTACTTTGCCGGGGCAATGTACGGCCAGTCGGTTGTTTAGTCCCGCGTCGCCGACAGCGTCGCCTGAGTCAGAGTAATTGAGTCATGGTTGTGTCGCGTCGCGGGGCGTCTGCAAAGGCGCCCCGCACTAAATTTGAGTCTGCGTCGAGCCATCGCATCATTGTCGGCGACTGTGTCGCCGAAATGTCGAAGTTGCCGGCCGGCTCCGTCGATGTCGTCTTCGCCGACCCGCCGTACAATCTGCAGCTCAAGGGTGAGCTCAAGCGTCCCGACGAATCGCATGTCGATGCCGTCAACGACGACTGGGACAAGTTCTCTTCGTTCGCCGCCTATGACGATTTCACCCGCGCCTGGCTCCTGGCCTGCCGCCGCGTCATGAAGCCGTCGGCGACGATCTGGGTGATCGGCTCCTACCACAACATCTTCCGCGTCGGCGCCATCATGCAGGATCTCGGATTCTGGGTGCTCAACGACATCGTCTGGCGCAAGTCGAACCCGATGCCGAATTTCCGCGGCCGCCGCTTCACCAATGCGCACGAGACCATGATCTGGGCCGCGCGCGACGAAAAAGCCAAGGGCTATACGTTCAACTACGAGGCCCTGAAGGCCGCCAACGAGGACGTGCAGGCGCGGTCCGACTGGCTGATCCCGCTCTGCACCGGCGACGAACGCCTCAAGGGCAAGGACGGCAAGAAGGTACATCCGACCCAGAAGCCGGAAGGCCTTCTGGCGCGCGTGCTGCTGTCGTCGTCGAAGCCCGGCGACCTCGTGATCGACCCCTTCAACGGCACCGGCACCACGGGGGCCGTGGCAAAACGTCTCGGCCGCTCCTATGTCGGCTTCGAGCGCGACGCCGCCTATGCCAAGGCGGCGGAAGCGCGCATCGCCGCCGTCGAGCCGCTTCCGGAGGCAACGCTTGCCCCCTTCATGACCGCGCGCGAGGCGCCGCGGGTTGCCTTCGCCGAGCTGATCGAGCGCGGCATGATCGCGCCTGGTGCGAAGCTGGTCGATGCCCGCAAGCGCCACAATGCACTCGTCAGGGCAGACGGCGCCATCATGCTCGGCGACAAGGTCGGCTCGATCCACCGCATGGGCGCAGTCGCCCAGGGCGCGGAAGCCTGCAACGGCTGGACGTTCTGGCACGTCGAGACCAAGGGCGGCCTCAAGCTGATCGACGAGCTGCGCGCCGAAATCCGTGCGGAGATGGCGGCGGGCTGATGCCGCGCCGCAGCATTCACGCTCTTTCGATTTGATCCGCCGCAAGCGCTCCGCCTAGAGTCCGCAGACAGGTTCACGGATTCCGTTGGAGCAACCCATGCGCAAACGATCCGAGGCGATGCTGCTGCTACCGCTGCTGCCGGTCTTCCTGATCGGCATGTTTCCGATGCTGCTGGTCGGCATGCTCGGCGTGGCGGGCCTTGTGATCTTCGGCATCCTGCTGATCCGCGTTGCGCTGACCTTCACCATGGAAGCCCATGGCGACTTCAACCAGGAAGTCATCGCCCACGGCTATGCGCGCCGGCCCGAACGCGCTGCCCAGGTCTCCGACGTGCAGGCGGCAAACCGGATGGCCCTGCTGCTGCACCTGTCCGGCGCGGCCATGATCGCCGCAGGGATCGCCGGGCTCTTTTTCGTGGGCTAGCCGGGCGCCCGCTTTCACGCACTCTTCGCTTGCGCTTCGTGCAAAAATTTGCGCAGGAACTCCCTGCCTGCGGCGATCGCGCCGTATCCCGATCATTCGGGCAACAAAAGCAGGGGAGACTTTCATGCTCAAGTTCTATTTCAACGGTTCGCCCAACCCGACCAAAGTGGCGCTGTTCCTCGAGGAGAGCGGCCTGCCGTTCGAGCCGATCGCGGTCGACACCCGCCGGGGCGACCAGTTCAAGCCGGAATTTCTGAAGGTAAACCCGAACAGCAAGGTGCCGGCGATCGATGACGACGGCGTGCTGGTGTTCGACAGCAACGCCATCCTGCTCCACCTCGCCGAGAAGACCGGCAAGTTCCTGCCGTCAAACACGCCGCAGAACCGCGCGCAAATGCTGTCCTGGCTGATGTTCGTGGCGACCGGCATCGGGCCGTATTCGGGCCAGGCGGTGCACTTCAAGCATTTCGCACCGAAGGACCAGAACCACGACTACGCCCACAACCGCTACCAGTTCGAGGCGCAGCGCCATTATGCCGTGCTCAACGAGCACCTGGCGGGGCGGAAGTACATGGTCGGCGATACCTACACCATCGTCGACATGGCGTTGTGGGGCTGGGCGCGTATGGCGGCCTTCGTGATGGGCGAGGAAGCAGCCGCAAAATATCCCAACGTCAAGCGGCTGGTCGACGAGATTTCGGCGCGGCCGGCCGCGGCCAAGGCGATCGCGCTGAAGGACAAGTTCACCTTCAAGGCCGAGATGGACGACGAGGCGCGCGGCAACATGTTCCGTCACCTGAAGACCAAGGCGGCGTGATCAGTTCCGCATGCAGCAAAACGGCGTCCTCGCGGGCGCCGTTTCGTTTTTGGAGCGTCATGGCTTTAGAAGATGAGGCTTAGCGTCTGGCTCGCTTCGCCTCTCCCGCTTGCGGGGGAGGCCGACGCGCCTGAAGGGCGCGGCGGGTGGGGGCTTTC
>JAKFVP010000093.1 GCA_021732175.1 Bradyrhizobium sp.
GCTGCGCTCTCGCCGCGGCGAAAGCGCAGCTCACCCGCATCCAGCCGTTCATCGGCCGGCGCCTGCTGGCCCCCACCGGCTGGGAAAAGGTACGGATTCCATTGCGTCATGCCGGCACCTTCCTGTGCGACATGAGCGTGCTGGCGGTTCAGGACGCACTCCCGGTCCGGGGCCGGCCCGTGGTGGTCACCGAGGGCGAACCGGTCAGCGTCGATCGCGACGAAGTGCTTCTGGTCGAGGAATGGCGCTTGCGGGCCGACGGGACGGCTTCGGTGCCCGGCACCGACCCCAACGAGACCACGGTTTTCTACACACTGAACGGCAAAGCCGCGGTGGATGTTGCAGCCCGAACCAATGAGCGCCTCCGGCTTCGCTTCATCAACGGCAGCCGGCGCACGGTGATTGCGCTGAAACTGGAGTCCGTCGACGTCACGGTGATGGCGATCGACAGCCAGCCGGCCGAGCCGTTTCTCGCCCGCAATGGCGCGCTGGTGCTGGCACCGGGCAGCCGGGTCGATGCCTTCGTCGACGTGACGGCGCCGCCGGGCTCGAATCTCAAGATACTGCTGCACGAGGGCAAGCAGATGCGGACGCTCGGCTTCATCATCGTGTCGCGCGATGCGCCCGCGCGCCCCGCACCGCTGCCGCCGCCAGCGCCGCTGCCGTCGAACGGGTTGCCCGCGCAGCTCGATCTGAAGAATGCGCTGCGCGTCGATCTGCCGTTAAGCAGCCCGGAGTGGATGATGGCGGCGGGCCTTGCCAACGCACCGCAGCCGGCCTTCCGCGTCCGGGCCGGGCGCACCGTGGTGCTGGCGCTGACCAACCGTACTGAATTCGCCACCGTGTTCCGCCTGCATGGCCACCATTTCCGCCTGCTCGACCGGCTCGACGATGGCTGGAAGCCGTTCTGGCTCGAGACGCTGGCGATCGAGCCGGGCCAGACCCAGCGCATTGCCTTTGCGGCCGAACATGCCGGACACTGGCTGATGGAATCGGTTGCAACCAATTGGGCCGCGCAGCGCTTCGCGCGATGGTACGCGGTGGAATAGTTTTCGAAGAAACGCATTAAAAGAAAAATCTCAGGGAGAGACGCATGAGCAAGACGACACCGGCGATCCGCGGCGTGAAGGCGAGAGCCGTGGTGGTGCCGCTCAAGCGTCCCTTAAAGAATGCGTTCGGCATCTTCACGTCAGGCCCGCTGGTGCTGATCGACGTCGATACCGACCAGGGCGTCACTGGCCGTGCCTATATTTTCGCCTACAGCAATCTCACGCAAAAGCCGCTGGTGCATCTGGTCGAGGAGATCGGACGCGAACTGATCGGCAAGCCGATCGTACCGTTCGATTTGATGGCGGCGATGGACGCCAAATTCCGCCTGCTCGGCTGGCAGGGCCTGGTCGGCATGGCCGTCTCCGGCCTCGACATGGCCTATTGGGACGCGCTCGGCCGGTGCGCCAACAAGACGGTGGTCGAATTGCTTGGTGGCGCGCCGAAGCCGATCAAGGCCTATGACAGCTATGGCGCCGTCGATCCCGTCGCCGACGAGAAGGATTTGCGCCGCTCGCTCGACCAGGGTTTTGTCGGCATCAAGATCAAGGGCGGCGACGGCAGCGCCGACGATGACGAGCGCAGGGTGAGCGGCGTGCGCACCCTGCTCGGCCCCGACATCGCGCTGATGATCGACTTCAACCAGTCGCTCGATCCCGCCGAGGCCACGCGCCGCATCGAGCGGCTTGCGCCCTACGATCTGCACTGGATCGAGGAGCCGGTGGCGCAGGAGAATCTGCTCGGGCATGCCAAGGTGCGCGCGACCTCGCCGACGCCGATCCAGGCAGGCGAGAACTGGTGGTTTCCGCGCGGCTTTGCCGAAGCGATCGCCGCCGGCGCGTCCGACTTCATCATGCCCGACCTGATGAAGTGCGGCGGGATCACGGGCTGGATGCGGATCGCAGGACAGGCGGAAGCCGCGTCGATCCCGCAGTCGAGCCATCTGTTCGCCGAGGCCAGCGCCCATGTGCTGGCGGTGACGCCGACCGCGCACTGGCTGGAGTTTCTGGATTTTGCCGGTGCGATCCTCGCCCACCCCGCCGAGATCGTCGACGGCACGCTGACCGCGCACGGCCCGGGCCTCGGCCTCGAATGGAACGAGGCCGCCGTCAAAAAGCATCTCGTCTAGTATTCGATCCCGAACGCGTCGTAGAGCCGGCGGAACACCGCCGGCATCACTTCCGGCAGATCTTCCGCGATCAGGCCCGGCCCCGCCTCGCGCGCGCCCTCGCCGTGCATCCACACGCCGATGCTGGCGGCCTCGAAGGCATCGACGCCCTGCGCCAGCAGGCCCGCGATGATGCCGGCGAGCACGTCGCCGGCGCCTGCGGTGGCAAGCCACGCCGGCGCGTTGGCGGCAATCGTCGCGCGGCCGTCGGGCGCGACCACCACGGTGTCGGCGCCCTTCACCAGCACCACGGCGCCTGCGCGCTGCGCTGCATCGCGCGCACGCTCGAGCTTTGAGCGTCCCGGATTCTTGTTGCTGAGATCGCTGAACAGGCGCGGAAATTCGCCCTCGTGCGGCGTCAGCACGACACGCGTATCGGCCGACATCCTGATGGATTCGAACAGGCGGTTCGGCTCCTCGGCAAAGCTCGTCAGCGCGTCCGCATCCAGCACGAGATGCTTCTGCGCCGACAACGCCGTGTGCACGAAGTCGCGCGTGCGTTCGCTGATCCCTGCGCCCGGCCCGATCACGCAGGCATTGAAACGGCGGTCGCTGAGGAACTCGGCGAATTCGATTGCCGTATCCACCGGCTTCACCATCACGGCCGTCAGCGCCGCCGCATTCACCGCAAGCGCCTCGCGCGGCGAAGCAACCGTCACAAGGCCCGCGCCCGCGCGAAGCGCACCGCGCGCCGCAAGACGCGCCGCGCCAGTGGAGGCGATCTCGCCCGATACGACCACCGCATGCCCGCGCGCATATTTGTGGGCGTCGGTGCGCGGCACCGGAAACGCGGCCTGCCAGCTATCCGGCACGTTCTCGAACGTTTGCGGCTTGATTTCGTCGAGCACGCCGCTGGCTATGCCGATGTCGGCAACCTGCACGCGCCCGCAATGCATGCGTCCCGGCAACAGCAGATGCGCCGGCTTGCGGCGGAAGAAGGTCACGGTCGCGGTCGCGCGCACGGCGATGCCCATCACCAGCCCCGTCGTGCCGTTGATGCCGCTCGGCAGATCGACCGCCAGCACCGGCGCGCCATTGGCATTGATCGCCTCGATCATCTCGTAGGGCTCGCCCTTGACAGGACGATTGAGCCCGGCGCCGAACAGCGCATCGATGATCAGCGCGGGCTTGCCGAGCGCCTGCGGATTGAACGGCAGCACCGGATATTTCCAGCCGCGCGCGGCGGAGGCTGCATCGCCCTGCAGGCTGTCACGCTCGCACAGCAGCACGACCGAGACTTCGCGGCCCCGTGCGGCGAGTTCGGCGGCGGCCACGAAGCCGTCGCCGCCATTGTTGCCGCGGCCCGCAACCACAACGATCGGCCCGTCCTCGGCCAGATCCATCGCCGCTTCCGCCACCGCTTGGCCCGCACTCAGCATCAGCGCGAAGCCGGGCGTGCCCGAAGCGATAGTCAGCCGATCGGCGCGCTCCATCTCCGACGTGGTGAGAACTTCCATGCCAAATCCTGATCAAACGCCTTTTACTGAGGCACATCCATTCCCGGCTTGAACGCAGCAGCCAAAATCTGCATACGAATTGATCTGTTTGCCTATTTGATAGGCTGACGTATCATGGGCACTGCGCATCGGACTCCACCCGGCTGCCCGTTAAAAGTCTGATAACATTCCCAAATCAGACCGGTTAACAACTTGGCATAGACCCTGCTTTTGAGGAAGCCGGCTGAGGATGGTGGGTAATCGCGAGTAATTTCCGGCAGTTCGCCGGGTCCAAGGGTCGTACCAAGCATCGAACGGGCGCTGCGTCATTACAACCGCTGATAACGCGCAGCACTCTGGAATTCCAAGAAGCGCCGGGAGGCAAAGTCAGTGAAGAAGATCGAGGCTATCATCAAGCCGTTCAAACTCGACGAGGTGAAGGAGGCGCTTCAGGAGGTCGGGCTGCAGGGTATCACCGTGACCGAGGCCAAGGGCTTTGGACGGCAGAAGGGCCACGCGGAGCTCTATCGCGGTGCGGAATACATCGTCGACTTCCTGCCCAAGGTCAAAATCGAGATCGTGATCGGCGACGATCTGGTCGAGAAGGCCATCGACGCCATCCGTCGCGCCGCCCAGACGGGCCGCATCGGCGACGGCAAAATCTTCGTTTCCAATATCGAGGAAGCGATCCGCATCCGAACCGGCGAATCCGGGCTGGACGCTATCTGAGCCGGGTGCTATCCGGAAATTCGCGGAAAAAACAAGAAAAACGGGCTGCTTTGGCAGCCTGATTTCGTTCGCGACCGCACTCGCCGTTCATTCCAGGAAACCGACCGCAAGAGATAAGGGGAATTCATGAAGACCGCCAAAGACGTCATGAAATCGATCAAGGACAACGACGTCAAATACGTCGACCTGCGCTTCACCGATCCGCGCGGCAAGTGGCAGCACGTAACCTTCGACGTCGGCATGATCGAGGAGGACACGTTCGCCGAAGGCCAGATGTTCGATGGCTCTTCGATTGCCGGCTGGAAGGCGATCAACGAATCCGACATGTGCCTGATGCCTGACCCCGTGACCGCGACGATCGATCCGTTCTTCGCCGAAACCACCATGGTCATCGTCTGCGACGTGCTCGAGCCGACCACCGGCGAGCCGTACAACCGCGACCCGCGCGGCATGGCGAAGAAGGCCGAGGCGATGGTGAAGTCGATGGGCGTCGGCGACACCGTGTTCTTCGGCCCCGAGGCCGAATTCTTCGTGTTCGACGACGTGCGTTTCTCTTCCGATCCCTACAACACCGGCTTCAAGCTCGACTCCTCGGAATTGCCGATCAACTCCGGCACCGAATATGAAGGCGGCAACCTCGGCCACCGCATCCGCACCAAGGGCGGCTACTTCCCGGTGCCGCCGCAGGACAGCGTTCAGGACATGCGCTCGGAAATGCTCGGCGCCATGGCCAAGATGGGCGTCAAGGTCGAGAAGCATCACCATGAAGTGGCTTCCGCCCAGCACGAGCTCGGCATGAAGTTCGACACGCTGACGCTGATGGCCGACCAGATGCAGATCTACAAATATTGCATCCACCAGGTCGCCCACATCTACGGCAAGACCGCCACCTTCATGCCGAAGCCGGTGTACGGCGACAACGGCTCGGGCATGCACTGCCACCAGTCGATCTGGAAGGACGGCAAGCCGGTGTTCGCCGGCAACAAGTACGCCGACCTGTCGGAGACCTGCCTCAACTACATCGGCGGCATCATCAAGCACGCCAAGGCGATCAACGCCTTCACCAACCCCTCGACCAACTCCTACAAGCGTCTGGTCCCCGGCTACGAAGCCCCGGTGCTGCTCGCCTACTCCGCGCGCAACCGCTCGGCCTCCTGCCGCATCCCCTACACCTCCAACCCGAAGGCCAAGCGCGTCGAGGTTCGCTTCCCCGATCCGATGGCCAATCCGTATCTCGGCTTCGCCGCGATGCTGATGGCGGGCCTCGACGGCATCAAGAACAAGATCGATCCGGGTCCGGCGATGGACAAGGACCTCTACGATCTGCCGAAGGAAGAGCTGAAGTCGATCCCGACCGTCTGCGGCTCGCTCCGCGAGGCGCTGGAGAATCTCGACAAGGACCGCGCCTTCCTCAAGAACGGCGGCGTGTTCGACGACGACTTCATCGACAGCTTCATCGAGCTGAAGATGACCGAAGTCGCCCGCTTCGAGATGACCCCGCACCCGGTCGAATTCGACATGTACTATTCGCAGTGATTTCTTGCGATCATCTACAAATGCGAAAGGCGCCCCACCGGGCGCCTTTTGTTTTTTGGATCACTGCCAGATGCGCTGCGCTCACACCCCAAACAGCTTCGCATAGCGCGCCTTGATGGCCTCGCTCTGCTCCTGCACCTTGGCTGGATCTGATTTCAGCAGCTTCAGCGCCGACAGCGGAATATGCGCGCCCTTCTCCTTCACCTGGCCGTGGAAGGAGCGGTGCGCGTAGGTGTCGACCAGCATCTGCTGGGTCTCGGCGCCAAGGAAGAAGCTCTGGAACAGCTTTGCGGCATTCGGGTTGGGCGCACCGCGGAAGATGCCGGAGCCGACGATGATCAGCGGCGAGCCTTCCGCCGGGTACACCACTTCGACCGGTTTGCCCTGGTCCTTCAGCAGCACCAGATTGTAGTCGTTGCCATCGGCCATGATGGCGCGCTCGCCGAGCAGAACCTTCTTCGGCGGATCGGCCGCCGACTGTACCTGCATCACCTTCTGCTGCGCGAGCTTCTCGAAGAACTCCCAGCCGAGATCGCGGGAGAGGATGTAGGTCGTGGTCAGGATCGCACCGCTGTAGCCGGGATGCGCCTTGACGATCTTGCCGCGCCATTTGGGATCGAGCAGGTCGGCGTAGCCTTTCGGCGCCTCCTCGCGCTTGACGAGATCGGTGTTGTAGCCGATCGCCTCGATCCAGGCGCACACGGTGGCGTAGGTACCGTCGGGGTCGACCTGATCGGCCGGATAATGCTTCGCCACCTCTTCCGGCAGATACGGCTCGAGCCAGTCGTTCTTCTTCCAGTCGAGATAGTGCGCCATGTCGGTGGAGTTGGCGACGTCGACGGCCTTGATGCCGCTGCCCTGCTCCTGCGCGATGCGCTGGAAAATCCGTTCCGCGCCGGAGCGTTCGACGCGCACGGCGATGCCAGGATATTTCGCCTCGAATGTCCGCGCCACGCGCTCGGCAACGTTCAGTTCAAGCGCGCTGTAGAAGGAGACCTTGCCTTCCTTGCGCGCCGCCTCGATCAGGGCGGGCGTGACGGCGGAAGCCGGCGGCGCGGCCCCGCGCAGCGGTCCCGCGAACAGCGCTCCTGCTGCCGACGCAGCGGACGCCTTGAGAAACGCGCGCCGCGACCATGGCCGAAACCGCATGCTTGCCTCCCTTGTTGTCGCGGGCGTTCCTTATCTCCCGCTGGGGAAATTGACGCCCATCTCGCTCACCACGGGTCCCCATTTGCGCAGGGCCGCGTTATCAGAAGAAATCTTTACACCATCGCCGAGCAGGTTCGCCGGCGCGCTCGCTTCCTTGTCGAAGCGCAGCATCATCCTGCAACCGCCGGGCTGCAGGCTCGCCAGCGCGCCCCCTTTCCAGTCCGTGACAAATCCACCGTAGTCCCACCCGAAGCCGGAAACGACAAAGGGACGGCCGTTGGCCTTCTGCACGTCGGCGACGCTCGAGCCGACGCTCACGCCGGCAATATTCCAGCGGCTGCCCTTTTCGGCATTGCGGATGGAAAGGCCGGCCGCTGCATTCATCGCATTGCCGGCGAACGATATCTCGATCCGTTGATCCCTGGCCCGCGGAAACAGGACGACGCCCTTGTACTTCTCGCCTTCGGCGCCGGGCAGTTCCGCGATCGCGGCGTCCTTGCCGTAGCGCTGCGTCAGGCTTCTTGCGCTGTCTTTCGCTGCAACCGGCGATGAGCAGGTGATGGCGCCACCCTGCGGCGCATCCTGTGCCAGGGCGGGCACTGAGGTCGAGAGCAATCCGCCGGCCGCTGCCACTGACGCGATCATAAGCCCGCGTCTCAACCGAATTCCCATTGCCATTCTCCCGACCTCGGCCGGGACTATAGCGGAAATCCGGATCGCGGCGACAAGCCTCCCGCGTCAGGTCTGGTTCTTGCGCAGGAAGCGCTCGACGTCGGGCAGAACGGAATATGGCAGCGGGATGGGATCGCCGACATGGTCGACCGCCGGATCAAGACAACGGCGCAGCATCCGCGCCAACTCCGCTTTGCGGTACGGCTTCGACAGCATCGGGATGCCCTGCCCGGCGCGCCCCTGCGCGTGCATGGCGCCATAGGCATATCCCGACGTGAACAGGACCCGCAGCGACGGACGCTCAGCCATCAGGCGTTCGGCCAGTTGGCGTCCGTTCATGTTGCCGGGCATCACGATGTCGGTGAAGAGCAGGTCGAATTTCGTGCCGCGTTCGGCGATGGCGAGCGCCTCCGCCGCGCTGGCGGCAACGATCGTCTTGTAGCCGAGGCTCTCCAGTTGGATGGTGACGAATTGCCGGACCTCGAGATCGTCCTCGACGCAGAGGATGGTTTCATGCCCGCCGATCACGGGCCGCTCGTCCGCCTCCGTGACCGGAAGCGCGCTGGCATCGGCTTTCGGCAGGTAGATCCTGAAGATCGCCCCGCGCCCTTCCTCGCCGTCGATTTCGATGCTGCCGCCGGATTGCTTGACGAAGCCGAACACCATGCTGAGGCCAAGACCAGTGCCCTTGCCCACTTCCTTGGTCGAAAAGAAGGGATCGAAGATCTTGTCGCGGATCGCGGGTGGAATTCCGGGTCCGGTATCGCAGACCTCGATGACGACATAGTCGCCCGCGACTTCGACACCGACGCTCATCGCATCTCGTACGCCGAACACGACGTTGCGCGTCGCAAATGTCAGCGTGCCATCTCCTTCCATCGCATCGCGGGCATTGATCGCAAGGTCGACCAGCGCCGAATTCAACTGGGCCCGGTCGACGAGGGCCGGCCATGCATCGGCCGCGAGCCTGGTGACGACATTGATGTGCCTGCCGAAGGTCAGCGACAGCAGATTGGCCACCTCTTCGATGAGCACGTTGACGTCGATCTCGGTCGGTTGCAACGGCTGCTTCCTGGCGAACGCCAACAGGCTCGCCGTCAGCCGCGCCCCGCGGTCGGCCGCCTCGCTGATCATCTTGGTGATGACCGCAAGCTGCGGGTTACCCTTGACACCATCGGCGAGGATGTCGATCGTTCCCGTGATCACCGTGAGCATGTTGTTGAATTCGTGGGCGATGCCGCCGGTGAGCTGGCCGACCGCTTCGATCTTCTGCGCCTGGATCAATTGCTCTTCGGCGAGCCGCCGCTGGCTGATGTCTCTCATGAAGTTATTGAGCAGCCAGGTGTCGCCACGGCGAAGTGCGGTCGCGGAGACCTCGACCGGGAATTCGCGGCCGTCCCTGTGCATCGCGCTCGCCTCGAAGCGGACGCCGGCCGAAGTGCCCAATTCGTCGGCCAGCATCTTCTTGCGCCGCTCACGGTGTGCTTCGCGCATCCGCTCCGGCACCATCAGTTCCACCACGTTGACGCCGATCGCCTCCGCCCGCGTCCAGCCGGTCAAGGCCTCGGCCTGCGGCCCCCATTCGAGAACGACGCCGTCCAGATCGGTTTGAAAGAACGCGTCGAGCGCGGTCTTGATGATCGCCTGCGCGTTCTGCTCGCTCGCCACGAGCGCCTGGTGCGCCGCCTGCTGCCGCTCCGCTTCCGCCGCGAGCAGAAGCGACAACTGCCGCGCCGTCCGCCTCGCGACAAGCAGCGCCAGCAGTACCGCGATCACGCAGGCCGCCAGCAGCGTCCACGGCTCCTGCCTGCCACCGCCAAAATACGCAGCAGACAGGCCCGCCGCGCCCACGCTCGCCACGGCGAGCGGCACCATCGCGAGCGCCACGCGGGCCCATAATGTCATTTACCGAAGGCTCCTGCGGCGGGAGGTGCAGTGCGGTTAGCTGAACAATAATGCATATCCGGCTTCATCCAGCCGGTCGTCAATTTTCGCCCCCGGAAGATTACGGCCTGTCCCCGGACCACCGCAGCTTGTGGACGCGCGAGCGCGCTCGCTTGGTGTGTCTCGCCGGGTCAGCCCGCGCGCCGGTTCTCCGTCAGCGCCTGGCCGAACGCTTCGAACAGCGCGCGGTTGATCGGGTTCTTCTGAGGATCGTACTCGGCGTGCCACTGCACGCCGAGCGCAAAGGTGGGGGCATCCGCAATGCGGATCGCCTCGATGGTGCCATCCTCGGCGATGCCCTCGATGACGACGCGTCTGCCGGGCTCGAGGATGCCCTGGCCGTGCAGCGAATTCACGCGAATGGTCTCGCAGCCCAGGATTTTGGCGAACGCGCCGCCGGGCGTCAGGCGCACTTCGTGGCGGTCGGCGAAGATCACCCTCGGGTCGGGATGAATATCGCCGTTCTCCAGCCGCGGCATGCGGTGATTCATGCGCCCCGGCAATTCGCGGATCTCCGGATGCAGCGAGCCGCCGAACGCGACATTCATCTCCTGCAGGCCGCGGCAGATGCCGAACAGCGGTACGCCGCGCGCAACGCACGCTTCGGCGACGGCGAGCGCGACGTCGTCGCGATGGATGTCGTAGGGCTCGTGCTTCTCGCAGGGGTCGACGTTGAAGCGGGTCGGATGGACGTTGGCGCGCGCGCCCGTCAGCACCACGCCGTCGACCACCTCCAGCAGCGCGCCGATGTCGGTGATCTCAGGAATGGAGGGAAACATCAGCGGAATGGCATCCGACACTTCCGCGACCGCGCGCAGATTGCGCTCGCCGACCGCCTGCACCGGGAAACGATTTTCGATGCGGTGGGAATTGCCGATGATGCCGACGATGGGCCGTCTCATAATGTCCACGTCTCGCGCAAAATACTTTTCTCTTTTGGGGCCCGACTCCGCAAAGCGGATCATGCCTTCCGCCATCCGGGGGATCAATATATGTTCCCTGCAGGGAGCGCGCGATACCCCTGCAATAAACTCAGCCCGCGGCCGGCATGTCCGGGCCCCCGGGTTATTTGCGGGTGAAGGCTTCTTTCGCGTCGATGCTTGCGGCGGCGGGAAGCCCGGCGGCCTTTAGCGCGGTTGCGGCGGCGGCCGGGGCGCCCTCGCCATTGAGCCATGGCAGCCTGGCCGTGATCCCCCGCGAAACCGGCTCGCCCAGCGCGCCGCCGAAATCGATCGGCCAGAACCCGTTGGGGATCGCTTCCGCCGAGATGCCGCGCAGGCGAAAGCCCTTGCCCAGCACAGCCCCGGCATTGTCAGGCGATACGACCTTGGCGCTGCCGGGATTGGCGGGATCGGCAAATGCTGCGAGTACCGGCACCAGCGCGCCCGTGACCGGCACTACACCGGTCTGCCTGCTCATCTCGTTGAAGTTCACCCGCTTGCCCGTGGCCGCGGGATAGGCGCGCAGCGCGACATAGTTGATGGCGGCGGTGTCAAGCTTGTCGTCGAGGTGCAGCAACAGCGCCACGAGGTTCTTGCCGCCGCCGAGATCGACGTAAACAGCGTCGCCTGAGGTGCGGGTGCCGCGATCCCGTGTGTAGCTGCGGTCCGGGGTGACGGCGAGCACGCCGGATGCCGCCTTGACGCCCTCAGGCGTCTCGACCTCGACGGTCATGCGGTATTTGTGGCCGGGCCGGTTGATGCGGATCTGGTCGCCGATCACGAGCGCGGCGAGCAGTCCGAGCGGGCCGATCCATTTGAGATATTGCCGCACGCGCTAACCCCTGCGATTCGGTTGCCCCATTTCGCTTGGCACAACCCCCAAGCCAGCGTCAAACCGGCGCGGATGGCCGCTTGATCCCGGCCGCGTTTTGTCGAATGAGTGATGGAAGAAAGCAGGAAGGGCCGGTCATGCCAGTTTCGAGCGAAGAGCGTCGTCAGGCCCGCAACGACCTGGCCTGGTCGATATCGGTCGGCGGCATCGGCGTCGTCCTTTTCATCGTACTGCTCGCCCTCGCCTGGCAGTTCGCGGCGACCCTGTTCCTGATCTTCGCCGGCATACTGCTCGGCGTCGCCCTCAACGCAATGGCCGATCTGCTCGAACGCGTGGTGCCGCTGCCGCAGCCGGTGCGGCTCGCCATCGTCTGCCTCGTGCTTGCTGCCATGCTGTCGGGCATCGTCGTCCTCGGTGGCACCACCATCGCCCAGCAGGCGACGGTCTTGAGCAACACCATCAAGTCGCAGCTTTCCACCTTCAAGACCATCCTCGAAGGATATGGCGTCGACACCAGCTTCTTCGATCTCACCCCCTTCACCTCACAGCAATCGCATTCCCCGGATGCACCGGCACAGCCGCCCTCCACGCCGCATCTGCCGGCCAGCGCCAGCACGATCGCCTCCAGCGGCGGCGCGATCCTGGGGCAAACCTTCAAGGTGGTGCTCGGCGCGGTGAGCGCGGTCGGCAACTTCTTCATCGTACTGTTTCTGGGGCTGGCCTTCGCCGTGCAGCCGAGCGTCTACCGCCACGGCCTCCTGTTCATGGCGCCGGCAAAACACCGCGATCGCGCCACTGTCATCGTCGACCGCATCGGCTACACGCTGGAGCGCTGGCTGATCGCGCAGATCATCACCATGGCTGCCGTGTTCCTGGTGACCTGGATCGGCCTGTTGATCATCGGCATACCCTCCTCCTTCATCCTGGGCATCCAGGCTGGCCTGCTCGCCTTCATCCCGACGGTCGGCGCGATCCTCGGCGGGCTGATTGTGGTGCTGGCGAGCCTTGCTTCGGGCTGGGTCGCGGGACTGAGCGCCTTCATCCTTTTCCTCGGCGTACACGCGCTGGAGAGCTACGTGCTGACGCCGATCATCCAGCGCCAGGCACTGGACATTCCCCCCGCGACGCTGTTCGCGTTCCAGATTTTGCTTGGCGTTGTCTTCGGCATCTGGGGACTGGCGCTCGCGCTGCCGCTGATGGCAGTCGCGAAAGTGATGATCGACCACTTCAAGGCAGAGCCGGATGCTGCCCCGCCGGCCGCGGCCTAGACTCTTTTTTGGCGCATGATCTTTCCGGAAACCGGTGCCCACTTGTCCGGATCATGCGCTAGCTGGTCACCACCGTATTGGTGTGCTCGACATCGGGCGGCGAGGCAAAGTACTGGCCGACCAGCCCGCGCCATTCCGTAAAATTCTCCGAGCCGCGGAAATCGACCGTGTGGTTTTCCAGCGTCTCCCACTTCACCATCAACCGGTAGCGCTGCGGCTTTTCGATCGAGCGGTGCAGCTCAAAGCCATGAAAGCCCTTGGAGCGGCCGAACGCGGCCCTCGCCTTGGCGACCGCGGCTTCAAAATCCTTCTCGAAGCCGGGCTTGACGTCGATCTGCGCGATTTCGGTGATCATGGGAGAGCCTTTCCTGACGCATGATCCGGAAAAGTGTGAATCGGCTTTCCGACAAGATCATGCGCAAATGAGAAACCGGAAACGAGGCTCCGTCTCTAGCCCGGCTCGGCCAAAAGAAAAAGGCGCCTTGCGGCGCCCCTGCAATCCGGACGTGCTCCGGCTCAGTTGAAAATCAGCACGGTGCCGGCCACCAGCAGCGCGAAACCCGCGAACATCAACATGGGCCAGTGATGCCTCTGCCGGCCATAGAGGCCCTGTGCGCGGCGCTCGGAGATCAGCGCGTTTTCATATTCATCTGACGAGGAGAACATGCAGGCGAAGCCGCCGCGTGCGGAGGCCGCTGCAGCTTCAAGAGCCATCAGCGCGGCTTGCGGATTATGTCGACGGTATGAGTCCATAGGAGGTATGATATGGACCGAATGGTAAATGGCAGGTTACTTCCTGCTCTTCTGTGACTCGTCAGCCTTTCAGGCCGTCGCCGGCTTGGTGGCGGTGCGCTCTGCCCCGGCAACGCCCGCGCTCTTACGTCGCCAGTTCTCCAGCGAGAGTGGCAATTCCTCGGCCGCCTCGACCTTGTTACGGCCGGTGCGCTTGGCCTGGTAGAGCGCGGTGTCGGCCGCCGCCAGCAGCACTTCGAGCTCGGTGCCGGCCGGCCCGCCTGCCACGCCGATCGAGACGGTGGTGTCGACCGGGCCTTCCTCGCAGACGATGTCGGAGTTCTGGAAAACCCGGCGTATCCTTTCGGCGACGAGCACGCCTTCTTCCAGCGAGCACGGCAGCAGCGCGGCGAATTCCTCGCCGCCGATACGGCCCGACAGATCGGACAGGCGCAGGCTGGAGGAGACCACGACCGCAAACAGCTTCAGGATCTCGTCGCCCGCCGGATGGCCGAAGCGGTCGTTGATCGACTTGAAGTGATCGATGTCGAAGATCATGACGGTCACCGGGCGTCCCGACATGGCCTCGCGCTCGATCACGCGCCCGCACGCTTCCGAGAAGCCGCGACGGTTGAACAGGCCGGTCAACGGGTCCGTCGATGCCGCGCTCTTGTGCGCCGCCACCGTGCGGTCCGACACCAGCATGAAGATCACGAACACGGTGCAGATCGCATACAGCACCAGCTCGACGGAAAACGCCGTGACCCAGATGCTGCTGGCGAAATTCGTATCGTACGGTTGCATGTACACGCCGATCAGGATCGGCAGGATCAGCACAAAGCCGTGCAGCACAGGGACCGTGACCGTCGGCCAGCGCTTCTGCATGTCGCGGCGGCGCTCGCTCCACAATTCGGAAGCGGTCAATGCCGCGTAGATCGCGACGATGGCCGCACCCATGCTGAGGCGGATCGAGGCGTCGCGCGGCGCCAGCGTCATCATGGTCGCGATCCAGACCAGCGGACCCAGCACCAGGCCGGGCCACAGCAGCTTGCGGCCGTGGAACACGCGCGAGGCATTCCAGACCATGCCGCAGGCGAAGAAGCCGATCGAGGTGAGCGCCAGCGACGCGATGGGACCGATGGTCTGGCCCCAGATCGTCCAGATCGCGACGGCGGCGGAACCCAGCAGATACGCCGCGCCCCACCATTTCAGCGCAGCGATGTTTTCCTGCTTGCCGAACAGCACGAGCATGCCGCCCAGCATGGCCGCAAGCATCGTCGCGATGAGATACAGCGTTGAGGTATCGAATGACATCTGGTCACCGTGATGCACGCCTCCGCCGGGGTGTGAATCCGGCGGTTTTCCAGCTCACACTTTAGGGGTGCCGGATTGGCAATCCGTTGTAACTCACCGAAAAGTTTTCTCGAAAAACTGGATTAATTAATCAGCAACTGGAAAGCAGAACGCTGCCGCTTTTTCGTGATCAAACAATGTGTTGCGCCACTGCACGCGTGGAAAATGCGCCAAAAAGAAAGCGCGAGCGGCTTTGCCGATCGCGCTTTCATAACTTCGCGTGCAGCCGAAGCTGCAAATTTTATCGAAGCGATTAGCGCTTCGAGAACTGGAACGAACGACGGGCCTTCGCCTTGCCGTACTTCTTGCGCTCGACCACGCGGGAGTCGCGGGTGAGGAAGCCGCCCTTCTTGAGCACGCCGCGCAACTCCGGCTCGAAATTGGTCAGCGCCTTGGAGATGCCGTGACGGACCGCGCCGGCCTGGCCGGACAGGCCGCCGCCGGTGACGGTGCAGATCACGTCATACTGGCCGGCGCGGGCGGCAGCGACCAGCGGCTGCTGGATCATCATGCGCAGCACCGGACGGGCGAAATAGACCTCGACCTCGCGGGTGTTGACGGTGACCTTGCCGCTGCCGGGCTTGACCCAGACGCGGGCGACCGCGTCCTTGCGCTTGCCGGTGGCATAGGCGCGGCCGTACTTGTCGACCTTCTTGACGTATTTCGGCGCTTCGGGAGCCGCCGGCTTCAGCTGCGAGAGCTGGTCGAGAGACTGCATGGTGTCGGACATTGTTATGCGGCCCTCGTGTTCTTGCGGTTCATCGCGGCGATATCGACCTTCTCGGGGCTCTGCGCCTCATGCGGATGTTCGGCGCCGGGATAGACGCGCAGATTGCCCATCTGAACGCGGCCGAGCGGACCACGCGGGATCATGCGCTCGATCGCCTTCTCCACCACGCGCTCAGGGAAACGGCCCTCGAGGATTTCCTTGGCGGTGCGTTCCTTGATGCCACCGATGAAGCCGGTGTGCTTGTAGTAGACCTTCTGGTCGCGCTTGCGGCCGGTGAGCACGACATGCGCGGCGTTGATGATGATGACGTTGTCGCCGCAATCGACATGCGGCGTGTAGGTCGGAAGATGCTTGCCGCGCAGGCGCATGGCGACAAGCGTGGCGAGGCGGCCGACAACCAGACCCTTGGCGTCGATCACAACCCACTTCTTCTGCACCTCGGCAGGCTTGGCCGAAAAGGTTTTCATGTGCGGATTCCGTGAAAATGGAAATCGGCGCCCACCGGGGGCGCCGAACTACTGGGGTTTCTAGTGGCGTCGCGCCACCGCGTCAATGCCTTTCGGTAGATTTAAATATAGCAAAACCAATGGCTTATAAATAAGGTGCAATATTACCGGAGAAAACCCTATTTGACTGGAATGGAATAGGTTGCGGTGACATGCGCGATCGGATCGGGAGATTCCCCTGACATCAGCGTCACTTCGCCGACCGCAAGCCGCTTGCCGAGCTTGAGCAGGCGCCCCTCCGCCAGCACATCCTGGCCCGGCGCGCCCTTGCGCAGGAAGTTGATGTTGAGATTGGTGGTCACGGCAAGCCCGACCGGGCCGATCGCCGAGAGCAGCACCACATACATCGCGAAATCCGCCAGCGCCATCAGCGTCGGCCCCGACACCGTGCCGCCCGGCCGCAGCATGTGCTCGCCGAAGCGCTCGCGCACCAGGCAGCTCTCGCCGTCGGCGCGCTCGATCCTGATCTGGCTGCCGGGCCCGAACGCCTGCGGGAATTCCCGGTGCAGGAACTCCTCGAGCTCCGGCACGCTCATTTTCGCAACTGGCATGCGTCTCCTGATGTGTTCCCTGCCCTCGCTTCAGCCGGTCTCTTACATTAAGTTGGCGCCTGCTCAAGCCGGAAGAACGTTGATGCCTCAGACCGCCCGTGCCAGCCAGCCAGACGCACCGATCCTGCTCCGCGAGAAGATCGGCAGCATCGCCGTGCTCACGCTCAACCGCCCCGCGGCGCGCAACAGCCTGTCGGAAACCCTGATCGCGGAGCTGCATGGCGCGCTGGATGAGATCGGCGACGACAAGAGCGTGCGCGGCGTGGTGATCGCGGCGAACGGACCCGCGTTCTCTGCCGGCCACGACATGAAGGAACTGACCGCGCGCCGCAGCGATCCCGACCGCGGGCGCGCGTTCTTTGCGCAGATGATGAACGCCTGCAGCGCGATGATGCAGGCGATCGTGCACCTGCCAAAACCTGTGGTCGCCGCCGTGCAGGGCATTGCGACCGCCGCCGGCTGCCAGATCGTGGCGAGCTGTGATCTTGCAGTCGCCTCGGAAGCTGCGAGCTTCGCCACGCCAGGCGTCGATATCGGTCTGTTTTGCTCGACGCCGATGGTGGCGCTGTCGCGCAACGTGCCGCGCAAGCAGGCGATGGAAATGCTGCTCACCGGGGAGCCCGTGCCCGCGGTTGAAGCGCGGGCTATGGGCCTGATCAATCGCGTGGTGCCTGCCGGTACCGAGCGCGAGGCCGCAATTGCGCTGGCGCAGAAGGTCGCGCTGAAATCCGCCTATACAATCAAGCTCGGCAAGGAGGCGTTCTATCGCCAGGCCGAGATGAGCCTTGCGGACGCCTATCGCTACACCGCCGAGGTGATGACCGAAAACATGATGGCGCGCGACGCCGAGGAAGGCATCGGCGCCTTCATCGAGAAGCGCGAGCCGAAATGGCAGGATCGATAGTTTTTACCGTCATTGCGAGCGAAGCGAAGCAATCCAGCTTCCTTCGGCGCGGCAAGAAAGCTGGATTGCTTCGTCGCTAACGCTCCTCGCAATGACGAAACGGGAAGAAGCGCGTGAACCACGACCAATACGACGACAACTACATCCGCGGTATACTCAACAGCGTGAAATCCATCGCGATGGTCGGCGCCTCGCCCGTCAATGTGCGGCCGAGCTATTTTGCGTTCAAATACCTGGCGCAGCGCGGCTACGACATGATCCCGGTCAATCCCGGCCATGTCGGCAAGGACCTGATCGGAAAACCCTTCGTCGGCTCGCTCGCCGACATCGGCCGTCCCGTCGACATGATCGACATCTTCCGCAACTCCAGCCACATCATGCCTGTGGTCGAAGAGGCGCTGAAACTGCCGGTGCCGCCGAAGGTGATCTGGATGCAGCTCGGCGCGCGCGACGATGCGGCCGCCGCGAAAGCGGAAGCTGCCGGCATCAAGGTGGTGATGAACCGCTGTCCGAAGATCGAGTATGGCCGCCTGTCGTCGGAGATCGCCTGGATGGGCGTCAACTCGCGCACGCTGAGCTCCAAGCGCGCGCCGATCCCGACGCAGGGCATGCGGCTGTCGCTGAATCGGGTCAGCGTCGGCGGCGGCGCGACCTCGGCCTCCGACCGCGCCGCGAAAGACAAGACTGAACTCACCTGACGCGATTGTGAGACACAATCCTTCTGAATACGCGGCAAAGCGAAGCACGCGCATTCCAAACGCCGTTTGCCAGCGCCGACGTGCCTTGACGGCGGCGCTGGCA
>JAKFVP010000179.1 GCA_021732175.1 Bradyrhizobium sp.
GGCCTCGCCCGCAAGCGGGAGAGGCGAAGTGAGCCAGCCGACCGGCCTCGTGACTTCATATGCGCTTGCATGGGGAGCGGCAGTTTGACCTTCGTCGCGGTTGATTGGGGCACCAGCAGCTTTCGCGGCTGGCTGATGTCGGCGAAAGGCGAGGTGCTGGCCGAGAGCCGCGGCGGCGAAGGCATGCTGCACTGTGCCGGCGCAGGTTTCGCGCCTGTCCTGCGCGATCATCTCGCGAAGCTTGGCGCTCCCGACAAGAGTCCCGTCCTGATTTGCGGCATGGCCGGTGCGCGCCAAGGCTGGGTCGAAGCGCCCTATCTGCACACGCCGACGCGCCTTGATGCGCTGCATGAGGGTGCCGTTCGTGTCGATGCGGGCCAAGAGATCGGCAACAATGACATTCGCATCTTGCCGGGTGTCGCCCAGGCGCGCGCCGATCGCCCCGATGTGATGCGGGGAGAAGAGACACAGCTCCTTGGAATACTCGAGCCGGGTTTCACCGGCCTTGTCTGCATTCCCGGCACGCACAGCAAGTGGGTCCGGATCGAGGCAGGGACCATCGTCGAGTTCGCGACCTACATGACGGGCGAATTGTTCGCCGTGATTTCGCAGCACAGCATCCTCAGCCATGCCGTCGAAGCGGGTGCTCAATCGGCCGCGAACAGCCAGCCCTTCCGCGAAGGCGTCGCAGCGGCGATATCGGCGCCATCGGGACTGACGTCGTCGCTGTTCCGCTTGCGTGCCGCGCAACTGCTCGGCTTCGAGCAGCGCGGCGATGGTGCCGACCGGCTGTCGGGTCTCCTGATCGGTACCGAGATCGCGGACGCGACCGCGCGCTTCGGTCAACCGCAACAGCTGCGGCTGCTGCGGGCCGGTCATCTCGGCCAGCTCTACGAAATGGCCTTGCGCGAGCGCGGCTTCGACGTCACGACTGACGATGCCGAGCAGGCCTCGCGGATCGGGCTCAGCAAGGCAGCCATCAACATCTGGGGAGCGCAGTTCTGACATGCCGCAGCCTGTTTCTCAGCCGATTCCTTGGCCGAAGGTCAAGCGTTCGCTCGTGGCGATCCTGCGCGGCATCCGTCCGGATGAAGCGGAAGCGATCGTGGAAACGCTGATCGAAATCGGCTTTGAGCTGATCGAAGTGCCGCTCAATTCGCCCGATCCGTTCGTCTCGATCGAGCTATTGTGCAAGCGCTTCGGCAGGGACTGCTATATCGGCGCCGGCACTGTCCTCGACCCACCCGACTGCGCGCGCGTCGCCGATGCCGGCGGGCGGCTGATGGTCAGTCCGAATGTCGATGCCGATGTGCTGGCGATGGCACAGTCGCGGCAGATGGTGACGATGCCGGGCGTGTTCTCGCCGACCGAGGCATTCCTTGCGTTGCGCTCCGGCGCGTCGGCGCTGAAATTCTTTCCGGCGTCGGTGCTTGGCCCTGCCGGCATTGCCGCGCAACTGGCAGTGCTTCCCAAGGAGACGGTCGTCGGTGCCGTCGGTGGCGTATCGGACAAGAATCTTGCCGCGTACTGGGCGGCAGGGGTTCGCGCCTTCGGACTCGGCAGCAGTCTCTATCGCCCCGGCATGACAGCGGCCGAAGTCCGCGCGGCGGCGCTGGCTTCGGTGCAGGCTTTTGATGGCCTTGGCTAGAGAAAATCAGGCTGCCCGGGTTGGTCTCGCCATACCCTCAGGCAGATCGCGCCATCTCTTCGAGCGACGGTGCGATCGATGGCGATGCGGAAAGCTCCTGCGCCGCAAGCCGGAGCAGCAGCGCCTGCAGGCGGGGCGGCATCGGCGTCGCTTCGCGATCGAGCACGATCTGCAGCCGTGCGCCGATCTCGTCGCAGATCGCGCGGCAATGCGAGGAATCAAGCTGCAATTCGGGATTGGCGCCCATTGTCTGCCCCTGTTTGGACCACACAATAGCGCTCGAATTTTAAGGTCCCGGGCGGCGAGTTCCCTCTATTCGAGAGATCGCATTCACCGAAAATTCACCGTACGCGCGCCGCGCACGATTCCGCCGCCGGCGAACCGATGTCGCCGGCGGTCGTTGGCGCAATCGGGATTGCGACTGCAATCGGGATTGCGGCTGCAATCGGGATTGCGGCTGCAATCGGGATCAGGCCGCCTTCTGTCTGGACTGCGCCACATGGGTGGCGATCACATCCATCAGGGCCGGCGACAGGCAATCATAGGGCTCGAGCCCGATTTCCTTCAGACGCGCCCGGATGCCCGGCATCTCGGATGGATTGACGCCGGACTCGATCACCGACGAGACGAACGCCGCAAAGCCCGGCGCCGCGGAGCCGGCTTCCTGGAACAGCTCGGGGTGCACGAAGTCCAGACCATAGAACGGGTGGCCCTTGTTCTCGATGCGGCCGTACATATGCGTGCCGCAGGCCTTGCAGGCGTAGCGCTGGATCACCGCCGCGGTGTCGACGATGGCGAGCTTGTCGCCGTTCTCCAGCACCGTGACGTTCTCGCGCGGGACCACCGCGACCACGGAGAAGGTCGCCCCGTCGGGCTTCCAGCACTTGGTGCAGCCGCAGGCGTGATTGTGGGCGACGTCGCCCTTGATGCCGATCTTGACCGGCCTGTCCTTGCATTTGCAGACCAGGGTGCCGCCGGCAAAGCTGCCCGAGCCTTTTTTCACGCCATTGTCGATCGATGGATGGAGTTGAACGGCCATGGTCTATCCTCCTGTGTTTGACGTTGTTTGATTTCAGAACACGACGACCGAACGGATCGATTTACCCTCGTGCATCAGGTCAAAGCCCTTGTTGATATCCTCCAGCTTGAGGACATGCGTGATCATCGGGTCGATCTGGATCTTTCCGTTCATGTACCAGTCGACGATTTTCGGCACGTCGGTGCGGCCGCGGGCGCCGCCGAACGCGGTGCCCTTCCAGTTCCGCCCCGTCACGAGCTGGAACGGGCGGGTGGCGATTTCCTTGCCGGATTCGGCGACGCCGATGATGACGGAGGTGCCCCAGCCGCGGTGGCAGCATTCCAGCGCCTGGCGCATGACCGTGACGTTGCCGGTGCAGTCGAACGTGTAGTCGGCGCCGCCGTCGGTGAGCGTAACGAGATGCGCGACGATGTCGCCCGAGACCTTCTTCGGGTTGACGAAATGGGTCATGCCGAACTTGCGGCCCCATTCCTCCTTGGCGTCGTTGATGTCGACGCCGATGATCTTGTCGGCGCCGACCATCTTGGCGCCCTGGATGACGTTGAGCCCGATGCCGCCGAGCCCGAACACCACGACGTTGGATCCCGCCGTGACCTTGGCGGTGTTGACGACGGCGCCGACGCCGGTGGTGACGCCGCAGCCGATATAGCAGCTCTTGTCGAAGGGCGCGTCCTGCCGAATCTTGGCCACCGCGATCTCCGGCAGCACCGTGAAGTTCGAGAAGGTCGAGCAGCCCATGTAGTGGTAGATCGTGTTGCCCTTGTAGGAGAAGCGGCTGGTGCCGTCGGGCATCACGCCCTTGCCCTGCGTGGCGCGAATCGCCGTGCACAGATTGGTCTTCTGGCTCAGGCAGCTTTTGCACTGGCGGCACTCGGGCGTGTAGAGCGGGATCACATGGTCTCCCGCCTTCACCGACGTCACGCCCTTGCCGACCTCGCGAACGATACCGGCACCTTCATGACCGAGGATCGAGGGAAACAGGCCCTCGCTGTCGAAGCCGTCGAGCGTGTAGGCGTCGGTGTGGCAGATCCCGGTCGCCTTGATCTCGACCAGGACTTCACCTTCCTTCGGCCCGTCCAGATCGAGCTCGACGATCTCCAGCGGCTTTTTTGCTTCGAACGCGACAGCAGCGCGCGTCTTCATTCTCAACTCCGGCTCAAATTATTGTTGGCACCTTCAGTCATCGTCCGTTATCCCCGGCGATCGTCATTTGCCCATGCAGGATTTTTCCGCCTGGGTGTAGGCGTCCGGCTTGTCTTCCTTTTTCGCCGGGCGCACGCGGCCGACGGCGTTGTTGGCGCGCGCCCGCAGGTAGACGTAGATGTCGTCCATGTAGCAGGACACATTCGGATTATCGCCGAAGGCCGGCATCACGTTTTCCTGAGCCGTATTGACGTTCTTGCGGCCGCTGGCGACGACTTCGAGGAACGCGCCATAGCTCATGCTCTTGAGCGAATCCGTCAGCGCCGGCGCGTAAGTCGAACCCATGCCATCAGGGCCGTGGCAGACATGGCACTCCGAGTGATAGCGGCGGTAGCCGGAGTAGGTGTACCAGTCCACCGTGCCATCGGCGGCGACCTTGAAGGTCGGATTGCCTTCCTTGTCGAGATACTTGCCATCCTCGGATTTGACCGCAGCCGGATCGATCGCGTCCTCGGCGAAGGCAATTCCTCCGGATGCCGCGACAATCAGCGCGGCCGCCATCAACAGTGTTTTACGCAAGAGCATGTCCTCGACGTCGGAAACAACGAACGTCCGGCGCACGGGGTTTCCATGCGCCGGACGAGGGCTGGCTCATTGCGGCAGAGCGAACACCGTGAGCGTCCCGCCGAGCGCGGTGTAGTTGCTCAGCGCGGCATAGCCACCGACGGCGCCGAGACCTGCGGTCGGATCGGTCAGGCCGGCTGCGAGGCCGATACCGGCCCAGCCGCCGACGCCGGACAGCACTGCAACATACTGCCGCCCGCCGTTCTCATAGGTCGTGACGTTGCCGATGATGCCGGACGGAGTCTTGAACTTGTAGAGCTCCTTGCCCGTCTTGGCGTCGACCGCCTTCAGGTAGCCTTCGAGCGTTCCGTAGAACACCACGCCGCCGGCGGTGGCGAGCGCTCCGGACCAGACCGAGAACTGCTCCTTGTTCGACCACACGATCTTGCCGGTCTTGCCGTCCCAGGCGATGAAGTTGCCCATATGGGTCTCGCCGGGAGGCGGATACATCGACAGCGTCGCGCCGACGTAAGGCTGACCTGCGGTGTAGCTCACCTTGAACGGTTCGTAGTCCATGCAGACGTGGTTGGTCGGCACATAGAACAGCTGCGTGTCCGGCGAATAGGCCGCCGGTTGCTGGTCCTTGGTACCGAGCGCTGCCGGGCAGACGCCCTTGGTGTTCTTGTCCTCGCCGGTCTGCTCGGTCGAATATTGCTTGACGACCGCCGGACGGCCGTAGGTCGGCGAGGTCTTGTTCATGTCGACGCCGGTGGTCCAGTTGACCTTCGGATCGTACTTTTCGGCGACCAGCAATTCGCCGTTGTCGCGATCCATGGTGTAGGCAAGACCGTTGCGGTCGAAATGGGTCAGCAGCTTGCGCGTTGTGCCGCCAATCTGCTGATCGCTGAGGATCATCTCGTTGACGCCGTCATAGTCCCATTCGTCATGCGGCGTCATCTGGTAGACCCACTTGGCCATCCCGGTATCGGGATTGCGCGCAAAGACGGTCATCGACCATTTGTTGTCGCCCGGACGCTGTTTGGGATTCCAGGTCGAGGGATTGCCGGAGCCGTAGTAGACGAGGTTCAGGCTGGGGTCGTAGGAGATCCAGCCCCAGGTGCAGCCGCCGCCGATCTTCCACTGATCGCCTTCCCAGGTCTTCAGGCTCGAATCCTTGCCGATCGGCTTGCCGAGCGCGGTGGTCTTGTCCGGGTCGACCAGGAGCTGGTCATCCGGGCCTTCCGAGAAGGCGCGCCACACCTGCTTGCCGGACTTGATGTCGTAGGCGGTGACGTGACACTGCACGCCGAACTCGCCGCCGGAAATGCCGATCAGGACCTTGTCCTTGACGACGAGCGGCGCGGAAGTGCCGGTGCCGCCCTTGCCGGGATCGCCGTTCTTCGACGACCACTCGACCTTGCCGGTCTTGGCGTCGAGCGCGACGAGCGTGGTGTCGGCCTGGTGCAGGAATATCTTGCCGTCTCCATAGGCCACGCCGCGATTCACGGTGTCGCAGCACATCACCGGAATGACGTTCGGATCCTGCTTGGGCTCGTACTTCCAGACGATCTGGTTGTCCTTGGACAGGTCAAGAGCATAGACCTTGTTGGGGAACGGTGTGTGCACGTACATCATGTTGCCGACGATGAGCGGGCCGCCCTCGTGGCCGCGCAGCACACCGGTCGAGAACGTCCAGGCCACCTGCAGTTTGCCGACGTTGCCCGCGTTGATCTGGTTGAGCTTGGAGTAGCGCGTGTTGGCGTAGTCGCCGGCCGGCATCACCCAATCCTTTGGGTTCTGCGACATCTTGATCAGATCGTCATTGGCTACTGCGCCGCCGGCGGCGAGCGCCGCGACGGAACCAAGACAACTTGCAAGCAGCACGTTGCGCATAGCGTATTCCTCCCGCTGATGAACTTTTGGGTTCCGTTGAAACGGCCCGATTGTGCCTGGATGCTAATCCCGTTCGCCAACGGGAAACTTGCCCAGAAGGGAAGGGCATTTGCTTCAAAGCGAAGCGCGGCAAATTTTTTGACCTGACGGCTCGGAGGGCACCTGCCCACGCTGCGCTGCGATCTGGCTTAAGGAATGGCAGCACAATCGGAAATTGAGGTTCCCCTTGACGCGGCAGAAACTAAGTCGGAGGATTGTTTGCATGGCGCGGGGACACGGGCGCGCCCAAGGCCGAACGGCCAACCCAAGGAAAATGTGGCATCACCGTGACGAAGCGTCCTGCGGCGCCAGTCACGTTTCTCAAATCGGTGGCGAGAAATGTCCGATACGCTGCACTCGCTGAGCACCTCCGGATTGTCGCCGAAGAAGCAGATTCAATGTTGGTCAGATGCACTGACCGACCTCTGCGGGCAGTTTGAAATCGACCCTCTGAAGGCTTCGTCGCTGGAAGCGAACGTCACCTACACGACGGTCTCCAAGCTGAAGCTCTGTCAGATCGATGTGAGCCAGCACCGCATCGCGCACACGGTCGCGCGTGCAAGGTCGAGCGAGCATCCCTATGTGAAGATCCATTTCCAGACCGAGGGGACCTCGTATTTCGAACAGGACGGAAGGCGCCTCGAGCTGAGGCCCGGCGATATCGTGGCCTATGACGTGGCCTCGCCGCACGCGATCATCAGCCCGGCGCGAACCCGGCACGATGTCGTCATCGTTCCCAAGGAATTGCTGCGCGAGCGTGGCTTCCATCCCGAGCGTATGTCGGCCTGTAAGCTTTCGGCGCGCGCGGGCACGGGGCGGATCAGCCACGAATTCGTCCATGCGGCGTTCGGCGAGGCGGCAAAGCTTTCGGCGAACAACGCCGCCATCGTCGCCGATTCGCTGATCGATCTGTTGCTGCTGCCGCTGCGCGAGGCGGATGCCGCGTTCGATCGCGGCGGCCCCGAGGCGATGTATATCCGCGCGCAGGCCTTCATCCGCGAGCATCTGCGCGATCCGGATCTTTCCATCGACCGGATTTCCGCGGCGCTTGGCTGCACCAAGCGCTATCTGCACATGCTGTTCAGCGACCGCGGCATGACCGTCAGTGACTACATCTGGCATGTGCGCTTGCAGAATTGCCGCCACGAACTCGAGACCTACACCGGCAAGACGGTGACGGACGTCGCTTTTTCATGGGGCTTTTCGAGCTCGTCGCATTTCAGCCGCGTCTTCCGCAAATATTTCGGCGTGGTGCCGTCGTCCATCCACAAGGCGCAGCAGGGCGGCTCGTCTGCGGGCGTCTCCCCGGACGCGCCGCGCCCGTTTGATTCGGATGGCGACGCCGATTAGAAGACTCCGGTGACATTGTCCCAGCCACCCGGAATCCGAGAGCGTTGCGATGCTCTTGTCCAAGAGCGAACTGATTCTTGCCCAAGAGCGAAATCTCTGATGTCGCGTTGTCACACCTCGCGCTTGTTGTCGTGTTCCACACTTGCGCTGCCGCAGAGCCGGCCCTACGTTCGCTCACGGCGCGAGCCTCGCGCCAAGCACTAGTGGGAGGCCCCCAATGACGTGGAAGACTCCGAAGATCGTGGAAGTGCAGGTCGGCATGGAAATCAACATGTACGCCTGCGCCTCGCGCAAATAGACAGAGCCGGACGCGACGATCTGCCCGGCTCCGCCATCATGCGGCTGGAGTCGCGGCGGTCGTCTCGTTCCCTCCCTTGCAGTCCAAACTTGCAAATCCGGGGGCCTGGCCCCCGGATTTTTTGCATGGGCCCCGATTCGATGCGCGTCGTGGAGGGCGCCTTGCTCGCGGCCGATTGGCGCATGTGGTAGGTTTCGCCTCGGATCGGCGGAGCATTTTGACCTTCCCCATGGCCTTCAGGATGCCAATTCGCGCAACGACTTCAGGGGCGGCAATCCTGTGCCTTGCGGCGCTGCTTCCGACCAGCATCCATGCCGAGGGCATCGATACCGAGCATCTGTTCGGATTCATGATCGGATCCGATGTCGGCAATGTCGGCGAGCGGGAATTTCAGAGCCAGACCACCGGACGGTTCGGCAAGGACGGCGGCCGCTATCGCGCCCTCGGTCAGGAATTCGAGCTGGAATTCGTGCCGGTCAGCAATTTCAGGGTCGAGATCGGCAGCTCCTTTGCCGGCCATGATATTCGCGGCGTTGCGGGCCTCGATGATGTCAGGCAACTGACCTTGCAGGGCGTTTCGCTCGATCTGCGCTACCGGCTTCTCGACCGCGACCGCGCGCCATTTGGGCTGACCTTCGCCGTCGAAGGTCAGCTCAGCCGGATCGACGAGGTCAGCGCGGCAAGGGTCAGGAATTTCGAGACGGAGTTCCGCATCGCATTCGACCGCGAAGTGATCCCGAACTATGCGCTGATCGCGCTCAACCTGATCTATCAGCCGGAATGGACGCGGGTTCTGGCGAGCGGCGGCGCCGAGCAGGAAGCCAGCATTGGTGTTGCGCTGGGCGCGATGTTCAGAATACGTCCCGATGTTCTCATCGGCGGTGAAGCGCGATACCTGCGCAGATATGAGGGGATCGCCCTGGACGAATTTTCCGGCCAGGCTCTCTTTGCCGGGCCGACCGCGTATTTCCAGTTGTCGCCGCGCTCGCGGCTGACGGCGGCCTGGAGCGTTCAGGCCTGGGGACGTCCGGCCGGTTCCGGCGCGGCGCTCGATCTCGTCAATTTCGAACGTCACCGCGCGCGGCTGATATTCGGAGTGAATTTCTAGCCCTGATGCCGCCGGGTTCCGCAACTGTGATGAAACTCTGTCGCGACCGGTGACGTAATTTCTCGTATGATCTCGTTCAACGAAGGGCAGTGCGCATGAATGCGATAGACCTGATCGTGACGGTATGTGCCGTGTTGTCGCCGGCCACCTGCGAGGAGCGGCGCCTGGTGTTCAATTCGGACGTGTCGTTGCGGCAATGCGCGATGGCTGCCCCGCCCTATATTGCGCAATGGGTCGGCGAGCATCCGAAATGGACGGCGGTGAAGTGGCGCTGCGAATATCCGCACACGAATGAGCGGATTTGACTGACCCCGCATCTGCCGGCTGACGCGCCGGCTATTTGTTGCAGTCCTTCAAATCCTTGTCCGCGATCGAGAATACCGCGTCTGCCTTGATCTCGATGCCGCGCACGAAACACTGGCGCGCGTCGCGATAGCTGACTTTCGCATCGTAAACTCCCGGCTCCACGCCCGTGATGCGCAGGCGTTCGTCGTGATCGACTTCCTTGTCCCGGTCGTTCAGGGTCTGGTTGGGCCCCCAGGTGCTCTTGCCCGCCGGCGACAGTTCAAATCCGGAGATCGTCTCGGTGGTCAGGTTCCAGAGCCGGATGCCCTTGCCTTTGCTCTGCGCGGTCGCTTCGCCGCCGCCCACAAGCGTCAGCATGACCAGGGCCGGGATCCATCGCATGGGCTTTCCTTCCCATCGTGAAGACTTTTCAGCAGCGCGGCCATGGCATAGCTTCAAGACTGGATGACCGGAGAAAGCCGATGACCGCAGCCGCACCGGTACGACGCATTGCCGCCGCGCTGTTGGCGTTGACGGCGACGACGATCTTCGCGCGCGCCGAGGATGTCAACGACTATCCAACGGCAGCGCGCGTCGAGTACGTCTTCGGCTGCCTCAAGGCCAATGGCGAGACGCGGCAAGCGATCGAGCAATGCTCCTGCTCGATCGACGTGATCGCTTCGCTCTTGCCTTACCAGCGCTACGTCACGGCCGAGACGGTGCTGAGCATGTCGCAGGTCCGGGGCAATCTCGGCAGCCAGTTCCGCACCTCCGAACAGGCGTCGGGGGCGCTCAACGATCTCAGGCGCGCGCAGGCGGAAGCCGAAGTAAGATGCTTTTAGGCGATACGCCGCCTCACATTCCCTGATCGATCTTCCATTCGTTGCGGTAGATTTGGCCGCTGGTGTCCCGGGCCTCGGCGCGGAAATTCCTCGCGCCGTTCGAGACATAGGTGAACCTGATATTGGGGTCTTCCGACAGCGAGATGCCGCCTTCCACTGCGAGTACCGGGCTGTCGTCCTGCCACAGCCGCAATTCATTGACGAAGAAGGCGGGGATGTAGAGCTGCGTGACCTGGTCCATCTGCAGGCCGGAATTGTTGGGATGGCCGATCATGATTTGCGCCTCGCGTGCGCCGTTCTCGCTCGGCCGTGCAAATTGCCGGTAGCGCATCTGCCCCAGCCGGCTCTTGGCGTCATCGGCCGTCTTGGCAGCAGGTGCCGAGCAGCCACCGGATGCCTTCACATAGGTCTTCACCATGTAGAGCTGCCCGTCGCTGAGTTCGGCCACGGCATGAACGTCGGTGTAGTTGTTGACGCGCACCCGCGTCGAGATTTCCGAGACATTGGCGTCAGGTCCCAATTCGAACTTCGCGGCCATCGGCGCGGGGTTCTGGTCGATCACCAAGGTGATCGCCCGCACGCGCCTGTTGTCGTCGGGCGCAAGCTTGCTGCGCAGGGTGACGGGAACGATGGCCGCGTCCTCGGCGCGAACCGGCATCTCGATGGCGATCACGCCGGCGCCGTCCTGCATCGGGCGATTGTTGAAGATGTCCTGCACCAGGCCCGGCCATGGATCGTACGGCTCGGCGGCGAGCGCAGGGCCGCCACCGGCGAGAACGCCGAGCAGGCCCAACATGCAAAGCAATCGCACACTGTGTCCCGGCATGACCGTGCCTCGTTGCGACCTCAGGGAACCGCAGTATACGCCATCGCTCGGCTTACTCCCATTCAATTTCGGAGAAGGCGGCTGTTGCGTTGCGGGCATTGTAGTCCTCGAACAGCTTCCACTTCGACCGCTCGGAGGCCGCGGCGGAGGCGGCGGCTGCGCTGATCGGCGTGCCCCGAGCGATCATCGCACGGATATCGGCCGACAATTTCTCCAGATAACGGCGCTGGTCGGCAAGCGCGGCCGGCCAATCGCTCACGGCTCCGTGACCGGGAATCACGCGTTGCGCGGGGAGGCGGCCGAGTTCCTCGATCGCACGGAGCCAGCCGCGCAAGCTGCCGTCGAGCACAGGGGTATGGGTGACGAACACCAGGTCGCCCGCGAACAGCGTTCCAGTTGTCTCGTCGAACACGGAAAGATCGTTGTCGGTGTGGGCAGCGGACCATGCCCGCAAGGTCAGGGTACGCGCGCCGAGATCGAGCGTGAGCGTGTCGTCGACGAGAAGCGTCGGAGATATGATGCGCACCTCGTCCATCAATTCGCGGCCCATGGTCCGGCGAAACGCGTCGAGATAGAACTGGCCGCGCGCGGAAAACATCCGCGGCAGGTTCCGGTGCCCCACGAATACGGTTCCCTCGGCGACAAAGGCAGCATTTCCAAAGACGTGGTCCGGGTGGCCGTGCGTATTGATGACATAACGGATCGGCTTGCCGGTGCGCGCGCGTATGGCAGCAAGGAGCTGACGTCCCTCGCGAACGCTGCCTCCGGTGTCGATGACAGCGACTGCGGCCTCGCCGATGACAAATCCGATATTGGCGGTGGCGCCGGCGTTCGCTTCTGTCATTGGCGCGGTCAGTCCGGTATGGACGAATACGCCGGGGGCGACTTCACGCACATCGATCGCTTGCGCTTGTGCGCGTACGCCCGTCAGCGCGCAGATGACGGCGAGCGCGACAAGGCTGCACAGACGTAGCGCCATACTTCTGCCTCCGTCCGATCACGATGCGGTTTCCGACATCGGCTGTGACATCGTCAAGCCCGGTTGCGTCGCAGCATCACGACATCGTTCCTGTTGCATGCGCGCGTGCAACGCGCAATTGATAGCCGATCTCTGATCGACAGGAGAGACGGCAATGATGAATAGCGCGCATGTTCTCCGCCGGCTTCTCCCGCTGCTTGCGATGACAGCACTGTTTGCAGGCAGCGGCATCGTACATGCGCAGACCACCGATGGTCCCGATCTCTCCATCGAGCTCGTCGATCCCAACGTGCTCCGGGTCTGCGCCGATCCGCGCAATCTGCCGTTCTCCAACGACAAGGGCGAGGGTTTTGAGAACAAGCTCGGCGAGCTCATTGCCGACAAGCTGCACAAGAAGCTGGATTTCGTGTACTTCCCGCAGGCCATCGGCTTCGTGCGCATGACGCTCGGCGCGCATCGCTGCGACGTCATCATGGGCTTTCCGCAAGGCGACGATCTCGTCCAGGGCACCAATCCCTATTACCGCACGGCCTATGCGCTGGTGGCGAAAGAAGGCAGCGGTCTCGAGGATGTCGTGACGCTGGGAGATGCCCGCCTGAAGGGCAAGCATATCGGCATCGTCGCCGGTACGCCGCCCGCCACCTACATGGCGGCCAACGGTCTGATGGCGGCCGCCAAATCCTATCCGCTGATGATCGATACGCGCCTTGATTCATCGGCCGAAGCCATGATCGGCGATCTCACCTCGGGTAAAATCGACGCCGGCATTTTGTGGGGCCCGATGGCCGGCTACTACGCCAAGAAAGCCAACCCGCCACTCCACATCACGCCGCTCGTCAAGGAAACCAGCGGACCGCGGCTCGCCTTCCGCATCGGCATGGGCGTCCGTGCCGCCGACCAGAACTGGAAGCGGTTGCTCAACCGCGTGATCCAGGAGAACCAGCCGGCAATCAACAGGATCCTGCTCGATTACGGCGTGCCGCTGCTCGACGAGAACGACCGGCCGATCGGCGCGGAAACGGCGACGAAGTCGCCATGAGATGGCGGCTTCCTGCGCTCGCCCTTGTCGCAATCCTGTTTGCCGCAACGGTGCATGCGCAGGAAACCGTCCCGGAGCCCGGCGACTATCGCACCGACAATTATCGCGCGCCCGTTCCGGCAACGCTTGCCGGTGCGCGCGTGCTGACAACCGCGGAGGCCGAGGCGATCTGGCGCGCGGGTTCGGCGATCTTCGTGGATGTGCTGCCGCGCGCGCCAAAGCCGCCAAATCTTCCGCCCGGCACGGTCTGGCGCGACAAGCCGCGGTCCAACATTCCCGGCAGCATCTGGCTGCCCGACACCGGCTACGGCAAATTGGCTGACGCGACCGAAGACTATTTGCGGCGCGGACTCGAGCAGGCATCCCGCGGCAACAAATCGGCGCTGCTGGTAATCTACTGCCAGGAGAATTGCTGGATGTCGTGGAACGCGGCCAAGCGCGCGCAATCTTACGGCTATTCCAGCGTCGCCTGGTACCCCGAGGGTACGGAAGGCTGGGAGCGGGCTTTCTTGCCTCTCGCGGAAGCGCAGCCGGAGCCGCGGTCCGACGAAAGCGGTAGCGGCCAGCCGGAAGCGACCGTCGCCCGCTAATCCATCTCCTGCTGGATCACGCGGCCGAGCGCAAACAGCCGCTGGTCGATGGAAGTTGGAACCTCGCATACAAACCCGATCACGCGCCGCCGGTCCTCGAAGATCCGCGTTTCCCAGATCAGTTGATTGCTGAGTTCGTCGATCTTGGCCTGGTCGGGCGGCGACGCGCCCTGCAGCGCGTGCAGGGACAGCGTGTGCGAGCGGATCTGCTCGGCGGCGTCACGCTGCTTGCGCGTCACCCGCTCAAGCCCGCTCATGACCGAATTGCGCTGCGCGTTGAGTGTTTCGAACAGGCCGGCAAACAGCAGCTTGCCATTGGCGGCCTTTTCAGCCGGTGTACCGCCGAGAAATTCCGTGACCGCCTGCTTGGCTTCTTCGAGTGGCGTCTTTCGCGCTCCCAGCTTCGACACCAGCGCGCTGATTCTCGCGTCGTCCTTCCACTTCTCCTTGATATCGTCGAGCGGCGGCCCGGCCCATACCGCGGCGAGCGAGATTTCTGGCACCTTGGCCTGCACGCATGGCCAATCCGGGTAGCGCGGATCGGCGGCGAAGCAGCATCCGCTCGATGCGGCCAGCACGAAGAGTGCCCCGATCGTGACGCGCAGGATCATGTCTCGCCTCCGGCCGGGCCGCGGCGCGCCAGCCCGCGCGAGGGATCATAGGCGTAGATGGCGCCGACCATGAAGGCCAGCGTGCACGCGCCGACCACGGCGAGCGAAGTCAAGTTGATCTGTCCGTACAGCGCAAAGCGGATCAGCTCGACCGCATGGGTGAACGGATTGAACAGGCAGACATAGTAGAGCAGGGGGCTGCCCTCCTGTACCCGCCACAGCGGATAAAGCGCCGATGAGGCAAAGAACATCGGGAAGATCACAAAGTTCATCACGCCGGCAAAATTCTCCAGCTGCTTGATCCCTGAGGAGATCAGCATGCCCAATGCGCCGAGCATCAGGCCCGACAGCACCAGCGCCGGCAGCACCGTGAGATATCCGAGCGGCGGCGGCGCAATGTCCCAGAACCAGGCGATCAGCAGGAAAGCGTAGACCTGCAGCAGCGACACCGCGGTTCCCGCCACCAGCTTTGCGAAAAGCAGGTACCAGCGCGGGAACGGGCTCACCAGCAGAGTGCGCATGTTGCCCATCTCGCGGTCATAGACCATCGAGAGCGAGGATTGCATGCCGTTGAAGAGCTGGATCATCGCCATCAGGCCCGGCGCGATGTAGACCTCGTAGAGAATGTAGGTTTCATATGGCGGGATGATGGAAACGCCGAGCACCTGGCGGAAGCCGACGGCGAAGATGAACAGCCACACCAGCGGCCGCACCAGTGCCGAAACGAAGCGTTCGCGCTGGTGCAGGAAACGCAGCGCCTCGCGCCACACGATGCCGTTCAGGCAGGTGAGGTATTGCGCGAATGAGAAGCCGCTTCGCGGCTGGCCGACGGTCGTGACGCTCACGGCGCTGCCCCCGACTCAGATGCGGCGCCCGTCAGGCGCATGAAGGCGGCGTGGATGTCGTCGGCGCCCGCCTCGGCGATGACGCGCGCAACCGGCCCTCGCGCCAGCATCTTTCCCTGATGCAGCACCACCAGATCGTCATCAGGCATGATCTCGTCAAACAGATGCGTGGCCCAGAGCACGCCGATGCCTTGCTCCGCCACGAGCTGCCGGACGTGGCTGAGGATATCCGCGCGCGCCTTGACGTCGAGCCCGACGGTCGCCTCATCGAGCAGCAGCAGGCGCGGCCGATGCAATAGCGCTCGCGCGATTTCGAGCCGCCGCATCTGCCCGCCGGACAGATCGCGCACCTTGCTGCCGGCGCGTTCGGCAAGACCGAGCTGCGCGAGCACCTCGGCGCCGCGTACCTGCGCTTCACCGCGCGCAATGCCGTGCAGCGCCGCATGATAGATCAGGTTCTGCATGACGGAGAGATCGAGATCGAGCGTGCGCGGCTGGAATACGACGCCGAGCAGGCGCAACGCTTCGCCGGGCGCAACACGGATGTCGTTGCCAAAGATGCGGATGCCGCCGGACTGAATCCCGAACAATCGCGTCACCAGGGAGAACAGCGTGCTCTTGCCGGCGCCGTTGAGACCCAGCATCGCAGCAAAACTTGCCGGCGCTACCGCGAAGCTGACGTTGTCGAGCGCACGCCGCGGCCCGTAGGAATGGCTGATCCCATCGATCGCCAGCGCAGGTGGGCCCACGCGCTCCTGCCCAGGATGGGCATCCCGCGGCAGTTGGCTTGCACGGGCTGATGATGCTGTCATGGCTGCCGCGCAATCGTGATGCCCCAGGGTAGCTCGCCGACCTGGATCGTCTTGATCACCTTCTGCGCCGCGACGTCGATCACGGAGACATCGTTGGAGACGCCGTTGGTCACCAGCAGGTATTTTTCGTCCGGGGTGAAGGCCATGTGCCAGACCCGCTGGCCGACCAGCAGATACTTGGTCACCGCATGGCTCGCCGCATCGACGACGGCGACGCGGTTGGCGGGGCCGAGCGCAATGAAGGCGGTCTTGCCGTCGCCGGTGATGCTGATGCCGACCGGCTGGATCGCCTCGCGCCGCAGGCCCGGAATGGTGAAGCTGATCTTGTCCTTGATGACCCGCTTGGCCGGATCGATGACGGACACGGTGCCGCCGATCTCCGAGGACACCCACAATTCCGAACTGTCGCGCTTGAACTCGGCAAAGCGCGGCCGCGCATCGACCAGCACATTGGCGACAATCTCGCGCGTCGCCGTGTCGATGAAATGTGCCATGTTTGTCGTTTCGGACGTATTGATCAGGATCTTGCCGTCCGGGCTGATGGCCATGCCTTCGGGCTCGACGCCGACCTGGATGTCGCCGACGCGGACACGCTTTTCGAGATCAATGATGGTGACCGTGTTGTCGTTCTCGTTGGCGACATAGAGGATCTTGCCGGCGGCGTCCTGGGTGAACAGTTCCGGGTCGGGCCCCGATGGCAGGGAGTCCACCACCTGCTGGCTGGCGACGTCGATCACCTCGATCTTGTCGTCATCGCCGACTGCGACCAGCACGGTCTTGCCGTCCCGGGAGAATTCGATGCCGCGCGGTCGCTGGCCGACCTTGATAGTCTTGGTGACGACCCATTTGTCGGTGTCGATCACGGAGACGGTGTTGCTCTTCTCGTTCGAGACATAGGCGATGAAGGCGCAGGCCGGCGCGGCGGCGGCGATCCACCCGATCAATCCGCAAACCAGAGAGCCACGCCACATGCGCAAATGTCTCCGCGTCAGTTCAGCTTGCATTTGGTTTCGGGACGATCGAAGCCCAGCGTGTCGAGCTCCGATGTCTGATGCAGAAAGCCTTCCTGCGGCGAGACCGACACCACCATGCGGCCGTCGACCAGCAGGATGGGCTGGCGAAGCTGCAGGTTCCAGTCGCGCAAGGTCAGCCGCTGGCCCTTGAAGGCCGCCACGGAAAAATCCGGCTGCTTGAGAAAGTCGAACACGGCTTTCGGGTCGCCGGAGTTAACACGCGACGTGGCTTCGCCGATCATCCGCACCGCGGTCCAGGCCTGCATGTCCAAGGCCGTCATCCGCCGCGAATTCAATTTGATGAACCGGTTCTGCATCTGGATTGCGCCCCACTGGTCGAGCGAGGCGTCCCAACTCGTCGGTACGAGGCCCGCAGAGCCGGCAACCGGCCGCGGGTCCCACGTCCGGTAAGGCAGATAGGATGCGAACACCTCGCTCTCGTCGGCCGCAACGAGGACGTCATAGGCCGGCGCCTGCTGGGTGAAGAGAGGCATCTGGCGCTGGATCTGGGTGACGCCGCTGTCGGTGCGCCGGGCGCCGCCGGTATCCTCGAATGTCCGCTCCTGCACGATCTTGGCGCCGAAGCGCGCGGCGGCGCGCCGCAATGCGTCGGCATAGAGCTTGTCCTGATCGTGCGAGCCGACCACCAGCAGCCAGCGCTTCCACTGCTTCCAGACAAGATATTGGGCCAGCGCATCCGCGAGCATCGAGCGCGTCGGCGCAATGTGGATCACATTGGACCGGCAATCCGCTTCGCGCAACCGGTCGTCAATCGCGCCTGCATTGAACAGAACGGTCCCGCGACCGCGCAGTGCGTCGGCGACCTTCAACAGCGCGTCCGCGGAGAGATCGGCGATGATGAAGCCGCTGCGGCCCGCAAGCTCCGTCGCCGCCTTGGCCGCGTCCTCGCCTTCCTTGAGCCTGATCTCCTGCAAGGAGAAGCGCTGGTTGAGAAACCGGCCGGTCGTGTTGTTGTCCTCGATCGCAAGCCGCGCGCCGGCCATGCCGTCATTATCGGTGGGCTGCTCGACCAGCGACAGTTTCGATTTGACGCGGGCCTCGCCGAGATAGCCGATGCCGATCTCAAGCGGCTCCGCTGCGACGGCGCTCGTCGCCACGATGCTCAAGCCGATCGCGCCGGCCAGCCAGCGGATCATGGTTCCTCCCTGATGCCTCCTTCGGCTTGACCGCCGATGGAGGCATCAGGGAGGAACCA
>JAKFVP010000449.1 GCA_021732175.1 Bradyrhizobium sp.
CCTCGTGCGCGTCGAGACGCTGGCTTCGAAAATGCCCGGCCATATCGAGGGCGCACTCGCCGTGGCGCGCGCCGCGATCGATGCCTCCGAGTTTGCCCGCGCCCGCGCGGCGCTGGTGCCGTTCCTCGACCGGCCGACGCAGCGCGTCGCCGTGCTGATGGCCGAGATCGAGCGCACCGAACATGGCGACAGCGGCCGCGCGCGGATGTGGGCGATGCGCGCCGTGCGCGCGCTGCACGATCCCGCCTGGACCGCGGACGGCTATGTCAGCGACCGCTGGCGCCCGGTCTCGCCGGTGTCAGGCAAGCTCGACGCCTTCCAGTGGCAGACTCCCGTCGCGAGCCTTCCTTCCGACAAGGGCACCGCGATCGAATCCTCGCCGTTCGAGGATGCGATGCTGGCCGCCCCGCCGCCGAAGCGCATCGAGTCGGAAACCAAGGGAGAGAGCAGGGGTCTTGCCGAACCGCCGCGCGATGACGTCGTCGTGCCGCTGACGCCGGCCCCCGCCGCGCAGGACAATGCACCGGTAACCCCGGCACCTGTTGAAGCAACCGCGCCCGCGCCCGTGGAGTCGCCGCCGCCCCCGGCCGCCGCTCCGGCTCCAACGCCGCCAAAGCCCGAATCGGCCCCGGCGCAGCCCGCGCCCTTGTTCCGCGCCCGCCAGGACATCCCCAAAACCATCCCGCAGGTCATCCCGATCGTCCGCCCCCCCGACGACCCCGGGATCGACGACGATGCGCCCGCGGACGAGTTTTCCGAGCAAATCGGCACGCCAAAGGCGCAAGCCGGCGGTTGGCGCGGTTTCCTGTCCCGCTGGGGAAGCTGACAGGGCCTTTGATTTCTCCCGTTTTCCCGGCGCGAACCGGGTTCTGCTTCGCTTGAAAACGCTATGGAAACGGCTGCTTTTTCTTGCCAATCGGGGCGGTGCCCGATATCAGGTGCGCACGCGTTCGGCCCCGTGCGGAACGCGCTTTTCGATGGTCCGCCGCAATAGCTCAGTTGGTAGAGCACGTCATTCGTAATGACGGGGTCGGGGGTTCGAGTCCCTCTTGCGGCACCACTTGCCCATCCAGCAGGGTCCGACTTCGTCCAAAAAGCTAGAAGATACAAGACTTTCCAAGCAAGAAGTCGTTCCGTTCCGTCCAATGCGGTCCGTTGGTATCTGGCCGAGTTTGTTGGTATCTTTGATGGTAGTGATCCGTTTCATCGGAGGCATATACCAACATGGGGCTGACCGATCGCGAAATCAGAAACGTTGAAGCCACCAGGTCGCTGGCGAAGTTGTCGGACGGCGGCGGGCTCCAGCTTTGGGTAATGCCGGACGGTGCCAAGCGGTGGCGGCTCGCCTACCGTTACAACGGCAAGCAAAAGACCCTCGCTATCGGGGTCTATCCAGCGACCAGCCTTCGCGAGGCACGAGCCGCCCGCGATGATGCCAAACGCCTACTGAGTTCAGGCCAGGACCCCTCCCTGGTTCGAAAACTGGACAAGGCGGCGAAAGCCAAGGCTTCGGCAAATACTTTCAACTCGCTGGCCGATGAACTCCTCGAAAAGAAGCGAATGGAAGGGAAGGCAACGGCCACGTTCGACAAGGTCGAATGGCTCTTGAGCCTAGCCCGCCTTGACCTCGGCAGCCGTCCGATTGCGGAGATCGCCGCCCCGGAAGTGCTACGAGTTTTGAAGAAGGTGGAGGCTCGGGGCCGACTTGAGACCGCCAAACGCCTGCGAGCAACCATCGGGCAAGTCTTTCGCTTTGCCGTCGCCACCGGGCGGGCGGACGTAGACCCGACGGCAACCCTCCGCGGGGCAATCGCTTCGCCAGTGATCCAGCACCGTGCCGCTATCCTCGAACCAAGAGCCTTCGGCGGCTTGCTGAGGGCGATTGCCGGCTATGACGGGGCTCCAGAAACAAAAGCCGCTCTCGAATTGCTGGCGCTGACTTTCGCGCGTCCTGGTGAGATTCGCGCGGCAGAATGGAGCGAGTTTGATTTGGATGGCGCCATCTGGTCCATTCCAGCCGCGAAGATGAAGATGCGGCGCCCGCACCGCGTCCCGCTAGCGCCTCGCGCGCTCACCTTGCTGCAAGACCTTCAACAGATAACTGGGAACGGAAGGTTCGTCTTTCCGTCCAATCGGTCACGCGAACGGTGCATGAGCGAAAACACCATCAATGCCGCACTGCGCAGACTAGGTTTCAACAAGGATGAAATGACTGCGCATGGATTTCGTTCGGCTGCCTCATCGATGCTGAACGAATGCGGCTTGTGGAATGCTGACGCGATCGAGCGCCAGTTGGCTCATGTCGATAATGACAGTGTACGGCGCGCCTATGCTCGCGCCGATTACTGGGACGAACGGGTCCGCCTCATGGGCTGGTGGGCGGAGAGATGCAGCGAAATGCAGGCTGGTGGCATCGTCGTGCCTCTACGAGCGGTATAACGGTCGTGAAGCGCTGGGTCATGCTTTATGGCTGGCACGGCTGTCTCGCAGCCACTCCAAATCCTCACTCCACTGTTTTACGGCTAGTTTGCTGTTCGGCTTTCTTCTATTGCCCTCAATCAAATTCTCCAAAACTCGCACCAGTTTTTCAAACCTCTTCGAGGAATTTGGCTCACCCCATTCGAGCATGTAACTTGCCGAATGTATCATAGGCAATTCACCTTCAAGCACGAATTTTAGAATTAACCTCCGCATTTCAGTAGCCGCACCGTGGCTTTGGCCTACATGATAACCCAATGCGCCAAGTAAGCCTTGTTCTGGTCTATCGAAATTAGGAATGGCGTCTCCGCAGGCCCTCCGTCGCTGCCATTCATTTTGAATATCCGTGATCAATTGTTGGGCGTCGTTGATCCTCCTATTGCCAACGATTGAACGAAGCGCGTTGATAAATCGCTGAAAAAGCTGAGCATACGATTCAGTTTGCAGGTTTTGATTCATTGCTCAATCGTGTGCGTGAAACCAATCTTCTTCACGTAAGGAGCGCAGGTATTTGCCGACGATATCAAGCGAGCCATGTTGTCCGGCCCATTCTATATGATCGGTCAAGCGAAGCATCTTGACCGTCGCGGGCGCATCGTCCCAGGCCGCCAAGATCAATGGCATCGGCGGTTGCCAGCCGGCGCCAATCTGAACTCGACCAGGCAGCATTTCCCAAAGGCGATTCCAATGGATGGGCAGCGGGCAAACTCGGCCATTTTCCCGACAATAGGCGATAAGACTTGCCACGGTTTCGCTCATGGTAGCCTTACCGAGGTGCGATCCGCCTCAGGGAGGCGGTGCTCACATCATACTCGTATCCTGTAATGGTCCCATCCTTGATGCGATCAACGGCTTCATCAATCACGAACAGCGGCACAAGAAACCATTCGCGGGGGATCACGGGATTGCCGAAGCGATCTTTGATCTGAATGTCGAGCCGCGCGGGATCGAAAATGCGGTGGATCAGGTTTTCGAGCTTGGTCCGGCTGATGTTCGATAGCTTATAAGTGGTTACGACCTCCACATCGGCGAGAAGAAACGTCGGATCGAGCCTGGCGTTCGCAATTCGCTTAGTAACGTCGCTGCCGGTCACACCGATCTTGTGCAGCACGTCGCGGTGGGCTGCGACGGTTGGATTGTCGGATTTGCTGCGCAGAACGTAGATGGTGCCGCTGGCGAGGTCGCCGTCTTCGCTTTCCCCGGCAAACAGCGGCCCGGCAGAGGGATCAGTAATCCGCCGACCGGCTTCGTCCTTATGAAGCGCCCGTTGCAGGGAGCGCATGAGCAGGTTGCTCTGCGTGCTATTGTCGAAGATCACACGCAGCCGCGCGTCGATCCTGCCTTGGGCGTTGGAAAATGTTTCGCCCATTTCGGCGACATAGGCCATTTGCCCGCCGACGATGAACCAAGCGCCGGGGCGGATTTCTGCCTTCAACTCAAATGGCCGCGTTTGCCTGACATCTTCGGCAATCTCGCGTTTCACCTTTTCAAAGAGCGGCTTGAACTTGTCGAAGTCCTCGCACTTTTCCCGGTTAGCGATTTCCTCGGCTGCGCGCTTGTCGGCGGCGGTGCGCACATGGCGAAGCTCGGTAATGTCGGACGCGGAGCCCATGCCTTCCAGTTCGGCAAGCAATTCCTCGTCGTCTATCGCTTCGGCAGGCTCGTCGGCGGGCATCGCCACGCCTGCCAAGAGGCCCTGCTTGTCGAGCGGCGCGAGAAGCGAACGACATTCTTCGAGTCCGCGCAGCCGGTCGAGGCGCACGGCATAAAGCCGCTCGAATATGTCGTTGTTCTCGCCGTGTCCTGGCGCGCGGCCGTGGGTCTCGGCGAAACGCTGGATTTCCTCGAAGCCCGCAATGATGCGTTCCTCGCGTGGGCTACGGCCGCCTTTCTTGTCCTGCGGGGCGAAGTCGGCGAGGTCCGCCGCCAACTCGTCAAGATCGAGGTCATCCGTCATAGCGGCCCTCCTTCTTGAAGCGCATGAACGCGACGGCGCCTTCGGCCATGCGCCTTTCCCAAGGGTCCTGGGCGTCGATGGAGGGTAACCGGCCGCGCTCCTTCTTGAACCGCGACGCGCGGACGGCGAGCTCCTTGGCTTCCTCCGGCGTCAAGCTGGTGCGCTTGGCGGCGATGGCCGCGGCGACCTGTTTCAGGCTGTCCTCGCTCATGGTCTTGGCGAGGATGGCATAGGCTTCGCCGAACGGATTGATCCGGTCGATAAGGTCGATATCGAGTTCGCGCACGTCCATCGCGAATTTCCGCACCCCGTCGATCAGCGCGGTGTTGGCGCTCGGCTGGTCATCGCCGCCGTTCCCCGCCCGGTCGCCGCCAAGCGCGATCTCCTTGGCCTTCTGCGTGATGTTGAGGGCGGCGATGGCGTGCTGGCGTACGGCTTCCTGATCTTCCTCGTCCAGTTCGGGATACTTGTCCTTGATGATCTTCCCCATGCGCACCTGGGTCAGTTCCTCGGGGATCAGTTCCTCGTCGAAGAGCCCGCGCTCAATGGCCGTCCTATCCTGCGCGAAGGCGGCGATGACTTCATTCAGATCCTCGGTGCATATGCGCGCGGCCTCCTCGCTCTTGGGTTCCGCAAGGCCCTTGATCTCGATGTGAAACTGTCCGGTCTCTTCGTTGAATCCGACATTGCCCTTGCTCGGATCGTAGCCGCCCTCGCCATAGTCGAAGCCGTCAACCGGGCCGCTCAGCGGATTCTTCGGCGTGAAATTGAAGCGCGGCGCAAGCACCTGCTCCATCAGCAGGCTGGCCGCGATGGCTTTCAGAGTATCGTTGACCGCCTCGGTAACCGCGTCCTCGGATGCGTCGGGCTCAGCGATCAAATTGGTGAAGCGAGCGCGGGTCTTGCCCGGCGCGTCGCGCGTCGCGCGGCCGATGATCTGGACGATCTCGGTGAGGCTTGACCGATAGCCGACCGTAAGCGCGTGCTCGCACCAAATCCAGTCGAAGCCTTCCTTCGCCATTCCAAGCGCAATGATGATATCAACATGGTCCCGGTTGTTCTTCTGCGCCGGGTCTTTCAGCGCAGCCGACACTTTGTCGCGCTTCGCCGGGTCGTCATCGACCAGATCGGCAATGCGCAAGACGCGGCCATCGGGCCGCTTGACCAACTGGAGCCCGGTCGCGGGGTCGATGCCCTGCCACTCGCCCAGGGTCTCGATGATGTGCTCCACCTCCCTGATCTTGTCTTTCGTGCTTTCGCGCGAATTGACGCTTGGGATGTGGACGATGGTTTTCTCGGCCGGGTCCAGGACAGCGAGAATGTCGTCGGCATAGGGGCCGGAATAGAAGAAATAGCCGATGTCCAGCTGCTTGAGATATTCGTATCCGTTCAGCTGCTCATAGTAGGTGTAGGTGACAGTATCAAACTTCGCCTCGTCCTGCGGGGCCAGCACCGGCACGGCGTCACCCCGGAAGTATGAGCCGGTCATGGCGACAATATGGACCTTGCCTCGGGCAATGAGCGCGCCAAGGTGCTGGCCGAGCTTGCTCTCCGGGTCGGCGGAAACGTGGTGAAACTCGTCCACCGCGATCAGCCGGTTATCGAACTTCTCGACCCCGAACTTGTCCACGGCGAAGCGGAAGGTCGCGTGAGTACAGACCAGAACCTTATCATCGCTGTCGAGGAACGCACCGAGGGAATTGACCTTGCCGCCGTTGTCCGAGCCGGGCGCGTCGCAGAGGTTCCATTTGGGCGCAACGATCCAATCGGCCGAGAAGCCGTATTTGGTCAACGGCTCGTCATGGAAGCTCGCGCCGATGGATTTTTCCGGCACGACGATAATTGCCTGCTTCAGACCCTGATTGGCGAGCTTGTCGAGCGCGATGAACATGAGCGCCCGGCTCTTGCCGGAGGCGGGCGGCGACTTGATGAGAAGGTACTGCTCGCCGCGCCGCTCATAGGCGCGCTCCTGCATCGGGCGCATACCCAGCGCGTTGGCCCTAGTCGAGGAGCCGTTGCGGGCATAGGAAACCGAAACGGAAGGGACGGATTTGGGAATTTTCATGTAACAGGCTCCGCCCCTGTGCAGAGCGCATTCATATCCGCTTCAATAAGTTGGGCTCTCACATCTAAGAACTGCTCATAATTGTCTGCAACTAGCTCGTCATATGGAATGAGGTGCGTCGCGAGACGCCAGCGGACTGTTTCCACACCCAAGTTTGCCGCCTCCGCCCGCTTCGCAATGAATTTGCTCGGCGGCTCGCCGCTCTTGTTACGATTTGTGGCAGATGAGATAAGCGCGCAGTTCAGCGCCCGATTTACAAGCGCGCTGTTCCGATCAACTTTCATAAACTTAATTGAGTAAAGGTGATCTAGCTCGCGATTGGCGACATTGCTGCGATTGATTGGTGTGCCGTCTGCGAAGTCCTGGGCTCTTCGACGAAGCGAGGTAGCAAGGATTGCTCGCGGCAAACGCTCCTTCCGCCCAGGCCATCCGGCAAGCTTGATCTCTTCGATGGCGGGCAGACGGTAGACTGCATCGTCAAACAGCTCGGGAGATGAGCTGCTCTCCCCCCGTATCAATAGTCGCAACGCACGAAAGTCGGCGAAAGCCCTTGTTGTTGCTGTCTTTCCATATCGGTCTGTCCAACAAGCACGCCACAGGGCTTTTCGGATGATGCTTCTGGCATTTCCTTCATGATCCAACTTCAAATCTGCGGCGACCGCCCACAGTGCACAAGTCAGATAAACTGCAACGTCACTTGGCAGCGTCTTTTCATTTAGCAGGGCTTCATCTGCGAGGAACTGAAGACCTCGTTCGACCCCCGCTACCACCTGCGACCAAACTTTGGACAGGCCCGATCCAAAATCGTCTTCCAGATAGGTTTTCTTCAGCGGTGGCTTGTCCAGCAACAGCGCCGCAACGGAGAGCAGGATGTCCTCGATCTGGCCATAGTCTTTTGCGGCAGGCGCTGAAGTCAGTAGACTCTGAACTTTCTCATGCAGTGACTCGCCGGTTCCCTCCTCCACCTGTGCTACGACGATGTCGTAGTCGGTCAATGGCGAGGCAGACGTGTTCATGTTAATGAAGACTTCAAGCGCTGTTTCGCGCGACGTTCCCACCGGCAAGGAGAGAAAAGGCAGCGTATAACTTAGGACTCGCTTGCGCAGCTCGCCGGCAAAATCGCCGATCTCGTCGGAGTACGCATTGTCGGCGCGCAAGCGCTCACGCCAAGCTTTGAAGTTCGCTTCGCCGGCAACACCAGGCCGAAAAATCGACAGGGGCGCGAGACCACGGCCAATCGCAGCTACTGGATCATCCGCCCATACGGGCTGCAGAACGCCCTTGCGGTCCCAACGCTTTTCGATCTCAACAGCAGGGCTTGCTGACTCCTCTTCCTCTTTCGGCTTGTTCTCATTGGGCCGAAGACGAACGAACGCTCTTAGTTCTTGATAGTTGTCAGTCAGCGCTCGCCACAGCGCCGTCATTCGCTGCTGGCCATCAAGAAGTTGCATATTTGGTTTGGCAGAGAGCGATGGCGCTCCCACGATTGGGCGAGAGTGAAACAGCTCCTTATCGCCGACTTCTAGGATGAGCAGCACGCCGATCGGGAGCGATGGGGACCGCAGAATATTTTCGAACAGGCCGGCGATCTGTTGTGGTCGCCAGGCTTCATGCCGCTGAAACCGCGGAAGCTTTATCTGACCTTGCTCGATCGCGGCGAACCACTGCTCAATCGACTTGCTGCGTGCTTCCATTCCGTTTGGCTCCCCTGCGTTTATTGACCTTAATCTCGGCGTTTCCAAAGGCCATCTTTGTATAAAGCTCAAACAGCTTTTCCAGACGTTCGGTGTCGTTACGGAAGCGGCGGCCTATGTAGATGCGCTCAAGCACTTCGTCGTTGCGTTCATGCGCCGCGCGCAAGTCGGCCGGCATATTCTCCGGGTCATAGAGGTCGGCGATGGTCGATGGAAAATGCGCTTCGCGCGCCAGCAGAATGTCTTCAGCGCAGCGGGTTAGGTCGGAAACGTTCTTATCAGTAAGCTGGGGCAGAGGATAAGTGTTCCAACCCATTTTATTTGAATAGCTGTAGTCGTTCTTCATGCGTCCGCATACAGTCGCAATCCAAAGAAGATGGACACGCGATGCTATCACCGCGACACACCAGAGCGGCGCGTCATACAATGCATAAGCGAGGTTAGAAACAACGCAATTTGAATCCAGCAATCCTACAGGCAAATACTGACGGCTCTCGGAGCTTCTTATCGGAATAATTATAGTTTGCATTGCGCCAATGTTCATCTCACAAAACTGATGCGGGCGGCTCGCCATAGCGCGAGTCGCCGGGCGGGTGCTTTGACTTCGCCAAACGCGGACTCTTTCTACGCGCTGCCCTATGGCTTCCACAGTCAACGCCGATGCCAATTTGTCTTCAGTCAGCCAAAGGCAACGCCGCCGACCGCCGCGGATAAATTCGGACGAGCCAAAAAACTCTTTCGTATAGGTATCAATCTCGCTCGCCGAGAGTTCATCCAATTCATGGGGCTCGAAAATGAGGTTGTTGCCTTCATAAGGCTGGTTGCCCAAGCTCATCTTTGGTAGCCCGGCGAGCGCCTTGGACGAACTATTAACAATGACGTCGGGTCCAGGCACTAGATAGGCGTTGATGTTTGAAGTTTCGCGAACTGAAAGAGCGCCGCTTGAGTCTTGCGAATAGAGTTTTCGGACGTTGGAATTAGGCGACCCGTATCCGATTATTGCAACAGTTACACCAGCATTGTAGGAAGCTAGATTGCGCCAAAGAAAAGACGTATGAGCGAAAAGTATCTTATTGCCGCGATGAAAAATGAGAGGCCACAATAAAGGAACCTGCACGCCTTGGCAGACGGAGTTTGTCGCCACAAATGCAACGTTGGTTCTCGTAGACTCTCCGTAGATCGCCGCCTTTAGAAACCAACATGAGACGTAGTCGAGCGCCTTGTAGGCGTCGGTGTGGCGGGAGAAAACAAACGCCATGTCGTCTTTCTGATCATCAGTTTGGTTCTTTGTGCCCTTGTACGGTGGATTGCCACAAATATACGTTTCCCCTCCTTCGTTCTCGAAGTCGATCTGCGCTTGGGCGAGCGGCATGTGAAACAGATCTTCGGCGCTGTGCTTCACGCCCGCGCCGGTCGGGGGACAGATGCTTAGCCAGTCCAGCCGCAGCGCGTTGCCGCGCGTGATCCAGTTCTGCGCGTCCAACGGCAGGAAGTCTTGTAAGGCTTCCTTCTGACCCCGATATAGCACGTCGCACTGAAATTCGGCGATGATCAGCGCAAGGCGCGCGACCTCGGCCGGGAAGTCGCGCAACTCGATGCCGCGAAAGTTGGTCAGCGGGATTTCCGAGCGCCGGTCGGCCTCGCCGCGCCGCCTGTTGATCTCGGCCTCGATCTCCCGCATGGCCTTGTAGGCGATGACAAGGAAGTTGCCGGAACCGCAGGCCGGATCGAAGACCCTGATCTTCGCCATGCGATTGCGGAGGTTTAGCAGTTTGCGGGGATTGTCGTCCGCTTCTGCAAGTCGGGTACGCAGATCGTCCAGAAACAGCGGATTGAGGACCTTCAGGATGTTCGGCACGGACGTGTAGTGCATGCCGAGCGCGCCGCGTTCCTCGTCCTCGGCGACGGCCTGAATCATTGACCCGAAGATATCCGGATTGATCTTCGTCCAGTCGAGACTTCCGATATGTAGAAGATAGGCGCGGGCGATCTTGCTAAATCGCGGCGTGTCCACGCTGCCGGAGAACAGTTCGCCATTCACATAGGGAAACGCGTCGGCCCATCGGGGAATGCCGGCGCTCGCTCGGTCCTCCCGCTTGGTGTTCATGGAGCGGAACAATTCGCCGATCACCTTATCGGTATCTGACGAGTCCTTGGCGCTCATCCGAGCGATGGTGTCGGTGAACAGGCCGATGCCGTGGAAGATGTCGGTGCGCTCGGCGAAGAAGCAGAAGATCAGCCTCGCCATGAAGTGGTTCATGTCGTGGCGGCGCGCCGCGGTGCCCCAATCGGGATTGTCTTTCAGAAGCTCGACATAGAGCCGGTTCATGCGGCTGGTGGCGCGGATGTCGAATGAGCTTTCGCGGACCTGCTTGACGGTGGTGATGCCCGCGAGCGGCAGGAAGAAACCAAAATGATCGGGGAAGTCGGTGTAGGCGCAGGCGACGGTTTCGCCGGTGTCAAAATCCTCGGCCTCGAAGTCCGCGCCGTCGGTCGCAAGGATGAAACGGGCCTTCGCTTTCGCTGTGGCCGGGCTCGCCTTCAGCGCGGCCAGGGTCTTTGTGACCGTGCCCGGCGTGCAGACAGCGATGTGAATGTGATTCCGTTGCAAAACGCCGCCCAGGTCGGAGCTATTCGACGCGCCCGCCCTCAGCTTCTTGATCGTCGTTTCCTTGTTGCCGAAGGCTAGAAGGAACGCGAATGGAAACTCATGTGAATCAAAAGGCTGCTCAGCGAGAGCCGATATCGCCTCTTCAATTTCTACGGCGTTCATGCCTTTTCCGGCGGGGTTTAACTCACGCTCGTTTATGTCGCGGTTTCGCCCGGCTTGCAACCTGGGCTCGTCTGGCCCGCAGCCTTGGCGCTCTCTAAGAAAGCTTCGAGCGCCGCAATGTCCAAGCCCTTGATTCTCGCGGGTGCTGGGCTGGACAGGGAGCGGATGATTTCCGCTTGCCGATGGCCGGGCACTTGTCCATACCCAACAAAGGTCGTCATTTCGCTTTCGTGGCCGAGATTCTGACTCCAAGCCTTCCATTCTTCAGGCGATTGGCAGATGGACTCGCCTAGGCGAACCAGAGTTTTCCGGAAGGAATGTGGGTTGAAATAAGGAAGCCCGGCTGCCGCGAAGGCGTCCCGGAAAATATCCCGAATCGGACCGGTCGTGCGCCACGGGGTCCGCGCCAACCCCACTGCGGCAAAGTTCCGGCCTTCAGATTGTGCCATCAGCGTTGAGGGGAAGAGCGGATCGTCCGGCCCGAAGCCCAGCTCCCCGGTCAGCGTCGCGATGTAGTCGGCAACGATGTCGAGGGGCTCGGCACCAATGGGGAAGAAGTGGGTGACGAAGGTTTTCCTGCGCTTCGTGTTCACCTCACGGCCATCCTGAAAAACGGTCCGGGCGGCCAGGTTGACGTGCTTCAATCGGAGGGACGCGAGCGCTCCGTCTCGTGCCCCGGTCAGGATCGCAAACGCGATGACGGCCCGGTTGCGCTTCTCGATCGCCGTTGTGCTCGGCATCACCCGCAGCACATGGGCAATGTCGTCGGGAGTCGGGACCGGCCCTTCACGGCGTGCCCCGGCGATTCGCCGATCCTGTTCGCTGGGGGTGAAATAGTTCGCATCGTTCGAGTTGAGCCTCGAACGAAATCCGGGTTCCCGCGACAGCCAAAGGAAGAAGTTGCGCAGGTGCTTGAGCGTGGTCGTGATTGTCGCCGCGCTCATTGGCTTCCCATCCCGGCCTGTCAGGTCCAGCAAGCCAGCGCGAAAAGACCGGGCCTGCTCGACATGAAATTTGCTGAACGGCCTCCGGCCGGTCGAGGTCTCGAAGCGTTCGATCGCCCGCAAGGCGGCGTCGATGGTCGCTTCCTGCTTGCCGGCGGCAGCTTGCAGGAAGAAGGAATAGTCGCGCTTCACGCGCTCGTTTTCAGGACAGTACTTCGGCATGGGATTTCATCCCCCTCAGAGTGCGGATTAGAGTTGGGTTGGGGCAACTCACCTAGGCGTGGGTCGCCGTGTGGGAATGAAATGCGCAAGTTGCCGGCCGCGGCGTCGATCCGCGCCACCGATGTCCGTCGGTGCATGATACCGGTGCAGGTCGGGCAGAGGCCCCGCAGGCTGCCGAGCCTGACCCCGTCGGGCCAAAATTCGACCTCGTCGAAGGCCGGCCGCCGGGGCTCCTTGCAGCGCAGGCAATAGAGCCGACCGGGGCCGCACGGTTGTTTCCGGCCGGTGCTGCGCCGCTTCAGGAAGTCGATCAGGTCTGCGCCGCGAATGATCGTTGGGTAGCAGCTCTCGACCGAGTGAAGCCCGCTCTTGAGCCAATGCCGGACGGTGCCGGGGGTTGCGCCGGTTACCTTGGCCGCCTCCCTGACGTTGTATGTGCGCAGGCGTTTGACCCGCCGCGCAGAGTGTCGCCGGTTCGCCACCGAACTTAGCGTCCCAGGCGCTCGATGAGGTCGCGGATGTCCTCAACCCGCCAGGCGGTGGTCTTCACGCCGAGCTTGATGGGCTTCGGGAAGCGGCCGTCCTTGACCCCCTGCCACCAGGTGGACTTGCTGACCGGGATCGGCCCCGACGGCGCAATGATCGCGTTGAGGCGCACGAAGCCGGTGTCCGGCAGGGTCTTGTTGTTCGACATGGTATTGCTCCATCCAGTTCAAGATGGAGCGAAACGATCACGTCCGATCAGGTTTTTGGCCGCATGCGGTTAAGCGCTCGCCGCGTGCGGCTTGAGATGACGCTTGTGCGGTTATCTTGCGCTGGCGGCGGGGCGATTTGCCCAAGCGACAAGCTGTTCGAGAAAGTTCGTCATCTTGGGTTCATCGCGTTTGAAGGTCTCGGATAGCGCGGACCACGACGGCACCATCGCCTTCCACCCCGGCAATCTCCGGATCATAGAAACTGCCTGCTAATTCCCGTGACGCGACTTGGACAAATTCCCGCAAGGCTTTCCAGAACGACGCCCATTACGCCCAGGAGCCGCCGCCTAAAGGCTGATCTCTTTCGATAGTCACCCGGTCAGCGTGCGCGAGAAGCTTGTTTCGCACTGGCCTCAACTTAGCGCCGAAGGCGTCAAGTTGGATGGCCAGCGCTTCCAGCGCCTTGCGCGTCTCAGTTCCTTCGGCAGCCGTCTTGACGATCGTCTCAACAGTCAAGTTTTCGTTGCCTCGCGGGTCTACGGCAGGGTCGGTAACTCGGCACGCGGACAAAATAACGTACTCGGCGAGTGCATCGCCAATGTCCCGCGCGAAAGTCGGCGATCTCTCATCCATTATCTTCTGATCGCGCTCGCTGCTGTCCCGCCAAACGCGTGCGGAGAAGACGAAAACTGATCGAATGAAAGCGCAGTGAGCGAAGAAATGCTCCATTTCCCGACGTGTTGCAGGTCTTGCCACGGGTTTTGCTGCGTCTGCCATCAAGTCATCCTAAGCTTTTGTCGTCTAACCGCTTCTATCAGCCCGTTCCCGAGCGTCGCTTTACAGGTGCGAGGTTGGTCCCGGCGATGAGTTGTGCAATGCAGGAGACAAACCTGAAGTTGACTACCCGTCATAGTAGCGTTTTAGTACGGGTATTGGAGGGGAGATGCGGGCACTTTTCATAGGGATCGCGAGTATTGCTTTGATCGGCTGTGCTCATCAGCCAGCAAAAACTGCTGCGCCGAACGCCAGCCAAAAGGTCGTCCGTGTGGACGGGCCAGTTAAGACTGCTGGAAGATTGCCCCAGAGACCGCCTAAGCTGAAACCCTCACAGTCTCGGGACGACGAGATTACTGAGGTCCCTATCGTTGGTCCGGGTCCAGACGATAGGGCAGGCGCGGCGATTCCTTCGTTGGACGCGAGACCAAATGTTGACGGGTCTTATTGCAGGAAGTTTCCAACGTTATGTGGCTTGGAGGATTCTTCCAAGCCACCCAGGCAAAGCCCAGCCGGTACGGGCGGAGAAGACGAGGCAACCCCAGTCCCTGGAACCGAACCGGGGTCGGCAGCGAAGGCACTGAGCAAAAAGATAAAGGGGGTAGTTCCGGTCTATTTCCAAACCAATCGCGTTGTCAAAGACGGCGAAGAGCCATTGTTGAAGCAAGTAACCTATGAAAGGAGCCCGGCACCAACGTTCGGTGTGGTCGAAGTAAGCATTCCCATCGCTCACAAGCTCGGGAAAATTGAGCTGCCACAAACGAACTTCCTTGGCTTTGTGGAAGCCGAAGACACAGGTAAGCACTTCACTGTTCTTCGTGCGTCAAAATTGACCCGCGAACAATTTGTTGCGGGGATGGCGAACGATAAAAAGAGCCTGATGCTATTTGTGCATGGTTATAACGTGTCGTTTTCCAATGCTGCCTTCACGTCCGCGCAGATTGCATTCGATGTGAACTATGAGGGCCGGGTGGTCATGTTTTCTTGGCCGTCAAAGGCGGGCTTGTTGGACTACGACTACGACAGGGAGAGCGCGGTCATTTCGTCGGATGCGCTCTTCGACTTGCTAAAGACGATAAAAAACGAAACCGATATTACAAGAATTGTCGTGATTGCACACAGTCTCGGAAGCGAGGTTGTAATCGGGGCACTCCATCAAGCATCCCTGACCGCTACGAAGCTTGGCATTACCGAGCTTATTTTTGCGGCCTCGGATGTTAGTCGCGACATGTACTTACAGAGAGCCGAGCAAATAAAAGCCTCAGCTGAAAAGGTGACACTCTACGCGTCTTCCAGTGATCGTGCCTTATTGGCCTCACTGAAGAAAGCGCAGTCTGGCACACGCATGGGATACGTCTTGAAGGAGGGGCCAACTTTGGTGCCCGGTGTTGAGACGATCGACGTTACCGCGGTGGGCGCGGATATGTTCGCTCTTAATCACAGTACCTATGCTAAAAGCCGAGCTGTCTTAGATGATATTGGAAGGTTGCTACTCAAGAGCGATCACCCGCCTCACGAGAGGACGACCACGTTGGAGCGACGGCCCGATAAGAAGAACATAAAGTATTGGCTTTATGTGCCAGATGGATAGTTTCCAGCACGGACATAATGTCAGTAGCAGCCATGCACGGCCGCATTCAGGCGCTTGAGATGCAAGCGGTAGCGCCAGAGGGTTGGCGCTACCGCCCGACCGGGGCTGTCAACAAGGCGTGGCCCTTGCCCGCCGCTCTTTAGCAAAGTGCCTGGACATGCAGCGGAAGACCCCGGAAAGCATTGAGCACCCCACGGGCAAACGCCCGCAGGGTGCTCCGTTCGCAGCTTGAGGTCACAGGCCGAAGAAGCGCTTGACCTTGTTCACCTCCGAATTAGGCCCACCGGCAATGCCGTAGGTCTGAATATCCCGCGCGCTCACGCCGGTGAAGGTTTTGACCGCTGCTGTACCGGGCGTGTACTCGCGGCCCGCCGACTGTGCATTCGCATTCACACGGCCAGCCGCCCACGGAGCAAAAGGAGCCGTGTACGGATTGCTCATGAGCGCGCGACCCGCCGCCGCTCCTGCATACGGTCCCATACCGCTCAAATCTACGCCCATGCCGTCATTGCCGCTCGATGGAGCGCTACCGTAGCCGGGGTCAACCTGCTGCGGGTAGGGCTGCTGAGGATACGCCGGTTGAGGATAAGGCTGCTGCGGGTAGGCCGCTTGCGGGTAGATCTGCTGCGGATAGTACGGCGTGCGCACCACGACAGGCGGCGGAAGCCTTGGCGGCACATACATGGGACGGGGAGACATGTAGCCACCCACGGGGCCCATCATCGGGCGGGCCATCGGCGCCGGATAGGGCCGAGGCCCGAAATACTGCGCAGACGCAGATGAGAAGGTGGCAGTAACGCCAATGGCGGCAGCCACGACCGCATAACAAACGTTGTTCATTTTAGCTCTCCTGGTGGGGTTTCTTGGAGCCTTTCCGTTGACAGCGGAGGGCTCCGAGATCGGCCATTGACCGACAGGTTGTGAAATACGCCGTCCGAGCTGCAGGGACGAGACCACTGAAAAACGTGAACAGTGCTTAAGAATGTGCTTCCCAACAATCGTGGTTAATGAAATGCTAATCACGCATTGGATGACATTAATGGACATTGCTAATGTAGGCGGGGGCCTCTTGATGTCGGTGAATGTTGATAAAGAGCGCGAGTTTAGGCGCCGGCGAGGCGCAAAGATCGAAAAGGCGATGATCAGCATGTCTTGGACGCGGGCCCAGCTCGCCGCCAAAAGTGGGCGAGACATCCGCGTTATTCGCGACCTGATCAACGGTGAACCAACCGTCCAGCCGCAAAGTATTCAAGACATCTGCCAGGCACTCAAAATTGAGCCCGAGCTCTATCCTTCTGCTCCCGAAATTGAAGTCGCCGATTTGAAATATGGGGCTTATGCCCGTAACCCCTATAAGCAGTACGAAGGAGCATTCTTCGCATACAGGAGAAGTTTTTCAGTCCTTGGGGTCGTTGTTAGATCGATCTTCGAAATCAATTGGGACGATGGCCTGAAGGCGTTTTCATTTCGAGAAACACTACCCGACCAAATCAACACCACTAGAACCCTTGAAGGCGGGGAGTTCTATGTAAGTCAAGCTACCGACTTGATCCACATGGTGACGATAGCCGAAGGATCGGTCCGTACGATAACTCTGCGCAAAATGCGTGAAGGCATTATGCGCGGATGTATTTTGTGGCAAACTGACCGTGAAACATACTACCAGCCAGCGTTCTCAGCTGTATTTTTAGAAAAGCTTTTTGGCTTTGATTTTGAATCTCACAAGCAGCTTGTTGGTTTGATGAAGGAAGGCGATTCAGAGTACGACAGGGTTTCTCGAGAATTAGGTATCATCGAAAAGAGCACTCTCGCAGTAGCCACGCCCGCTTGAAACGCCCTCTCGGTATCATTCTTGCCACTCGCTTGGTGTTCGCGAGCCTCTTTGAGGTAACGACGAATCGTGTCGTCAGATACCGGCAATCCCGCAAGCGAAAGGTCCACCGCCGCCGTTGGTTACGTCGATGTTGTCTGGTCCCGGTGCCATTTTGCGTAAGGACGGTTGGCATTTAGCTATCGAATTTGATTACCCACGCAAAAATGCCCCGGCGCGGGCCAGGACGCTTAGGCGCTGCGTTGATGGCTCAGCTTATCGACGAGAAGACCTCTTCCTAGCGCGCTTCTTGCCGGGCATCATCTTTTTCACGGCGCGCTTGGCAGAGCTGGCGGCCTTGCTCACGGTCTGCACCGCGCGCGACATCGAAGGATCGATGTTCATCCTTAAGGGGATGCCGCCCTTTGGCTCAAAGCGCTCGCTAAATTGCCTATGTGGAAAGTGTGATGCGAAAGGCACGGAGGTAGGGATGTCCCCTACTGGCCCCTTGGCGGGCCGGACGGGGGATTTTCCGCTTCGGTTCGGTTCGGAACGTTTTTGCGTCGTCGGACACTGTCAGACGCTCGAACACGATCACGCTTGCCACTCCTCCAGATTCTCCCGCGCCTCCCTCAGGTAGCGACGAATCGTGTCGTCCGAAATCGTAAGACCCACCAAAACAAGGTCGCCAACGATCTCGGGCACCACCGTCGAGCGTTTGTCGTCCGGATTGTACGAATTGAGCTGCTGCCGGTTTGATGGACACCCGGTTAAGCTAATCCCACCTTACGCTCGAACTCAACAGGGCTGAGATACCCGATCGTCGAGTGACGTCGGGTCGCGTTGTAGAACCGCTCGATGTAGTCG
>JAKFVP010000174.1 GCA_021732175.1 Bradyrhizobium sp.
CGCATAGCCTTTGCGCGCCTGCTCGCCGTCGAAGATGGTGGTGCCCGGCACCGGCTGCCGTGGGCTCGGACTCGGCATGGATGACCTCCCTGTCGCTTGCTCTTATTCTCGGGGCGATAGGCGGTTCACGCTTTGCTCCAGATCAAATTTTGTATGAACGGATGGGTAGTATTGGTTATCGGGTTCACAAGAAAGATCGTCATGCCCGGGCTTGTCCCGGGCATCCTAGCGATGGCCAAGACGTGGATGGCCGGGACGAGCCCGGCCATGACGACTTTCAAACGAGGCTACCCCGCCGCCAGCTGCCGATCGAGGTCGTGCAGCACCTGATAGCAGGGCAGCACCTGGGCGACGCTGGCGTTCGGCTCGCGACCTTCGCGGATCGCGGCGAAGAATTCGCGATCCTGCAGCTCGATGCCGTTCATCGATACGTCCACTTTGGAGACGTCGATCTTCTCTTCCTTGCCGTTCACGAGGTCGTCGTAACGCGCGATATAGGTTCCGGTGTCGCCGATATAGCGGAAGAAGGTGCCGAGCGGCCCGTCATTGTTGAAGGACAGGCTGAGCGTGCAGATGGCGCCGCTCGCGGTCTTGAGCTGGATCGACATGTCCATGGCGATCCCGAGCGCCGGGTGGATCGGACCCTGCACCGCGTTGGCCTTCACGATCGGCGAGCGGGCCTGATAAGCGAACAGATCGACCGTGTGCGCGGCGTGGTGCCAGAGCAGATGGTCGGTCCAGCTGCGGGGCTGGCCCAGCGCGTTCATGTTGGTGCGGCGGAAGAAGTAGGTCTGCACGTCCATCTGCTGGATGTTGAATTCGCCGGCGGCGATCTTCTTGTGCACCCATTGATGGCTCGGATTGAAGCGGCGGGTGTGGCCGCACATCGCGACCAGGCCGGACTTCTTCTGCAGGTCGACCACTCCTTGCGCATCGGCCAGCGAGTCCGCGAGGGGTATCTCGACCTGCACATGCTTTCCGGCCTTCATGCAGGCGAGCGCCTGGGCCGCATGCATCTGCGTCGGCGTGCAGAGGATGACGGCATCGACTTCCTTCAGCGCGAGGCTGTCGGCGAGATCGGTGGAGACGTGCTTGATGCCGTATTTGTCGGCGATTTCCTTCGTGGGCTCCAGCCTGCGGCCGACCAGCGACACCACCTCGACGCCGTCGATGTTCTTGATGCCGTCCAGATGCTTGATGCCGAACGCGCCCGCACCGGCGAGCGCGACCTTGATCGTCTTGGCCATATCAGTTGTTCTCCAGGATCAGATGGCCGACGGCGGTGTTGCTCGCAGGCACGTGGTAGAAGCGATGCCGCACCGTCGGCTTCTTGCCGCCGCGGAGGTCGCTCATCGCGCCGCGCGCGATCAGCCACATCACGAGCTCGATGCCTTCCGAGCCCGCTTCGCGCACATATTCGAGATGCGGCACCTTCGACAATCCCTCGGGATCGTCGATCAGCCGGTCCAGGAACGCCTTGTCCCATTCCTTGTTGATCAGGCCGGCGCGCGGTCCCTGCAACTGGTGGCTCATGCCGCCGGTGCCCCAGACCTGCACATTGAGCGGCTCGTCATAGGACTCGATGGCCTTGCGGATCGCCTGCCCCAGCATGAAGCAGCGCCGTCCCGACGGCGGCGGGTACTGCACGACGTTGACCGCGAACGGGATCACCGGGCAGGGCCAGGCCTGCGGCTGGCCGAACATCAGGCTGAGCGGCACGGTGAGGCCGTGATCGACATCCATCTTGTTGACGATGGTGAGGTCGAAATCGTCCTGGATCACCGACTGCGCGATATGCGCGGCGAGCTTGGGGTGTCCGATCACTTTCGGCACCGGACGCGGACCCCAGCCCTCGTCGGCCGGCTGGAATTCGGCCGCCGTGCCGATGGCAAAGGTCGGGATGAGGTCGAGGCTGAACGCGGTGGCGTGATCGTTGAACACCAGGAAGATCACATCGGGCTTCTGTTCCTTCTCCCATTGCTTGGAGAAGTCATAGCCCTTGAACACCGGCTGCCAGTACGCCTCGGCGGTCTTGCCGAGGTCGAGCGCCGCGCCCACCGCGGGCACATGCGAGGTGTAGACGCTGGAGGTGATGCGGGCCATTACTTCTTCTCCCCGATCTTGCGGTTGCCTTCGATGGACCGTCCGCCCTTCACCATCATGTCGCGGTACTGGTCCTCGGTCATGCCGGTCATGCTGCCGGCCATCTGCTGAAAGCTCTTGCCGTCGGTGGCGCCGATCTTGGCAAGGAAATAGATGTTGCCGCCGAGCGCGATGCAGCGGTTGAGGTCGCGCGCCATCACCGCCTGCTTCTGCTCCTCGCTCATCGGCCATTCGTCGAGATAGGCGCGCTCGTTCGCCTTGAAGCGCGCGCGGTTCTCCGCCTTCATCAAGGACATGCAGAACTGGTTGAGATGATAACCCTCGCGCGACTTGTCGGCGTCGAAGATCGTCGTGCCGGGAATATCGGTATAGGGTTTGTCGAGTGACATGGCTTGCCTCCTCAGGATTGTTCGGGCCAGTACAGGCGCATCGGATTGTTGACCAGCAGCTTGCGCTGCAATTCTTCCGTCACCGCAATGTGCGGAATGAAATCGACCAAGAGGCCATCGTCGGGCATGTGTACCTTCAGGTTCGGATGCGGCCAGTCGGTGCCCCAGAGCACGCGGTCGGGAAAGGTCTCGACGATGCGCCGGGCGAACGGGATGACGTCACGATAGGCGTTCTGCTCGCCGTTGAGCGCGGGGGGACCAGCGACCGATAGCCGCTCCGGGCAGCTCACCTTGGACCAGACATTGTTGTGCTCGCGCATGAACTTCACGAACAGCTCGAATTCGGGGCCGTCCACCGGCTTGGTAACGTCGGGCCGACCCATATGATCCACCACGACGGTGGTCGGCAGCGTGGTGAAGAAATCCCACAGCTCCGGCAGGTCCACCGCCTCGAAATAGATCACGACGTGCCAGCCAAGTTTCGCAATTCGGCCGGCGATCTCGATCAGCTCGTCGCGGGGCGTGAAATCGACCAGGCGCTTGACGAAATTGAAGCGGACACCGCGCACGCCGGCATCATGCATCGACTTCAGCTCGGCATCGGTCACGCTGCGCTTGACGGTCGCAACGCCCCTCGCCTTGCCGCCGGAATGGATCAGCGCATCGACCATGGCGCGGTTATCGGCGCCGTGGCAGGTCGCCTGCACCACCACATTGCGCGAGAAGCCGAGATGATCGCGCAGCGCATAGAGCTGGGCGCGCGAGGCATCGCATGGCGTATATTTGCGCTCCGGCGCGTACGGATATTCGCCGCCCGGCCCGAACACGTGGCAATGCGCGTCCACCGCGCCCGCGGGCACCTTGAAGCGCGGCTTGGACGGACCGTCGTACCAGTCCAGCCATCCCGGGGTTTTCTCGAACGGCCCGGTCACAGGTTTCGACATCAACTTCTATCCTTCACACATCTCGTCAGCCGGCGCGGCTCGGCAACTCCCTTGGCGGCTCCATGCCGTGCTTCCATTTGGCGGCGTTGGCGTCCGGCGAGGTCAGGAACGCAATCAGGTCACGCGCGCCGGCTTCATTACCGGCCTGCGCACCGACGCCGCAGGCAAACAGCGTCACCGATTGAATTTCAGGCGGCAGCAGGCCTGCCACCTCGATCCCCCGCACTTCCAGGAATTCGCTCATCTGCTGGAAGCCAAGCTCGACCTCGCCGCGCGCAATCAGCGAGCCGACGGGAACGCCCGGCGGCGGCACGACAACCTTGTTGGTATCCTTGGGATCGATGCCCCACTTCTCCAGCAGCTTCGCCACATGCGTGCCGCTCGGGCCCGTGGAGTAACCGACCGTCTTCGCTGCGAGCACGGCCGTCTTCACGGCGGCTTCGCTTGAAATATCCGGACGCTTCGTTCCCGCCCGTACCGCGACCGCGATCGAAGCCTCGGCAAGGCCTGCCCGGCTGCCACCCTTGAGGAACCCGTCGGCCTCGAGCGTCTTCATGGCGTCGTCGGCCAGCACGATGATGTCGAACTTCTCGCCGGCGCGGATGCGCTTGGCAGCATCGACACCACCGACAGCTTCGATCGCAGCCGACTTTCCGGTCTTCTGCCGGTACGCGCCTGACAGTTCCGCCAGCAGCGGGCGGGTCGCCATCGAGGATATGCCAATGATGTCGGCAGCCATATTCAACTCAATCGATGTATTTCAGCCCGGCCTTCGCCAAGGGCTCGCGCATCTTGTACATGTCGAGCCCGAGCACGCCGCTGGCAAGCTTTTCGCGCTTGTCGGCCTCGTTAGCCTCGCGCGCTTCGGCTGCGTCTGCAGCCTGCTGCGCGACCCTCGCCGGCACCACGACCACGCCGTCCATGTCGGCCACGATGACGTCGCCGGGATTGACGGCCGCACCGGCGCAGACCACGGGGACGTTCACCGAGCCCAGTGTCGCCTTCACGGTGCCGCGGGCGCTGATGGCGCGCGAAAACACCGGGAATTTCATCTCGGTCAGGTCAGTCACGTCGCGCACGCCGCCGTCGATGATCAAGCCCTTGGCGCCGCGGGCGCGGAAGCTGGTGGCGAGCAGATCGCCGAAGAAACCGTCGGTATTCTCGACCGTGCAGGCCGCGACCACGACGTCGCCGGGCTGAATCATTTCGGCCGCCACATGCATCATCCAGTTGTCGCCGGGCTGCAGCAGCACGGTGACCGCCGTGCCGCACATATGCGCGCCGGAATAGATCGGGCGCATGTAGTGCTGCATCAGGCCGACGCGGCCCATCGCCTCGTGAATGGTGGCAACGCCAAAGCGCGACAGTTTTTCGACCGCCGCCTTGTCGGCGCGCACGATGTTGCGCTTGACGATGCCGATATCGTTCATCGCGGCACTCATCTCACTTGCCCTTCGCCTTGAGGTTCGCGTCGAGGCGCGGGAACACGCGCCGCGCATTGCCTTCGAAGATTTTCTTGCGATCGGCATCGCTCAAGGTCGGCGCCGCCTCGATGTAGCGCTTGGTGTCGTCGTAGTGGAAACCGGTCTCCGGATCGATGCCGCGCACCGCGCCGATCATTTCGCTGGCGAACAGCACGTTCTCGACCGGGATCACCTTGGTGAGCAGATCAATGCCGGGCTGGTGATAGACGCAGGTATCGAAGAAGATGTTGTGCAGCAGATGATCCTTCAGCAGCGGCTTCTTCATCTCCTGCGCCAGCCCGCGGAAACGGCCCCAGTGGTAGGGCGCAGCGCCGCCGCCATGCGGAATCAGGAAGCGCAGCTTTGGAAAATCCTTGAACAGGTCCGAGGTCAGGCACTGCATGAAAGCCGTGGTGTCGGCGTTGAGATAATGCGCGCCGGTGGTGTGGAAGGCCGGATTGCACGATGTCGAGACGTGGATCATCGCGGGGATGTCGAGCTCGACCATCTTCTCGTAGATCGGATACCACTGCCGGTCCGACAGCGGCGGCGAAGTCCAGTGCCCGCCGGAGGGATCGGGATTGAGGTTGATGCCGACGAAGCCATATTCCTTGATGCACTTCTCGATCTCGGGAATGCAGGTCTTGGGATCGACGCCCGGCGACTGCGGCAGCATGGCGACGCCGACGAAATTGTCCGGGAAGAGCTTGCTCACTCGCCAGCACAGCTCGTTGCAGATTCCGGCCCAGGTCGAGGACACCTCGAAGTCGCCGATGTGATGCGCCATGAAGCTGGCGCGCGGGCTGAACAGCGTGAGATCGCTGCCGCGCTCCTTCATCTGCTTGAGCTGGTTGTTGGCGATGGAGTCGCGCAGCTCGTCGTCGCTGATCTTCAGATCGCTCGCTTTTGGCTTCTGCGACGGGTCCTTGATCCCTGCGATCTGCCTGTTGCGCCAATCCTCCAGCGCCTTGGGCGCCGTGGTGTAATGGCCGTGGACGTCGATGATCACTGTGACTCTCCCTTGATGGCAGCGGGTTCGAATTCCCGCCTGCTCGGTTCCTGATTACGCCAGCCCGGCATCGGCGGGGGCCCTGCCCGCCGGCGGCTTGCGCGGCGACCGCTTGTCGAGCGCCGGCGCCTGCATCGAGGCGACGGTCGATTTCACGATCTGCTCGATGGCCTCACCCGGATCGGCGCCGTCAGCCTCGCCGCGCGACAGCCGCGACACGCGCTCCGGCGTCACCAGCGTGTAGTAGAGCGCGCCGAGCAGGAAGTGGCTGCGCCACACGATCTCGGTGCGCGGGATATGCGGCAGGCTCTCATGGATCGCGTCGATGAAGGCGTGGCTGGTGTCGTCAAAAGTCTGTGCGATGATGCGGCGAGCGACTTCATTGCCCTCCGCCGACATGATCGCGCGCAGCCGCGTGAAGCGCACGCCGCCGCCGGCAAGATCGCTGCCCGAGGAGAATGCCGGCACCACATAGGCGCGGACGATCGCCTCCAGCCGGTCCTGCACGTCGCGCACACGCTTGGCGGCCTCCAGCAATTCGGAGCGCCGCAGGTTCATCGGCATGCAGTGGCGCTGATAGATCTCCAGCAGCAGGCCGTCCTTGGTCTTGAAATGGTAGGTGACGCTGCCCGGATTGGCGCCGGCGGCCTGCGCGATGTCGCGCACGGAAACCGCGTTGAACCCATTGATCGAGAACAACTCTTCGGCGGCCGCGAGGATCGCTTCGCGCATGTTGGGCTTGCGCATCTTTTGCCTATCCGGCTCCGGTCATAACATTTGTACATATGTACAAATAATAAGGGCCAGTCAACAATAACCTGCCGCCGCCGTCCCGAAGGCCTCAGGAAAAAGCGCTTCGAAAACAGCGACTTGATCGCCGGCATGCATTTGCGCGCCTTCGGCCAGTCCTCGGGGGAATTACGTAGGGGGACTCCCTTACGGCACGATACGAAATTTAAATGGATGCCCGGTGCACCTACAGGGAGGGTCGGAGCTGAATCTTCGGAGGCGGCGATGAACCACTCGATCCACAGTGCAGACCGCAGCACCCATCTCAAGATTGTCGCGATCGCCTTGATCGCCGCGATCGTAACGGCCGGACTTGCCATCGGGTCGCGCGTCGAACCGGCGGCGACCACGGCAGGGATCATCAAGGCCGGCAAACCGGTGACTGTGACCAGTCTGACTTTGGCGGCGACCCGCTGACCTTCGCGACTGCGCCGGGAATCTTGGCGCCCATGAGTATCTTTCGGGACGAGCAGGATCTTGAGTATCGCTGGATGGCGGCAACCGCAGCCGCGCTGGCTGTGTGCGCAATTGGCATCGTAACCGCGACGATCATGCTGACGACCGGCGATCGATTCGAGTTCCGCCCGCCGCCGTCGGAAATCTCCCGCCTCGACGACGAACTCGTCCGCTCCTTCGACGCGCTGCAGTCCATGGCCGCGCGACGCGCGGCCAACGCAACGCTTACGACGGGATCGACCGGTAACGAAGCCGCGGCGACAGCGGAAAAGGCGGCCACTCCGCGCAAGCGGCGAGTGGTCCGCCTGAAGAGTCCCTGGTGCGCCAAGCCGTTCGCGAGCCAGTCCTTCTACCGCTGCCGGACTCAATCCTGGTAACCGTCCCCTACTCCGCCGGGGCGGCCACCGTGCTTGGCGCCGGCACCGTCTCGGACTTGGCGAGCCCGTACAGGATCGCAGCCACCACGACATAGGCGAACGCGACCGGCGGCGTGACGCCGAGGCCGCCGCCGATGCCGACGGCTTCACCGTGCATGAAACCGAAATAGGTCATCACGGCACCGGCCAGCGAGAAGGCCGCCGCCTTCACGAAATCGCGCTCAATGATAAAGACGCCGATCGCACCCAGGATGAGGCCGGTGAGGATCGAACCGCCGCCCATGACTTCGAGCCCGTGATAGATCACGCCCTGTTGCGGCAGCGAAGCGATTGCGGCTGTCTTCACCGCGGCCGCCTTGTCCGCTGCCATCGAACCGACGCTCTGCGCGGCGTTGAGCGTCGCGCCCAGCATGGTGTCGATCTGCAGCTTGGCCCAGGCCGCAAGATGCGGCGTCAGCGCCAGCACGACAGCCGGCGCGTGCTTCACCGGCGTGGTCTGGAACGCCTGCGCGCCGATCAGCATGCCGATGTAGAGCAGGATCGGCGAGATCGCGACGACTGGCACCAGCGCCAGCAGCACCGCGATGATGCCGAACCACGACAGCAGCACCACCATGATGCCGGTTGCCGCCGAATAGCCGATGCGGCCGCCCATCGCCTTCCAGCCGGGATGGCCGATATAGACGGCGTTGATGAAGGGGTTGCCCATCAGGCAGCCGACGAGGCTGACGACGCCGTCGGCGGTCAGCACCCGCGTGGTCGGATATTCATCGCCGGCGGCTTCCGCGCTCTCGACATTGTCCATGGCCTCGACGAGGTCGTAGATGCCGAACGGGATCGCCGTGACCAGGATGATGCCGAGGAATTCGAAGCCGGAGAAGACGTGACCGATCGCCGGGATCGGCACCGAGAAGCCGAAATTGGCGAAGGCATCGCCAAGGCCCTTCAGGCTGAGGCCGCCGAGTCCGAGGCCGAACAGGTTGGAGCCCCATGCGATCAGCATGCCGGCCGCAATTGCCACGAGGCCTGCGGGAATCCCCTTCGGATATCGCACCCCGCCGAACCAGCTCGCGAGAATAATGGCGAAGCAGACGAGGCCGATCTGCGGCGTCATGTACATTTCAAGCGCGGGCCGCATCGAGATGAAGGTGACGGAGACGCCGGCGAGTGTGCCGAGCAGCGCCGCGCGCGGCGTGATCCTGCGAATGTACGGCGCGATGAATCCGCCGATCATCAGGATGAAGCTCTGGAAGAACACCCAGACCAGCCCCGCCGACCAGCCCTTGATGGGATCGCCGGTCTTGAGCGTGATCGGCAGCATGATCACGAAGGTGACGATGAACATGTGCGGCACGCTGACACCGGAGGGCAGCGCGCAGACATCCTTGCGCCCGGTCTTCAGCGCGAGCTGGTACGCAAGCCAGGCGTAATACATCGTCGAGAGGCACATCATCAGGCCGAGCGCCGGCAGGATGCGGCCGAACACCAGGGAGTCCGGCATCTTCAGCACGAAGCGCAACAGGCCGGTCAGCACCAGCATGTTGACGAGGATGTTGGTGCCGAAACCGAAGAACGCATTCCAGTCGCCCGGCGTCCACAGCGCCGGCTTGAAGCCAGGTTTGACTGCCGTTGTGCTCGTGTTCATCGTGATGCCCCCGCTGCTAGTGTTTTCGATGTTGGATAGATCGCCTCCAGTATTGCGGCTGAGTCAGCGACCCAGCCGAAAATGCCGCCCTGGGCCTTGATCATCTTCAGGCCCATCTCGTGAAACTCGGGAAAGTAGGATGCGCAGCCGTCCGACATGACGACGCAGCGATAGCCGCGATCATTGGCCTCGCGCACCGTGGTGTTGACGCACACTTCCGTGGTGACGCCGCATACCACCAGGTTTTCGATGCCGTGATTTTGCAGGACGTCGCCGAGCTCAGTGGCGTAGAACGCGCCCTTGCCGGGCTTGTCGATCACGATCTCGCTGTCGAGCGGATAGAGTTCGGAAATGATGTCGTGGCCGTCTTCGCCGCGGATCAGAATGCGGCCCATCGGGCCGGGATCGCCGATGCGCAAGGACGGCTTGCCACGCTCGAGCTTGGCCGGCGGCGCATCCGACAGGTCGGGCAGATGTCCTTCGCGGGTATGAATGACCAGGATGCCGGTGTCGCGGCAGGCCGCCAGCACGGCGCCGATCGGCTTTACCGCGCGCGCCAATTGCGAGACGTCATTGCCGAGCGTTTCGCCAAAGCCGCCCGGCTCCATGAAGTCGCGCTGCATGTCGATGATGACGAGTGCCGTCTTCGACCAGTCCAGCGTGATCGGCTCCGGCTCCGCGACGATGGTGCCGCTGGATGTATACTTTGGATTGGCCATGGTGCCCGCGCTCCCCCTAACGAGAAGACTTTCGGGATACAGTTCTGCAAGGCCCATGCCATTGTGTACAACGCCGCCGTAAAGCGAGGCGGCGGCGAATCCGTCATATTTTCATAATGTTGAACGGGAGCGCGAAGATTGCTCAATCTCTGAGCGGAGCTTTTCCGATTTGCATTTGCTCAAGTGCTGAGCGTGACGCGTGATGCAGCAATCGGCAGAGCCGTAGCCCCCGATGCCACCTAGCCGATGTCGAAGGCGTCGGCCGCCAGATGCTTCATGTTGGCGTGCCAGTGCTGCGCGATCTGCAGCCGCGTCGGCACCCAGACCCGCTCGTGCTTGGCGATGTAGTCGAGAAAGCCCATCAGCGCGCCGGCGCGGCCGGGCCGGCCGACCAGCCGGCAATGCAACCCCACCGACATCATCTTCGGCATGGTCGCGCCTTCGGCATAGAGCACGTCGAAGGCATCCTTCAGATAGGTAAAGAACTCCACGCCGCCGCCAAAACCCTGCGGATTGACGAAGCGCATGTCGTTGGCGTCGAGCGTGTAGGGGATCACCAGGTGCGGCTCGCTGCCGCGCGATTTGATCCAGTACGGCAGATCGTCGGCATAGGAGTCGCAGAGATATTGCAGCCCGCCCGCCTCCATCAGCAGCCGCAGCGTGTTGATCGAGGAACGCCCCGTGTACCAGCCCGATGGCGGCGTGCCTGTCGCCTCGGTGTGGACGCGGATCGCCTCCGCAATCTCGCGCCGCTCCTCCTCTTCCGGCATGTCCTTGTGCTCGACCCAGCGCAGGCTGTGGCTGGCGATGTCCCAGCCCGCTTCCTGCATTGCGGCGACGATTTCCGGATTGCGCTTCAGCGCCGTGGCAACGCCGAACACCGTGGCCGGCATCTTGCGGTCATTGAAGATGCGCCACAGCCGCCAGAAACCGGCGCGCGAGCCGTACTCGAACATGGATTCGATGTTGGCGTGGCGCTTGCCCGGCCATGGCTGCGCGCCCAGCACGTCGGAAAGAAACGCCTCCGACGCCTTGTCGCCGTGCAGGATGTTGTTCTCGCCGCCCTCCTCGAAGTTCACCACGAACTGCACGGCGACGCGCGCATCGCCCGGCCAGCGCGGATCGGGCGGAATGCGGCCATAGCCGCGCAGATCACGGGGATAACGCTCGCTCAACTGGACTTCCTCGAAACGCCCGCATGGCGTGGGCAGTCCATCCATTGCAGGCCGTTCCGGACGAAGCAAGCCCCGGCGCGTATCCTCGCCAATCGCCTGGGTTTCCACGGATTTCGCGCTGTGTCCGGCGCGCATCTGGCCCTGCCGCCCACGCATTTGACATCGGTGCCGACGGCCGGTTGGGTGGCTACGGACTCAATCGGAATCACCGACATGCCGACGCCTGCAAACACCCCTCGGGAAAAAGCGCGCCGCCTGGTGCATCGCCGCGCCGTGGAATGCGACGGCTATTTGAGGGAGGACGGGCTGTGGGAAGTCGAGGCGCGGCTGGTCGACACCAAGCCGTTCGCGCAGCGCGACCGGTTCCGCGGCGAGCTGCCATCAGGGACGCCCGTGCATGACATCCGCCTGCGGCTGGCGGTCGACGACAGCCTGGTCGTCCGCGAAGCTGACACCAACATGGTGGCAACGCCCTACCCGACCTGCATCGAGGTCAACGGCGTCTTGCAGCGGTTGGTCGGCGAGCGGATCGGCAAAGGCTGGCGCGAGGCGGTACGGCGAAAGATCGGCAGGCTCGAGACCTGCACGCATCTGGCCGAGCTGCTCGGCCCCGCCGTGACCACGCTGTTCCAGGCCATGTCCTACGGCAAGCGGCCCGAAGGCGCCGACTCCATGGATACCCATCGCGAGACGGCCGAGCGGCCGTTCTTCATCAACGGCTGCCATTCCTGGCGCACCGATGGCCCGATCGTCGCAAAGCTGTTTCCGCAGTTCGCGACGCCGAAGGCGGATTAGACGGCGGCCGTCTACGCCGCGCGCAGGCCTGAGACGAATTCCGAGACCTCGCGCTGCAGGACCTGCAGCTTGCCGGCCAGTTGTTCGCTCGACTGCAACACGGCCTGCGCCACCTCGCCGGTCTCAGTCGTTGCCGTCGTCACGCTGGTGATGTTCTGCGAGACCTGACTGGTGCCGGCCGCCGCACGCTGCACGCTGGCGGCGATCTCCTGCGTCGCAGCGCCCTGCTCCGCAACGGCCGCTGCGATCGATGACGATATCTCGTTAACCTGCAAAATCGTCGCGCAGATGCCCTGGATGTTCTGGACCACCTGCTTGGTCTCGCCCTGGATCGCGTTGATCTGCGCGCTGATCTCTTCCGTCGCCTTGGCGGTCTGGCTCGCCAGCGACTTCACTTCGCTTGCGACCACCGCAAAGCCCTTGCCTGCTTCGCCGGCCCGCGCCGCCTCGATGGTGGCATTGAGCGCGAGCAGGTTGGTTTGGGAGGCGATGTTGTTGATGAGGTCGATGACCTCGCCGATCTTCTCGGCCGCGGCCGCCAATCCTTCCACCGCCTGGTTGGTGCGTTGGCCGTCGGATGCCGCCTTGTCGGCGACCTGTGCCGCCTGCTCCACGCGCTGGCCGATCTCGGCGATCGAAGCCGAAAGCTCTTCGGCCGCGGAGGCCACCGTCTGCACGTTGCTGGAAGCTTCCTGGCAGGCGTCGGCGACGACCTTGGAACGATCGCAGGCATCGCCCGCGGTGCGCGACATGCCCTTTGCGGCATCGCGCATGTCTCCGGCGTCGGTGATGACCTCGCCGACCACGGATTGCACGGTGGCCTCGAACTTGCCGGCGAATTCCACCATGGTGCGGCGCTTCTCGGCGTCGGCCTGCTGCTTCATCTCGGCCTGCTCGGCGTGCATCTTGGCGATCGCTGATGCATTGTCCTTGAAGACACTGAGCGCCTTGGCAAGCCCGCCAATCTCGTCCTTGCGCGACGTGTAGGGCACTTCGAACGCCTGGTCGCCGGCGGCCAGCCGTCCGGTAAGGCCGGTGATGACATTGAGCGGCTTGGTCACGCTGCGGCTGATGATGGTGGATGCAAGCAGCACGATCGCAACCACGACCAGCGCCATGATGCCGAACATGGTCGCCGTCTGGCGGAAGACGGCGTCGACGTCGTCGAGATAGATGCCGGTGCCGATGATCCAGCCCCACGGCGCAAAGCCCTTCACATAGGAAATCTTCGAAACCGGTTTCTCGAAACCGGGCTTCGGCCAGAGATAAGCGTAAAAGCCGGCGCCGCTCTTCTTCACCACTTCGACGAAGCCGATAAAGAGACGGTTGCCCGACGGGTCCTTGTTCTCGGAGAGATCCTTGCCGTCGAGCTCCGGCCTGATCGGGTGCATGATCATCTTCGGCGACATGTCGTTGATCCAGAAATACTCGACCTTGTCGTAGCGCAGGCTCCGGATCTCGTTCTTGGCCGCGGTCTGGGCGTCGGCCTGCGACATCTTCCCGTCGCTCTCCAGCTTCTGGTAATGCGCGAGAATGCCGTAGCCGATATCGACCATGTGCTGGGTCTTGGCCTCACGGTCGGCCATCATCTGCGCGCGCATCGTGTAGAGCGCGATCGGTCCCATCACGAGCATGCCGAGGAGGCTGATGCCGATGATCAGGGCGAACTTGAAGCTGATGCGGGAAAACATCTTGGTGATCCTGAAAGTGAGTGGGCAAAACACGATGGCCGCACGCCGGCCCCGTCGCCGAACGCATGGACACATGCAGAATTTAGCAGGGTCGCGTTAGCGGATAATTAAGCCTGTCGTGGCACGTGGGGTCCGCGCGAGTTCGCAGGTATTACAACCGCCTGGTTGGCCTTTCGGGTCAGCCACTTAGCCGGATTGCCGCGGGCAGCGGCTAGCGCGATCCTGAATCGCCGAAGCTTGCGACCACAACCCCTGGACGCAGCAGGCGCGCCCGAAGGCCCTCGCTACTGCCGCACCGTTCAATCCACTCGAATTCGATAGCGGAAAGTCCGTGCCTCACCCGGCGCAAAATGCATGACGCCGGGCTTGTCGGCGAATTCGCCATCGAACTCCACCGGGCTCGCAAAGCCGTGCCACGGCTCGATGCAGAGAAACGGCGCGCCGTTTGACCAGACGCCAAGCTGAGGAAATCCCTCCCAGGACATTTCGATCGACGGTCCGCGACCCGCAGCGAAGCGGACCGACGCACTGGCCAGGCGATCGATGATGATGGCGTCGTCCTTGAACAAGCTGTCAGAAAGCTGCAGCGTTTTCCCCCGGATCGGGTTTGGCTCCGGCTTTGTACGCATCAAACCATCCGCAAGCCGGCGGATCGGCGCAGGCTCTTCATGCGAGAATGTCAGCGAATAGGATTCCTTGGCCAATCCCGGAAGCAGCGGCCAGTTGAATGCCGGATGTCCGCCGATCGAGGCGGGCATGATTTCCGTCCCGGTGTTGGCCATCTCCAGGGTGACGTCGAGCTCGCGCTCCGTGATTCGATAGGCCACGGTCAGGCGGAACGGAAACGGATACCGCGCGCGGGTCTCGCTGTTGTCGTCGAGTACCAGGCGGCACGAAGTCGCGCCCTGCTCGACCCAGGCGAACCTGTGGTCCCGCGCCACCCCGTGCTTCATCATCGGGTAGGTCTTGCCGCGGTGCTTCAGTTGATCATCCTTCAGTTGTCCCACGATAGGAAACAACAGGGGGGCGTGGCGCGGCCATTCCGGCCCGGCCTGCCACAGCAATTCGACGCCGGCGGCATTTTTCAGCGAACAGAGTTCGGCACCATCGGCCTTGATGGTTGCGGCAATGCCTCCCGACTGAACGATATGCCTGTCCGCGCTCATCCCTGCCCCGTGCCTTATCATCCCAACGCCGCGCCGCCGCTCGCAGCGCAATATTCTGCCGTTGCTATCGCATCGCAAGAGCGCGGATACACCCCTCCCCTGACACCACCGCTCCCGTAGCTTTCCGGCTTCTCGTTTGCTGGCGAAATGTTAGGATCACGCCGGCGCGGGAGGCGTTGCGTGAAAACAATCACCGCATCGGCAGCCAAGAAGCTTGGTGGTTTTCTCACCAAGGATTTTCGCAGTATCTTCGGCACGACCCACGACGATCTCGCGGAGCGGCTCGGCGCGCTGGCGCGCAACACCATCGAATGCCTCGCGCGCAGTGACGCGCTCTATCACAATTACGAGCACACCTTTCAGGTCACCCTCGTGGGCCGCGACATTCTACAGGGCATGTCGCTGGCGCATCGTATCGAGCCGGACGATTATGCGCACCTGATCGTGGCCTGTCTGCTGCACGACATCGGCTACATGCGCGGCGTGCTCAGCGGCGATACCGCAGACGAGTTCATCATCGACGAGTCCGGCAAGACCATCGAGCTGCCGCGCGGCGCTTCCGATGCGGCGCTGTCGCCCTACCATGTCGACCGCTCAAAAATCTTCGCCCGCGAGCGGTTGGAAAAATCCCCCCAGATCGACGTCAAGCGCGTCACGGATGCGATCGAATGCACCCGCTTTCCGCCGCTGCCGATGAAGGATGAATCCGAGTTGTCGCAGGAGCCGCGGCTGGTGCAGGCCGCCGACCTGATCGGCCAGCTCGGCGATCCCCTTTATTCGAAGAAAGCCAACGCCCTGTTCTGGGAGTTCGAGGAAGTCGGCATGAACCGCCAGCTCGGTTATTCCTCGCCGGCTGACCTGATCGACCGCTATCCCAGCTTCTACTGGAACACCGTCTCGGAGCACCTCGGCGGCGCGATCAAGTACCTCGCCATGACCGTCTCCGGCCGTCAATGGATCGCCAATCTGCACCATCACGTGCTCTGCGCCGAGAATGACGACCGGCTGATGGGACCGCAGCGCTAGAAGACATGCCTATTGTCGGTCATGGCCGGGCTTGGCCCGGCCATCCACGTCTTTCTTTACATGGCCGCAAGGGCGTGGATGCCCGGGTCAAGCCCGGGCATGACGATGGAGACACATTCCGGCAAAGGAAAAAGGGCGTGACGGCATTGCCGTCACGCCCAGTGACCCAGCGCTCGGGAGGATATTCAGCGCTCGGCAAAAGCCTTTTCGACCACGTACTGAGCCGGCTCGCCGTGATTGCCTTCGACGAAGCCGCGCTCGTTGAGGAGCACGCGGGTATCGGCAACCAGCGACGGGCTGCCGCAGATCATGACGCGGTCATGCTCCGGCTCGATCGCGGGCAGACCGATGTCCTCGAACAGCTTGCCTGACGTGATGAGGTCGGTGATGCGGCCGCGGTTGCGGAAGGGATCGCGCGTCACGGTCGGGTAATAGATCAGCTGGTTGCGGATGTAGTCGCCGATCAGCTCGTCCTTCGGCAGCTTCTCGGTGATCATCTCGCCATAGGCGAGCTCCTTCACGCGCCGGCAGCCATGCAACAGCACGACTTTCTCGAAGCGCTCGTAGGTCTCGGGATCCTTGATCACGGACAGGAACGGTGCGAGCCCGGTGCCTGTGCCGACCAGATAGAGATTGCGCCCGGACTCGAGGTTGTCGATGACAAGCGTGCCGGTCGCCTTGCGGCTGACGATGATGGGGTCGCCGACCTTAAGGTGCTGCAGGCGCGAGGTGAGCGGGCCGTCCTGCACCTTGATGGAGAAGAATTCGAGCTGGTCTTCATAATTGGCGCTGGCGACGCTGTAGGCGCGCAGCAGCGGCTTCTCGCCGACCTTGAGCCCGATCATGGTGAACTCGCCGTTGCGGAAGCGGAACGAGGGATCGCGCGTCGTCGTGAAGGAGAACAGGTTGTCGGTCCAGTGATGGACGCTGGTGACGCTCTCCTGGTTGAAATTGCTCATCGCGCTCTTTCCTGATCCCCGCCTGGACTGTGCTGCCGGGCCGTTGACCGGCGAATTCATTCGTATACGATCGTTCGTATACAAACAAATAATCCGGCTTGATCCGGAGGTCAAGCCGGGCTCAAATTTGCCAGTGATTTCAAAGAGGGAACTGCCCCATGGCGCATGACGCACCCCAGGCGACCGGCCCAAGCAAGCTGGTCATCCGCAATATCGGTCTCATGCTCTCGGGGGCGCTGGAAAAGCCGATCCTCGATGCCGACACCATCGTTGCCGAGAACGGCAAGATCACTGCCATCGGCCGCCTCAAGGACGTCAACACCGAAGGCGCCACCACCATCGTCGACGCTTTCGGCACCACCGTGGCCCCCGGCCTGATCGACAGCCATGTCCACCCGGTCGCCGGCGACTGGACGCCGCGGCAGAACCAGATCAACTGGATCGACAGCTATCTGCATGGCGGCGTCACCACGATGATCTCCGCCGGCGAGGTGCACATGCCCGGCCGGCCGCGCGACGTCGTCGGCCTGAAGGCGATGGCGATCTTCGCGCAGCGCGCGTTCTGGACGCTGCGACCGGGCGGGGTGAAGGTGCATGCCGGCGCGCCCGTCATCGAATGCGAGATGGTGGAAGAGGATTTCAAGGAGATGGCCGCCGCTGGCGTCAAACTGCTGGGCGAGGTTGGGCTGGGCGGCGTCAAGGACGGTCCCACCGCGCGCAAGATGGTCGGCTGGGCGCGCAAATATGGCATCCAGAGCACCATCCATACCGGCGGGCCCTCCATTCCCGGCTCCGGCCTGATCGACAAGGATGTGGTGCTGGAGGCCGACACCGACGTGGTCGGTCACATCAATGGCG
>JAKFVP010000381.1 GCA_021732175.1 Bradyrhizobium sp.
GCGGACCGCGCCTCCGCCGCCGAAGCCAAGCTGCGTGAAATCATGCTGCGGCAGAAGCGCGAGGAAGTGAAGCAGGAAGACGCGCTGCGCGAGCTGGAGACGCTGTCGGTGTCCTGGCGAGGCGACGCCATCGAGGTCAAGGCGTTGCAGCTGATGTCCGACATCTACGCGCACACCGGACGCTACAACGAGGCGCTGACGGCGGTGCGGGTTGCGACGCGGCTGCAGCCGAATTCGGAAGTGTCGCGCCAGGCGCAGGACATGGCCAGCGCACTGTTCACCGAGCTGTTCATGACTTCGAAGGGCGACGAACTGCCGCCGGTCGACGCGCTGGCGATGTTCTACGAGTTTCGCGACCTGACCCCGATCGGGCGGCGCGGCGACGAGATGATCCGCAAGCTCGCCGATCGCCTGGTGGCGATCGATCTGCTCGACCAGGCCGCCGAGCTGCTGCAATACCAGATCGACAAGCGGCTGGAGGGCGCGGCGCGCGCGCAGGTCGCCGCGCGTCTTGCCATGGTGTACCTGACCAACCGCAAGCCGGATCGCGCCATCTCCGCGCTGCGCGGCACCCGCATTGCCGACCTCTCGGGCGAGCTGCGCCAGCAGCGGCTGCTGCTGGAGGCGCGCGCCCAGAGCGACGTCGGCCGCCATGACCTTGCGCTCGACATCATCTCCAACATCTCAGGGCGCGAGGCGATCCGGCTGCGCTCCGACATTTACTGGGCCTCGCGGCAATGGCGCGAGTCGGCCGAGCAGATCGAGCTGTATTACGGCGATCGCTGGAAAGACTTCAAACCGGTGAACTCGGCGGAGAAGAGCGACATCATCCGCGCGGTGGTCGGTTACGCGCTGGCGGAGGACACGATCGGGCTGGCGCGGTTCCGCGAGAAATATGCGCCGCTGATGAGCGGGGACGCCGAACGCATCGCCTTCGACATCGCCAGCACGCCGGCCAACGGCAACAACGCCGAATTCGCCGAGATCGCCAAGATGGCGGCCGCCGTCGACACGCTGGAAGGCTTCCTGCGTGAGATGAAGGCGCGTTTCCCCGACATGACCGCCCGCGGCCCGCTGCCGCCGGAGGCCAAGCACGACCCGGTCTCGACCGGTTCCTTGCCCGAGATCGTCGGGCTGAAACAGGTCAAGCTGCCACGGCGCTGAGCACGATCCCGACCCGCAGGGCCGCGAAGCGCAAAGTGGGTACCGGTTTTCGGATCAAGATCGTGCTCAAACGATAAGGCGCTCCTCTCGACATCGGCGCGGCAAACCGGCAATTTAAGCCCCGTCACTGCCGGGGAGACGTCATGAGCAAGCCTGTAAAGACCGAAGCCGAACTGATCGCGATGGCGCGCGCCGAACTGAAGGTTCATGCCGACTGCCCCGACGGCATCGTCATCTCCGTGCTGCGCGACGGCGACAGCTGGGAATTCCGCGCCAAGGCGGACGAAGCCACCGTGGCAAAGCCCGGCTATCCCGAATGCGTCGCCATGCTGGTGCAGATCGGCGATCATCTCAGCAAGCAGTATGATGTGAAGGGGTAGGGGGCCGGCGCGACGCTCTCACCCCGTCATTGCGACGGGGGGCGGCTATCGCCTCACGCCGCCTTGCGGCCGCGGACGAACAGCGCAAAGACGACCGCAAGCCCCGAGGCCACCGTGTACATCGTGAAGGCGTTGAGGTAGCCGATCATCGTCGCCTGTCGCGTGATCTCCTTGGCGATCCGGGCGAGGCCCGTGACGGTGTCGAAATTCCATCCGCCTGTCACGTCAGGCATCTTCAGCGCGCGGTTATACGGCGTGATCATCTCGGTCATGCGGCTGTAATTGGCGCCGGTGGTGCGCACGATCTCGGCGATCGACAGCGAGATGAAGAAGCTCGATCCGATGTTGCGCAGCAAATGGAAAATCGCGGAAGCCTCGGCGTAGTGTTTCGCATCCAGTGTGCCGAAGGCTACCGCCGTGATGGGCACCCAGACCACGCCGACGGCAAAGCCCTGGATGGCGCTGTTGACGATCAGGATCTCCAGCGTGACGTTGAGGTCGAAGGTCAGCATCCAGAGGCCAGCGACGGTCTGCAGGCCGAAGCCGAAGGCCATGCTGATGCGCGGATCGATCCGGCTCATGAAGCCGGCGGTCATGAATCCCACCAGCATGCCGACGCCGCGGCATCCGATCACCTCTCCGACCAGCATGTCGGGAAAGCCGGCCTGCTGCTGCAGGAGAGGGGGCAACAGCACCATCGGCGTGAAGTTCAGCATGCCGTAGATCGTCACCAGCGCGAGCCCGATCGCGTAGTTGCGGTCGCTGAGCAATTTCAGGTTCACGAAGGGATGGCGGGCGCCGAGGCTGTGCACGAGGAAGACGTAGAAAGCGATGGCCGCGACCAGGCATTCGATCACGATCTCGGTCGATTCGAACCAGTCGAGCCGGACGCCGCGGGCCAGCACGAGCTGGATGGCGGCGAGCGCCGTGGCAAGCGCGATGAAGCCGGTCCAGTCGAAGCGGACCTTCTCGAGCAGCCTGTCAGCCGGCAGGGTCAGGGCCATGCCGATCGTCGATACGATCCCGATCGGCACCAGCATGTAGAACGACCAGCGCCAGCTGTGCATCTCGGCAAGATAGCCGCCGAACACCGGCCCGAAGGCCGGCGCGACCGCCACTGCCATGCCGAAGATCGACATCACCATCGTGTGTTGGCGGCGCGGGAAGGTGGCGAACAGGATCGACTGCGACAGCGGCACGACCGGCGCGCCGGCGCCGCCCTGCAGGATGCGCCACAGCACCAGCGTCTCCAGCGATTGCGCCATCCCGCACAGCGACGTCGCAAGGGTGAACAGGGCGATCGACCAGATCATCACGCGCTTGGTGCCGAAGCGCGAGACCAGCCAGCCGGTCATCGGGGTCACGACGGCGGTAGCGAGGATGTTGAACGTCATCACCCAGGCGATCTCGTCCTGGGTCGCCGACAGCGCGCCCTGCATTTGCGGCAGGATGGTTGACGTTGTCAGCAGCGCCGTGCCGTACAGGGAGGAGCCGAGCACCACCGTCGTCAGCGTCAGATAGCGCTGCGCCGGTGTCATGCCTTCGGCTGCTTCCTCTGCAATTTCAGCTGAACTCAAGGCGTTTTCCCTTGATTGCCGGCCGGATTATAACCTAGCTTACCAATATTGATAACCTAGCTTACTAATCAGGTCGGATACAACCGCGCCATGCCCAATACGGAGGAATATGTCGGCGTCGTGATTTCCGACGTGGCCCGGCTGCTGCGGACGGAATTCGACCGCCGGGTCCGCCGCCTCGGCATCACCCGCGCGCAATGGCTGGTGCTGACGCGGCTGCATCGCCGCCCCGGGGCGTCGCTCTCCGAACTTGCCGAAATGATGGAAGTCGAAAAGGCGACCGCGGGGCGCATGATCGACCGGCTGGTTGCCAATGGGTGGGTGGAACGCCGCATCGCGCGCAACGATCGCCGCGTCAAGCGCGTCTATCTCACCGACGACGCCGAGCGGGTTCACAAGCGGATCTGGCGCGTGGCGGAGGAGACCGTCGATGCCGCGCTGGCCGACCTTTCGGCGCGCGAGCGAACGCAACTGATGAGCCTGCTGCAAACCGTCAAGTCCACGCTGGTGTCGGCTGACGGCAGCGATGCGCCGGCGGGCGCGGCGGCAAACGGACGCAAGCGTGCGCTGAACGGTGCAAGCCGGCACAATGGCAGCCGGCATAGTGGCAGGGCCGCGCCATGAGCAAGAAACTGCAACGGCTGGCGCTGATCGGCGTGCCCGCGCTTGTCGTGCTCGGGGCGCTCTTGCTGTGGCTGCAGGGCGGCCGTCACATGACGACCGAAAATGCCTTCGTGAAGGCCGACATCGCCCAGATCGCCAGCGAAGTTCCCGGCCGTATCATGGAATTGCGCATCCAGGATCATTCGGCCGTTTCGGCCGGTGACGTGCTGCTGCGCCTCGATCCCTCGACCTACCAGCTCGCGCTGGCGAAGGCGGATGCCGAAGTCGATTCCGCGCGCGCCGCGGTCGAGCAGATGAAGGCGAATTTGCGCGAGATCCGGGCCGAGGCGAAGGAGGCCGAGAACAAGCTGGAATATCTGCGAACCCAGGCACGGCGCCAGCGCGACCTTTCCGGCCGCGGCGTCGCCTCGGTGACGCAATTGGAGAAGGCCAACAGCGAGGAGCAGGAAGGCGAGGATCGCCTGACCGTGCTGCACCAGCGCATTGCACGGGTGGAAGCGGCGCTCGGCGGCAAGCCCGATCGGCCAACCGACGAGTTCGCAGCGGTCCGCGAGAAGATGGCGCTGCGCGATCGCGCCGCGCTCGATTTGTCCTACACGGAGATCAAGGCGCCGAAATCGGGCGTCGTCGTCAATTTCCGCCTGCAACTCGGCGAGCAGGTGAAGCCGCAAACCCCGCTGTTTGCCGTCGTGACCGACCGCCGGCCGTGGCTGGAGGCCAACTTCAAGGAGACCGAGCTGACGCATGTGAAGGTGGGGCAGAAGGCCAAGGTTGTGCTCGACATGCACCCCGACGTCACCTGGGATGCCGTGGTCGAGAGCATCAGTCCTGCCACCGGCGCGGAGTTCGCGGTGCTGCCGGCGCAGAACGCATCCGGCAATTGGGTGAAGGTGGTGCAGCGCCTGCCGGTGCGCTTGCGGCTGGTCGAGCAACCCGGCGAGCCGCAATTGCGCGCCGGCATGACGGCCTATGTCAGCATCGACACGCGCCGCACGCGCCAGCTCTCGACCCTGTTCGGCGGCGGCCCGGCGGTGGCGGCGAATCCGGCTGCGGAAGGGGATAAGGGGAAGTAGGGCAGGCCCGCGCGTAGATGTTCGACTACAGCGGGCCTCGGTCAGCGGAATTCGATTGCAAGCACGGGATGCAATTCAATTCCGTTTTTCATCGCAACGCCGGTTTGATCGTGAACACGATCGAAAAAGCCAACACCGGTGATCGTGACCGGCGTTTGCGGAACCTGCGCCTTGAACGGCGGCATCGAGTCGAAGATGTCCCCATCGGGGGGCTCGGTGACCAATCCGCCAACCGGTGCCGCCGGCGGGGGGGCAGCGGGCAACAGCACGAGTGGTGCGGCTGGCATAGCAAACTTGGCGTTCAATTGCGTGAGCGGCGTCTGCGCAAAGGTTTGCCCGAATCGATTGGCAATCTTGCCTCGAACTTCCTTGATGGCGTCGAACCAAGGGCTTCCCCTGCCAACGAAGGCGCGATCAGGCTTGGGCACCTCCGCGATCATGGTATCGCCGCTCCTGCCTTGCAGAACGATGTGTAGGTCGCCATCGCCTTCCTTCTTGATGACCGTGATGTCGGCATCAACCTGCCAAATCACGAGCTCCACGGGCTCGGCGCGCTTGGTCTGATAATCGGATTGAAAGCCGCCGATATCCGCCATGTCGTCCGGGCGCGGCAACTCGATCAACTCTTCGACGGTCGTTGGAACGATTCCCTCGGAGTTGGCTCCAGCGAAATCGAGCGTCCCGACTTTCTCTACGTCGTCGTCGACACCGGTTTTCACCGGCCAGCGTTCCACACCGGGCCTGACCGGTCGTGCAGCCTCCACGCCCGCCGGCGCCAGCGGCATCAATCTCGGCGAGGGATTCTTTGCCAGATCCTTGACGCGAGCCGCTACCTCATTTGTCACCGTGCGCAATTGTCCGGGCGCGAGCTGCGGCCGGGGAGCGGCATTGTTGACCTCACCCATGGCTCCTCCTCCGCTCGGTCAAGACCCTGCGCGGGGCCGTTGAAAAATTCGTCGTGCGCTGGCGCGCAAGGCAGGGATGCGCCAGACGATGATGCCTGCCAGCACGATGCAGAAGGCAAGGACGACCAGCACTTCCGCGCTGCCGTCGCCGCCGTCCGGGCTGATGCCGAACAGTTTCTCGATCCAGTCCATTTGGTTCTCTCCCGATGGTTAGGGTTGAGATTCACACGTCGGTCGTAGGCGCCGGTACTACTGCCGCAGGCTGCGGTGTTACCGTTGTCCACATCGTGCCCCAGGTATCCGCCGGGTCGTCGGCGAACTGCTGAACTGTCCAGAAATCCTGGTCGTTCGGATCGACCTGGGTGTGGCTGTAGTCGCCCCATCTGTTGGACGTGCCACCGAAGACGGCTGGCTTCTTATAGGTGTTGAGACCCGGTGCAAAAATCGTCGGGCCGGGAGCGGCAGCCGACCCGGCGCGAAGGGTGAAGGCCCCGGAGCCATGAATGGTCGACGCAAACTGGGCGTGACCTATCATGACCTGTCCTTCACTGTTAACCGCCAGCGACGGCGCCGAGTAGAATGCATTGCCGCTCGCATCGTCGATGCGGTCGACGGTCAGCACGTTCCAGGTTGAAGTGTCGATCTCAAACCATTGCACCGCACTTCGCGTCGGATTCGCGGTCGGCAGCATGATAGCGTGGCAGGCATAAAGCTTGCCGCCCCGATAGCAAACCGTGAGAAGCCGGTCATCCCCGACGCTCAGCCGATCATTCGTTCCAACCTGGGGCGCGATATCACCGGGCGGGAAGGACGCCCAATTCTGCGCCGTCGAGATGAATCCGACGCGCGCCAGAGTGGCATTTCCTGTCGCAACATTGCCGGACAGGCGATAGCAAACGAGGTAACCCTGATTCTGGATGTTGCCGGACCAGCGCGCCAGCAGGAACTGATCGGCAAAATTCGGATCATACGTTACCGCGGGAACGTGGGTCGCACCCTGGTTCGCAAGCGTGAAACGCTGCACGAGCGCCTGGTGCGGTGAATTGTACAGGCTGTTCTTGTCGATCGCGTAGACCGTGGATCCCGCAAACTGAGACCCGTTGCGGGTGAAAAGATTAACCTGAATGGTGATCTTGTCAGAGGTGAATCCGACGCTCGGAAAATCGAACCAAACTACTCCCTGGGCCGCGTCGTCGACCCGGATGGCATGCGAGACCCATCCCTGAGTCGGATCGTCGGTCAGGCTTGCTGCAACGAGCAGGCTGGATGTGGGACTGTCAGCATCCGCCATGGTGACGAAGATGTACCGGCGCGCATAGGGGTCGAAGATTGCACGTGGATCAAACGTATTCCCCTGAATGCCCAACCCGCGCCAGAATGCGTTCAATGAGACAACAGGGGCAACCTGGTTGCCGGCGCGGTCGAAAATCCAGACATTGTTGTTAAGGGGATTGAAGACATGCGCCGGACCAACCGCGCCGGCAGTGTCGGGTGGAATGGTTGTGCCGTTGTCGACGCCACCGCGAAACGAAGCAAACGGTGGCGGCGCATGTGGAAGCGGGGCTACAGGCGGTGGCGCCGTTGGCGGAGGCGGGGCACCGGGCGGGCCACCAGCCGGGTGATCGTTGAGAATCTGCGCCTGATCGACCTGGTCGGCAACCGGCGGCGGTTCTTTTTTCGGCCGCAGCGGCTTGAGGACGTCGGGCTCCTGCCGAACCTCAGGCAAGCCCAGTGCTGCACGCGAAAACGGTGCATTGCTGCGAGCGACTGAGAGTGTGAGCGGCTCTCCAGCCGGTAGGGAGGCCTTCGGATCCATGACCGCGGGCATCGCAAACCTATTCAGTTAGAAGGGGAATGCTATAGCATATGCAACCTAAAAGCAAGAATGGCGGGTTCTTGGGCGACATTCCGTACTGGCCTGAACGCGCGGACACGCCTATATGTTGAAGGCACGAACGAGGCCCACAATGGCTGAAAAGACCCGTGATTCAGCGCTGGTGATTAAGGGCGACAAGCTTGTCCTTGATTTTGGCAAGACCATCCTGCGTCCCGGTCAAAGCCGCGACGAAGCGGCGGCCGAACGCAAGCTTCCGCCAATACCGGGACGTGTCCCGGCCGCAGAAGGCGTACCTGAAGACCAGATTTTAAACCGCAGCTCGAAATCCGAGGACGCCGACTGAACTGGCCGGATTGTCAGCCGCTGATCGGCAGCTCTGTGTTCGGATCAAAGAAATGCAGCCTGCTGAGCTGCGACGATACCTTCACCCGGTCGCCGGGGGCGATCCTGGTCTCCGCGGGCACGCGGGCGACCGTGATGCTGTCGGCGCCGGCGCGCGTCTCCAGCAGGATTTCCGAGCCGAGTTGTTCGACGACTTCGACGCGGGCATCGAAGCTCGAGCCGGGCGCGCCGTCGCCCAAAGCGAGATGCTCGGGACGGACGCCCATCACGACCGGCTTGCCGTCGTAGGGCTGCAGCGCGCGCGCATAGGCCGGGTTGACCGATATTTTCAGGCCCGACGTCTCGACCGCGTCGCCGCGCACGGTGACGTCGACGAAGTTCATCGCGGGCGCACCGATGAAGCCGGCCACGAACTTGTTGGCGGGCTTCTCATAGACCGTGAGTGGCGTGCCGACCTGCTGGACGTAGCCGTCGCGCATGATCACGACGCGATCGCCCAGGGTCATCGCCTCGATCTGGTCGTGGGTGACGAACACGGACGTGGTCGGGATCTGCGCATGCAGGCGCTTGATCTCGATGCGCATGCGGGCACGCAGCTTGGCGTCGAGGTTTGACAGCGGCTCATCGAACAAGAACACCTGCGGATTGCGCACGATGCAGCGGCCGAGCGCGACGCGCTGTTGCTGGCCGCCGGACAGCTGCTTCGGCTTGCGCTGCAGCAGTTCGTGCAGGCCGAGGATGTCGGCGGCGCGATCGATTGCGCTCCTGATCTCGGTCTCGGCGACGCGCTTGTTGCGCAGGCCAAAGGCGAGATTGTCGTAGACGCTCATGTGCTGGTAGAGCGCGTAGTTCTGGAACACCATGGCGACGTCACGGTCGCGCGGCGGCAGGTGATTGACGATTTTGCCGCCGATGCGGATTTCGCCGCTGGAGATGTCCTCGAGCCCCGCGATCATGCGCAGCGTGGTGGACTTTCCGCAGCCGGACGGGCCGACCAGGGCCACGAATTCCTTGTCGGCGATTTCGAGATCGACATCCTTTACGGCGTGAAACAGCGACCCGTAGTGTTTGTTGAGTTTGTTGAGGCTGATCGCTGCCATCCGACACTAAATCCCTGAACTGAAAAATGAGCGGCCCGCCACGGCAATCCGCGGCGGGCCTTCGCTGTTATTGCTGCGCGGCCTTGCTGACCAGCGGCGCGCCTTCGGCCAGCACCTTGGCGATGTCCTCGCGCTTGCCGGTGACGGCCTTGGTCACGGTGTCGTTGAACGCCTTGTGCACGGCGGGCCATTGCGGGAAGTAATAGGCGCCGCGCACCTTGTCCGGGGAATCCAGCACCGCCTCCTTCAACAGCTTCATGAAGGGCTCCTGCTCGGCGATTTCAGGCCAGAACGACGTGTTGGGCGGCGGCGCACCGGTCGCCTTGAACATTTTGATCTGGCCTTCCTTGTCGAGCATCATCGCATTCAGCATCTGCTTGGCGAGCTTCTTGCGCTCTTCCGGAATCGATTTCGGGATGGCCCAGCCCCAGATGTCGTCCCAGCCGAACGGCTTCTGCCGGTCCGGACCGAGCGGGAAGCGGGCGGCGGCGACCTTGCCGGCGACCTTGGATTTGGCGGGATCGTTGAAATTGCCCCACCACAGCGTGTCCGCCACCGTGAACGCGGCGTCGCCGGCGGTGAAGACGGCGTTGGCCTCGTTGCGGTCATAGGCGGGCATGCCGCGCGGCACGATCTTGTGGGTGTTGATCGCATCCCACCAGTACTCGACGGTCTTCTGCATGCAGGGCTCGTTCATGCTCGACTTCCAGCCGGCTGCAGCCAGCTTCTTGTTGTCGCGCTCGTAGAACGGCATCAGCACGTCGCAATTGTTGCCCCACATCGACCAGAACCAGGTGAACCAGGAGTTGTTCATCGAGGCGCCGCCGACATAGCCGAACTTCACCTTGCCTTCGGCTTGCAGCTTCTTGCTCATGGTGACGAGCTCGTCCAGCGTCTTCGGCACTTCCTCGGGCTTGACGAGGTCGGAGCGGTAGAAGAACACGCTGAAGGTCTGGCCCATCGGCACCACGGTGTTCTGGCCCTTGTCGTTGCCGAACACGATCTTGTCCATGCTCCACTTGGAAGCGAACTTGTTGGCTTCGACGTCGTCCATCGGCTCCAGCAGGTGCGCCCAGGTCTGGCCCCAGTCGTCATTGTGCCAGATCACGTCGTACTGATCGGAGTTTGAGGTCAGCGACGCCGTCATCTTCTCGACATAGACGCCGTAGGAATTCGGCACCTTGACGATCTTGACGCCGTTCTTGGCGCCCCAGGCTTCGAACATCGCGATCGACAATTCCTGGATCGGGTTCGGCTGGTAGCCGATCCGCAGCTCCTTCACCTCCTGAGCGGCGACGCTGCCGCTTGCGGCCACGAGCGCTGCGGCCGCCAAAGCCCATCTTGCCAATCCCTGCATGATACTCCTCCTCGTTATTGTCGTTATTTCGGTAATGCTCTCGTCTTCTCTCTCTTGGTCAGATACGTAAACCCTGGATCACATATTTCTGGCCGAACAACGCCACCAGAAATGCCGGCAGCAGCGCCATCACGGCGGTTGCCGCCATCAGGTTCCAGTGCAGGCCCATTTCGGTGACAAATTGCGCCATCACGACCGTGATCACAGGCACGCGGTTGCCGGTCAGGATCAGCGCGAACAAAAATTCGTTCCAGGTGAACAGCCAGCACAGCACTGCCAGCGCCGAGATCGCCGGCAATGCCGAGGGGATGGCGACGCGGATGAACGCGCCCCAGCGGGTGCAACCGTCGATCATGGCGGCATATTCCATGCTGGGATCGATGCCGTCGAAGAATCCCTTCATCAGCCAGGAGAAGAAGCAGATGTGCACGGCGATGTGCGGCAGCAGCAGCCCGATATAGGTGTCGTAAAGGCCCCAGCTCTGCACCACGAAATAGAGCGGTAGCACCCAGGAGATGTAAGGCACGCAACGGAACACATAGATGGTGCCGAACCACATCCGCGAGGCGGGGCCGGTGAAGCGCGACAGCATGTAACCGCTCGACACCGTCACCAGCAGGGAGAAGACGGTCGCCAGCGTCGAGATCACGGCGCTGTTGATGAAGGCGTGGACGATGCGTTCCTGGGCCAGCACGTCCTTGAAATTGATAAGTGTGAATTCGGTGCCGCGATGCACGTAGTAGACGCCGGATTCCGGCCGCAGCGAGGTCAGGATCAGCCACAGCACCGGGAAGGCGAAGGCAAAGCAGATCGCGGCAAGCGCGACCGCAAAGAAGGTCTTGCGGCTCCAGTTCGGCAGGTCGGGCAGGAATTGCGGGCGGGTCACCATCGGCATGGGGTCACGCCTTCGCGATGCGGTCGACGAGGCGGTACATCACCACGCCGAGCACGAGGATGATCAGTCCGCCGATGATTGCGGCCGCCGAGCCGCGGCCGAGATCGAGGTTGAGGAAGGCCAGCACATAGGCATAGAGGCTGAACAGCTCGGTCGAGCGGCCGGGGCCGCCGCCGGTCAGGGTCCAGACGATGTCGAAGGTGCGGAAGGCGTCGATGGCGCGGATCACGACGCAGACCACGATTACCGGGCGCAGCATGGGCAGCGTCAGGTAACGGAAGACGCGCCATGTCGAGGTGCCGTCGATCGCCGCCGCCTCGAATGGCTCCTTCGGCAGGCTTTGCAGGCCCGCAAGCAGCAGCAGCGTGAACCACGGCGTCCACAGCCAGATGTCGGTCAGCACGATGATGGCAAACGCGCTCCAGCGCTGCACCAGCCAGGGCTGGCCGTCGAAGCCGAGCGCTTCCAGCACCACATTCACGATGCCGAACTGGTCGTTGAAGATCCAGCGGATCATGATTGCGGCAATGACAGGCGCCACCATCAGCGGCACCAGCAGGATGGTCTGCACGATCTTTTGCCCCGGGAAGGGGCGGTTGAGCAGCAGCGCCAGCGCGAGGCCCGTGACCAGCGCGCCGAGCACGCTGAGGATCATGAAGAGAAAGGTGTTGGGCAGCACGACATAGAGGAAGGCCGGGTCTGTGATGACCGAGTGATAATGCGCAAGGCCGACCCAGATCTTCTTGGGATTATAGAGCGCCCAGTCGCGGAAGCTGGCGTTGGCGCCGATCACGATCGGCACGACCTGGAACAGCAGCATCAACAGCGCTGCTGGCGCGATCAGGAGCAGCACGAAGCGCTGTTGCTCGCCGAACATGGGACGTCGCGATGCCGACAAGCCCTGACCCCCTGTGCACTCTTCTTTACGCGCAATCGGAGGGATTACGCTCACGTCGTTGTCCGTGCACTTGGCCGGGATTATGGGAGTGGCAAAAGACGTCAGTCAATCCAACTGATAGCCGCGCCCGATGGAGTGCGATGTTCTGTGGATGCGATGATTGCGATCAGAAAATCACGACGAAAGGTTGCGCGAGACCGCTCAGCGCGCGCCTGACGGGCGCGGTGCAGACGTGGTGGTCTGGCCGGAGAGACTTACCGCCGCACTGCACAATAGATGGACTGTCGAGCCAATCTTTTGGGCGGAGGCGGCTTGGAAATAGCCAGGGCGCGGATTTAGGCTTATTTATAAGCCATTGAATTATTTAACTTAAATGGAATGGCCGATTTGGCACGGGTCTTGAAATAAGGAATTCAGGCCGCCATTGCCGTCGGTCAGCGCCCGCTGAAGGGCCTCGCAAAATCCCTGAGAAATCGCCCCGCCGATAACGACGCCCGCTGCGTCGTTGGCGAAGCTGTCGGAATTTGAAAGGCAGACCATGCTCGAGAGACTAACGAAGCAGAAACTGGTGGTGATCGGCAACGGCATGGCCGGCATCCGCACCGTGGAGACGCTGCTGGAGCGCGCGCCCGATCTCTACGAAATCACGGTGTTCGGTGCCGAGCCCTACGGCAATTACAATCGCATCCTGCTCTCGCCCGTGCTGGCCGGCGAGAAGACCGTCGACGACATCATGCTCAACACCGAGCAGTGGTACGAGGATAACGGCATCACGCTGCGCAAGGGCGAGACGATCGAGATGATCGACCGTCGTACCTGCGAGGTCGTCACCGCCAGCGGCGAGCGCGTAGCCTACGACCGCCTCTTGATCGCGACCGGCTCCAACCCGATCGTGCTGCCGCTCCCCGGCAACAATCTGAAGGGCGTCATCGGCTTCCGCGACATCCGCGACGTCGAGCACATGGTTGAGGCTTCCGCCACCCGCCGCCATGCGGTGGTGATCGGAGGCGGCCTGCTTGGGCTCGAAGCCGCCAACGGCCTGATGAAGCGCGGCATGAACGTCACGGTCGTGCATCTCCTGGACACGCTGATGGAACGGCAGCTCGACGCGGTCGCCGGCGGGCTATTGAAAAAGTCGCTGGAAGAGCGCGGCATGGTGTTCAAGATGCCGGCGCAGACCGAGGCGATCCTCGGCACCGACCACGTCACCGGCGTACGCTTCAAGGACGGCACGGAATTGCCCGCCGACATCGTCGTGATGGCGGTCGGTATCAAGCCCAATATCGACCTCGCCAAGAAGGCCGGGCTCTATTGCGAGCGCGGCATCGTCGTGTCGGACACGATGCAGACCTATGACGGCCGCATCTATGCGGTCGGCGAATGCGTGCAGCACCGCCGCACCTGCTACGGCCTCGTCGCACCGCTGTTCGACCAGGCCAAGGTCTGCGCCAATCATCTCGCCATGAAGGGCTTTGCCACCTATGACGGCTCGGTCACCTCGACCAAGCTGAAGGTGACCGGCATCGACCTGTTCTCGGCCGGCGACTTCGCGCCCGGGCCGGACAAGGAAGAAATCGTGCTGCAGGACGCCAACCGCGGCGTTTACAAGCGCATCATCCTGAAGGACAAGAAGATCGTCGGCGCCGTGCTCTACGGCGACACCGTCGACGGCCCCTGGTATTTCCAGCACCTGCGCGACGGCACCGACGTCTCGGCCATGCGCGAGCGGCTGGTGTTCGGCGCCGCCAATCTCGGCGACGGCGGGCATGCCGGCCAGAACTCGGTCGCCGCCATGAGCGACGAGACGGAAATCTGCGGCTGCAACGGCGTCTGCAAGGGCGAGATCAAGAAGGCGATCGTCGAGAAAAAGCTGTTCACGCTCGACGATGTCCGTGCGCACACCAAGGCATCTTCTTCCTGCGGTTCCTGCACCGGACTTGTGGAGCAGGTGCTGGCCTTCACCCTCGGCGGCGACTATTCCGCCGCGCCCAAGGTCAAGCCGGTCTGCAAGTGCACCGACCACAGCCATGACGACGTCCGCCGCGTCATCGTCGAGCAGAATCTGAAGACCATTCCCGAAGTCATGAAGTTCATGGAATGGAAGACGCCGAACGGCTGCCATTCCTGCCGGCCGGCGCTGAACTACTATCTGATCGCAACCTGGCCCGGCGAATACAAGGACGACCAGCAGTCGCGCTACATCAACGAGCGCGTCCACGCCAACATCCAGAAGGACGGCACATATTCCGTGGTGCCGCGCATGTGGGGCGGGGTGACCACGCCGAACGAGCTGCGGGCGATTGCCGATGTCGCCGACAAGTTCAAGATCCCGACCGTGAAGGTCACGGGCGGGCAGCGCATCGACCTGCTCGGCGTCAAGAAGGAGGATTTGCCGGCGGTGTGGGCCGATCTCAACGACGCCGGCATGGTATCCGGCCACGCCTATGCCAAGGGCCTGCGCACGGTGAAGACCTGCGTCGGCACGGAATGGTGCCGCTTCGGCACCCAGGATTCCACCGGGCTCGGCATCAAGATCGAGAAGTTCATGTGGGGCTCGTGGACGCCAGCGAAGGTGAAGATGGGCGTCTCCGGCTGCCCGCGCAACTGCGCGGAAGCAACCTGCAAGGACGTCGGCGTGATCTGCGTGGACTCCGGCTACGAGATCCATTTCGCGGGGGCCGCCGGCCTGCACATCAAGGGCACCGAGTTCCTCGGCAAGGTCGAGACCGAGGAGGAGACCATCGAGGTGATTGCCGCGCTGACCCAGCTCTACCGCGAGCAGGGCTGGTACCTCGAGCGCATGTACAAATGGTGCGACCGTGTCGGCCTCGAGCAGATCAAGAAACTCGTGATCGAAGACGTCGCCAACCGCAAGGCGCTGTACGATCGCTTTGCCTATTCGCAAAAATTTGCCCAGGACGATCCGTGGGCGGCGCGCGCCCGCGGCGGCGTCGAGAGCAACGAGTTCAAGCCGATGGCCCAACTGGCCGTAATGGAGCCCGCATGAGCAACTGGATCGAAATCGGGGCGCTGAAGGACATTCCGCGCCTCGGCTCGCGGGTAGTGCGGACCGCCTCCGGCCATATCGCGGTGTTCCGCACCGAGAGCGACGAGGTGTTCGCACTCGACGACCGCTGCCCGCACAAGGGCGGTCCGCTCTCGCAGGGCATCGTGCACAACAGGCGGGTGACCTGCCCGCTGCATAATTTCGTCATCGAGCTGGAAAGCGGCAAGGCGGTGGCGCCCGACGAAGGGTGTACGCACTCGCATCCGGCCAAGGTCGAGAACGGGATCGTGTTCCTCTCGGTGCGTCAGTCCGCGACCGCGGCCTGACGTCAGCCCGTCAATACGGGTCGACCTCCATCGCCCAGGCCTGATCGGCATGGCCGTGGGCGTAGGTGCGGTTGGTCTGCGCCGGGTTGCGGTTGATCAACGGGCGCAGATACATCGGATGGGTGGCGCTGCGCACCTCGTGTTCGACGGTAAATAGCTTCTTGCCGTCGGCGAGATCGACGATATCGGTGAACCGATATTGGTACTGGTTGTCCTCGCGCGAGATCAGACCGCGATCGAGCAGACGCCGGTAAGGGCCGGAAAAGTCAGTGATATAGATCTGGACGTGATGGCCGTCGAAATCCGGATGCTTGCGGTCGGTCTCGCGGAATTGCAGGTACTGTTCCTTTCCGACTTTCGCGCGGGCGACGTTGGCATCGCCGTTCTCAAGCGAAGCCGGGATTCCCATGATCTCCGGATAGAAGGCCGCGATGCCCTTAGCGGTCCCCGGCGGCACGTCGAATTCGACATAGGGAATGCCGAGCGTGATCGGTCCGAAGCGCGCTTCGTCCGGCTCATAGACGCGCAGCCGGTTGCCCCAGGGGCAGGTCGCCGCGACATGGTCGTTGTGCTCGCTATAGGCGAAGGCGGTGCCTTCCAGCTTGGACGCCACCGACGCGAGCCGGGCGAGCAGGGCTTCGCGGCCGGGAATGACCAGCGCCGTATGCCCGCGCAGCACCTGCGCCTTGCCGCTGGGCAAATGGAACTGGCTCCGCCCGACGTTCACCCACATGTTGCTGTCGGAGACCATGAGATAGGGATCGCGAGTCAGCCCCAGCCCCGTGACGTAGAACAGGGTTGCCAGGCGCTGGTCCGGCACCTGCACGTTGACGTGCTCAAGATGGATGGAATTGCCGAGGTCTTCGGCTGCGCGGTCGAAGGGTTGCTGCATGACGCGGGTCCCTGATGTGGTTGGGCGCATCATACGGCGTTGCGCGGGCTAATCCAGCCCGCGTTGCCAACTCACCCGCCGCCGTAGCTCTGCACCAGGCTGCCGGCGACCAGCGACCAGCCGTCGACCAGCACGAAGAAGATGAGCTTGAACGGCAGCGACACCACCACCGGCGGCAGCATCATCATGCCCATCGACATCAGGACCGATGCGACCACGAGGTCGATGATCAGGAAGGGCAGGAACAAGAGGAAGCCGATCTCGAAGGCGCGCTTCAGCTCGGAGATCATGAAGGCCGGCACCAGGATGCGCAGCGACATGTCTTCCGGAGTTGCCGGGCGAGCTTCTCCCGACATGTCCATGAAAAGCTTGAGGTCCTTCTCGCGCACGTTCTTCTGCATGAAGATGCGGAGCGGCCCGGAGGCGCGCTGCAGGGCGTCCTCGACGCCGATCTGGTTGGCGATCAGCGGCTTGATGCCGTCGTCGTAGGATTTCTGCAGCACCGGCCCCATCACGAAGGCGGTGAGGAACATGGCGAGCGCAATGATCACGGAGTTCGGCGGCGCGGTGGCGGTGCCCAGTGCCGTGCGCAGGAGCGACAGCACCACCACGATGCGCGTGAACGACGTCATCATGATCAGGATCGAGGGGGCGACGGAAAGGATCGTCAGCAGCGCGATCAATTGGATCGCGCGCTCGGTGACGCCGCCGCCGCCCTGGCCGAAATTGATGCTGATATCCTGCGCGAGCGCCGGATCGGCCAGCGATCCGGCGGCGGCTATCAGGGCAATACTGAGAAAAACTCTACGCGGGAGGGCGGCGACCCTCACGAAGGATTCTTTGGCCGTCCCAGCAGGGACGCCATCTCGTCTTCGAGGTTCTCAAAGCTGGTCTTCTGTGGCGCAGCCGAGGGCGGCGCCTCGTTGCGCGGGGCACGCGCGGGCGGCGCTTCCGGCTGCACCGGCGGGGCGACATTGTCGCCGGGCGGCCGCCGCAGCGCTGCTTCGAGGCGCTGCGCCATTTCGGCGAGATTCTGGTCGGCGGCGGAGGCCGCCGGCGGCGGCGCAGGGGGCGGCGGAGGCGGGGGCGGCACGATCGCGCGTTCGCGGACCGGCACTTTCGGCGCCTCGACGGGCGAGCGCGTCGGGCGCGGCATCATCGGCTCGCTGCGCGGC
>JAKFVP010000352.1 GCA_021732175.1 Bradyrhizobium sp.
GGGGTGGCCGTCGCAGGCAAAGGTGAACTGGCAGGCGAGATGGCGGTGCTTGTTCTGGTAGACCACGCCGCACACATTGTCCGGATACTTGCCGGAGAAGGCGCGGTTCAGGATCACCTGCGCCACCGCGATCTGGCCGCGCACCGCCTCGCCGCGCGCTTCGAAGTACACCGCTTCCGCCAGGCACTTCTCCGACTTGGCGCGCGACTTCTCGTCGAGCAGGCCGAGCCGCTCGGCCGGCGTCTTGGCGCGCTGGTTGTCGGCATTGACCTCGCCCTTCGGCGCGAAGCTGATGCCCTCGCCGATCCTGACCGGCCCGTCGGCATCGACCGGCAGCGAGGCCATCACCTTCATGTCGGGATCCGGAATCGCGCCGGGCATCACGATGGTCGGCTCTTCGCCCGGCTGCCAGCGCTCGATGCTGCCGGCAGAGCCGAGCGAAGAGCCGAAGAACAGCGTCGAGGTTTTCACCGAGAAGCTGTCGCGCGGTGCGGCCTCCAGCGTGGCCGGTACTTCACCCTGACGCGCGGGCGCATTGGCCGGCGCGGTCTCCAGCGACAGCGACTTGTCGTATTGCTTCAGCGGCGGCGCGTTGAGCGCTTCCTGCAGTTCGGGATCGAGCGGTGCACTCCCGGCCTTCGGCGGCAGGCTTGCAGTCTTGGCACCCTTCACCGAGTAATTCGAGGTCGCGGGATCCTCGGGCTTGGTCTCGGCGGGCGGCGCAGTATCCGCAGGCTCCGGCGGCCGGACGACGAGGCGATCCCCCTTCAGCGTGCGATCCACCTTGGGAAAGTCCGCAGCCTGATAACGCGGCGGCGGCACGACCAGCGGGTTGCTGCGGTTGATCGAGCCGGTGATGTCGCGTGCATCGAGGCTCGCGAGCTGATAGCTCGGCAGTTTCGGCTGCGACGTGCCGATCGGCCGCCCGAAGCTGTAGGTGGCGAGCTGCACATTGGCGGCGGCGGATGAAACGCGCTTCTGCCAGCGTTCGGCCATGCCGGATTGGCGCGCGAGCAGCGAGCCAATATCCTGATAGCCGGCTTCCGTCGGCATCAGTGCAAATATGATGAGACCGAGCACGAAGGACGCAAAGTTACGCACGTCCTTCGGCCGGGCACACAACCCAAACATGGTACGCTCACGCAACGCTTACTCTGTACGCGGTCGACCGCAGTACATCCGTGCAATTCGACCAAAATTGTTGGTATCGAATTTAGGTTGCCGGGGAGTTAATCGGCGTGGCCCGCGCGATACACGCAAGCAATCGCGGCGGTGTGGGAACTCGCATCGAAAATGCTGGTAAATGCGGGCTGGATGAAACTGGTAAACAAGAGGTCAACGAAAGTGATGAAGGAACTTTCGCCGCGGTATCAATGCGGGACGCACCTTCCACGTCGTTGCGAGCGAAGCGAAGCAATCCAGCTTGCTTGTTGCTGCAAAAAAGCTGGATTGCTTCCGCCTTCGCTCTCTGAGCTTCGGCGGACTCCCAACCCGGCGTAGCTTGCGCAGCAAGCGTAGACGGGTCGTCGCTGCGCTCCTCGCAATGACGGCGGAAGGAGTTACGCCTGGCTCGCGACGGCCTTGCCGAGAGCGGCCTGGGCTGCGGCAAGACGCGCGATCGGCACGCGGTAGGGCGAGCACGAGACGTAGTTGAGTCCGATCTGGTGACAGAACGCCACCGAGGCCGGATCGCCGCCGTGCTCGCCGCAGATGCCGACCTTGAGGTTCGGCCGCGTCTTGCGTCCGCGCTGTACGCCGATCTTGACGAGTTCGCCGACGCCATCGCGGTCGACCGAAATGAACGGATCGATCTCGAGGATGCCCTTGGCGACGTAGGTCGACAGGAAGCTTGCGGCGTCGTCGCGGCTGATGCCGTAGGTGGTCTGCGTCAGGTCGTTGGTGCCGAAGGAGAAGAACTCGGCAGTCTCCGCGATCTCGCCCGCCATCAGACAGGCGCGCGGCAGCTCGATCATGGTGCCGACCTGATAGTCGAGCTTCTTGCCGGTCTCCTTCGCCACCGCTGCCGCGGTCGCGTCGATACGCCCCTTGACCAGATCGAATTCCGCCTTGGTCGCGATCAACGGCACCATCACTTCCAGCCCAACCGGCTTGCCGGTGCGCTTGTTCGCCTCGACCGCAGCTTCGAAGATCGCGCGGGCCTGCATCTCGGCGATCTCGGGATAGGCGATCGCGATGCGGCAGCCGCGGAAGCCGAGCATCGGATTGAACTCGGCGAGATCGCGGGCGCGGTCGGCGAGCTTGCGCGGGTCGGTGTTCATCGCGCGCGCGACTTCCTCGACCTCGGCCTGGGTATGCGGCAGGAATTCATGCAAGGGCGGATCGAGCAGGCGGATCGTGACGGGCAGGCCCTTCATGATCTCGAACAGTTCGACGAAGTCGGCGCGCTGCATCGGCAGCAATTTCGACAACGCGGCACGGCGGGTCTGCTCGTCCTCGGCCAAAATCATCTCGCGCACGGTGCGGATGCGGGTTTCCTCGAAGAACATGTGCTCGGTGCGGCAGAGGCCAATGCCCTCGGCGCCGAACTTGATGGCGGTGCGCGCATCGTCGGGCGTGTCGCCATTGACGCGCACGCCGATCTTGCGGACTTCGTCGGCCCAGCCCATCAGCGTGCCGAACTCGCCCGACAGTTCCGGCTCGATCATCGGCATGCGGCCGGCCAGCACCTGCCCCACGGTGCCGTCGATGGTGATGACGTCGCCGGCCTTGAAGGTGCGCGAGCCGATCGCCATGGTGCCGCGGCCGTAGTCGACGCGGATGGCGCCGCAGCCGGAGACGCAGGGCTTGCCCATGCCGCGCGCCACCACGGCGGCGTGCGAAGTCATGCCGCCGCGGGTGGTGAGAATACCCTCGGCCGCGTGCATGCCGTGGATGTCTTCCGGCGAAGTTTCCACGCGAACGAGGATGACCTTGCGGCCATCGGCCTGCAGCTTGGCGGCCTCATCCGATGAGAACACGATCTCGCCGGAGGCAGCGCCGGGCGACGCCGGTAGACCCGTGGCGATCACGTCGCGCCTGGCGTCGGGATCGATGGTCGGATGCAGGAGCTGATCGAGCGAAGCCGGGTCGATGCGCGTGACCGCTTCCTTCTTCGAGATCAGGCCTTCCTTGGCGAGCTCGACTGCGATGCGCAGCGCAGCCTTGGCCGTGCGCTTGCCGCCGCGGGTCTGCAGCATCCAGAGCTTGCCGCGTTCGACGGTGAACTCCATGTCCTGCATGTCGCGGTAGTGCTTCTCCAGCATCGTGTAGATGCGGGTCAGCTCATTGAACGCGTCGGGCATCGCGGCTTCCATCGATGCCTTGTCGGAGCCGGACTCCTTGCGGGCGTCCTCGGTGATGTCCTGCGGCGTGCGGATGCCGGCAACGACGTCCTCGCCCTGCGCATTGATCAGGAACTCGCCGTAGAGCTTGCTCTCGCCGGTCGAGGGGTTGCGCGTGAAGGCAACGCCGGTCGCCGACGTATCGCCCATGTTGCCGAACACCATGGCCTGCACGTTGACAGCGGTTCCCCAGGATTCCGGGATGTCGTGCAGCTTGCGATAGGTCACCGCGCGCGCGTTCATCCACGATGAGAACACCGCGCCGATGGCGCCCCAGAGCTGCGCGTGCGGATCCTGCGGGAAATCGTTGCCGGTCTCGCGCGCCACGGCTTCCTTGTACTTGCCGACCAATTCGACCCAGTCCTCGGCGGTGAGGTCGGTGTCGAGCGAATAGCCCTGGCTGTCCTTGAAGGTGTCGAGGATATCCTCGAAGTGATGATGCTCGAAGCCGAGCACCACGTCCGAATACATGGTGATGAAGCGGCGATAGCTGTCATAGGCAAAGCGGCGGTCGCCGGAGAGTTCGGCAAGCGCTTCCACCGTCTTGTCGTTGAGACCGAGATTGAGCACGGTGTCCATCATGCCCGGCATCGAGGCGCGCGCGCCCGAGCGCACCGACACCAGCAGCGGATTTTTGGAATCGCCAAAGGCCTTGCCGGTGAGCTTGCCGACATAGTCGAGCGCCTTCTCGACCTGCGATTTCAATTCCTTCGGATAGGTTTTGCCGTGGGCGTAGAAGTAGGTGCAGACCGAGGTCGGGATGGTGAAGCCTGGCGGCACCGGCAGGCCGAGATTGGCCATCTCGGCGAGATTGGCGCCCTTGCCGCCAAGCAGGTCCTTCAGACCGGCTTTGCCCTCGGCCTTGCCATCGCCGAAGGTATAGACCCATTTTCCCGCCTTCGCGGCCGCGACTTGCGGCTTGGCGGCGGGCTTGGCCGCCGCTTTGGCCGGAGCCTTCTTCAAGGCCTTCCGCGCAGACGGCGCCGGCGCCTTCCGGGTCGGGGCGGATGGCTTTGATTTTGCTGCAATTTTCTTCGACTTCGCGACGGCTTTGGCCATGGCCTACAGAATCCGAAAGAGGGATGGGAGATTGCGCGCCTTACACCATTTTGGCGGGTTCCGCGCAAGCTTCGCGGGACCCATTTCCGGCGCTACCTGTAACTCCGGCGTTACATGTGCAGCCACTTCAAAAGGCCCATCCCGACGAGGCCGATGAAGATCAGGTAGATCGCGACGATGAAGTTGAGCAGCCGCGGCATGATCAGGATGAGGATGCCCGCGATCAGAGCCACGATGGCAGGAATGTGCGTGGCGGTGATGACCATGGCAGTTTCTCCAGCGTGTTGGGGAATCGGATCGAGGGCCGGAACTTAGCGGCTAGCTGCGCTCCGGAACAGAATACGCTCAGGCCTCTCAACGGGTTCCGCAAGGCCCACGAAAATTGCCCCAAAATGCCGCGTATGCGGCAGCTCGATCCCGGAACAATGCGACTGGCGGGGCATTGGCCCGCCGCATAATCGCATTCAGCCGAGAAGGAGTGAGCCATGCGAAATATGATTCTTGCGGCGGCCGCAGTGGCCAGCGCCCTCAGCGCGCCGATGTCAGCGCAGGCGCAAACGGTCGGCGTCGGCGGCGGCAACACCGTCGTCATCGAACAGGGCGGCGGGATCATCGCCGATCAGCGGCCGGCGTTCCGCGAATATGTGGTGACCCAGCGCGTGCCTGCATTCACCATTCAGGAACGCGTCGTGGTCGGCGCCGTGCTGCCGGAAGCCGGCGTCACCTACTATGACGTGCCGCAGCGTTTCGGCAGCACGCCCTATCGTTACACCGTGGTGAACGGCGCGACCGTGCTGGTCGAGCCGCGCAGTCGCCGTATCGTTCAGGTGATCGACTAAGCCGCAAGCACCTGAACGAAGAACCCCCGATGACGCGTTCGCTGATTGACGCGAGTTCAGGGGCTCGAAAGCCTCGTCCGGTATTCCCCCGCCGGGCGGGGCGTTTCGTTGCGCTAATCCTGAATCTTCGAGAAGTCCGCGACCGCGCGCGTCGCGGCGCGGATTTCGCCCAGCAGCTTCAGCCGGTTCTCGCGCACCTTGGCGTCGTCGTCATTGACCTTGACCTTGTCGAAGAACGCATCGACCGCAGGCCGCAGCTTTGCCATTGCGCTCATCGCCGCGGCAAAATCTTCCTTTGCGACGGCAGCGCCCGCTTCGCTCTTCACCTGGTCGATTGCTTTCGCCAGCGCCTTCTCTTCGTCGAGCTTGTAGAGCGAGGCGTCAGGCGCGCCGTCGAAGGTGCGCTTGTCCTTTTTCTCCTCGATGGAGAGGATATTGCTGGCGCGCTTGGTGCCAGCGAGCAGGTTCTTGCCGTCGTCGGTATCGAGGAATTTGCCGAGCGCTTCGACGCGCCGGACCACCATTAACAGATCGTCCTGGCCACTAAGCGCGAACACGGCGTCGACAAGATCGTGCCGCGCGCCCTGGTCGCGGAGCTGGACTTTCAGGCGGTCGGCGAAGAAGGCGAGCAGATCGGTCGGAAGTTTTTCGGCATCCACGGCGGCCTTGCCGGACAATCCGGAGAGGGCCGATTTGGCTGCCTTCAGAAGCGACAGTCGCAGCGAATTGTCGGTGATCAGCCTGATGACGCCGAGTGCGGCACGACGCAAAGCAAATGGGTCTTTCGATCCCGTCGGCTTCTCATCAATCGCCCAGAAGCCAGCCAGCGTGTCGATCTTGTCCGCCAGCGCGACCGCGACGCTGACACGATCGGTCGGCACACGATCGGCCGGTCCCTGCGGCTTGTAGTGTTCCTCGCACGCGGCAGCGATGGCAGCGTCCTCGCCCTGCGCCAGCGCGTAGTACTTGCCCATCAGGCCCTGCACCTCGGGGAATTCGCCGACCACTTCCGTAAGCAGGTCCGCCTTCGCCAGCCGCGCGGCGCGCCTGGCCTTGTCGACATCGGCGCCGACCAGCGGCGCGATCTCGGCGGCGAGGCGCTCGATGCGCTTGATGCGTTCGCCCTGCGTGCCCAGCTTCTCATGGAACACGATGTTTTCGAACTTCAGCAGCCGGTCCTCGAGCTTGGTCTTGAGGTCCGTCTCGTAGAAGAACTTCGCATCCGACAGCCGGGCGCGGATGACGCGCTCGTTGCCGGCGATGATGGCCTTGCCACCGTCGCTCGCTTCGATATTCGCGGTCAGGATGAACTTGTTGGCGAGCTTGCCCGTTTTGGGATCGCGCACCACGAAGCACTTCTGGTTGTTGCGGATGGTGGCGCGGATCACCTCGCCGGGAATGGAGAGGAAATCCGCATCGAACGAACCCATCAGCACGACGGGCCACTCGACGAGGCCCGCGACCTCGTCGAGCAGGGTCTGATCCTCGACCAGCTCGAAGCCTTGCGCAAAGGCGAGCTGCTTCGCATCCGTCAGGATCACATCCTTGCGGCGCTCCGGATCGAGCACGACCTTCGCGTCAAGCAGCTTGGCGTCGTAGTCCTCGAACCGGCGCACGGAGATCGCGGCGGGCGCCATGAAGCGATGGCCGTAGGTCGTCTGTCCGGTCTCGATGCCGTCGATCGAGAATTTCACCACATCGGGGTCTTCGGTCTCGAGACCAAAGGTGGCGGTGATCGCATGCAGCGGCCGCACCCAGGACAGCGAGCCGGATTTTTCCGAGCGCTCGCCCCAGCGCATCGATTTCGGCCAGGGGAAAGTTCTGACGATCACAGGCAGGATGTCGGCGAGCACGTCGATCGCGGGCCGGCCCGGCTTCTCGATCAGCGCGATATAGAAATCACCCTTCTTGTCGCTCTGGATCTTGGCTTCGTTGATCGAGGAAAGACCGGTGGCTTTCAAAAATCCCTGGATTGCGGGTTCAGCGCCGCCGACGCGTGGGCCTTTCCGCTCTTCCTTCAGATCGGGCTGGCGCACGGGGATGCCGTGCACGGTCAGCGCAAGCCGACGTGGCGTCGCAAACGCCTTCGCGCCCTCATAGACGAGACCCTCGGCAACCAGCTTGTCGGTGACCATGCGGCGCAGATCGTCGGCCGCCTTCGCCTGCATGCGCGCGGGAATCTCTTCCGAGAACAATTCAAGCAACAAATCAGGCATCAGGTCGCGCTCGCCGGCAGTTCTTTATGCGAGCCATCGCAGAGCGGCATCGTCTTGGTGCGCTTGCAGGTGCAGAAGAATACGCGCCTGGTTTCCGGCGCGATGTATTGCTGCGGCTCGAAGGACGTGCCCTCATGGCTGCCGTCGCAGAACGGCTGGCTCTTCGAGCGGCCGCAGGCGCACCACCAATATTCCTCGCCCGCGGTGACCTCGACAGGCAGCGGCGCCCTGCCGCCAATGGCCGGCTGATCGCTCATACTGCCCTCCCCGCTTCAGTGTGGACCCACGCTTCGCCGCACGCTTTCGCCAGTTCGCGCACGCGCAGGATATAGCTCTGCCGCTCGGTCACCGAGATCACGCCGCGCGCATCCAATAGATTAAAGGCGTGGCTTGCCTTGATGCACTGGTCGTAGGCCGGCAGCGCCATCAGATGTTCTTTCCGATTGGACCCTTCGCGCCAGCCGGCGGCGAGATATTTCCTGCAGGCTTCTTCCGCCATCTTGAACTGTTCGAACAGCATCGCGGTGTCCGAGTGTTCGAAATTGTGCCGCGAATATTCCTGTTCGGCCTGCAGGAACACGTCGCCATAGCTGACCTTGTCGGCGCCTTCGCGGCCATTGAAGTTGAGGTCGTAGACGCGATCGACGCCCTGCACATACATCGCAAGCCGCTCGAGCCCATAGGTGAGTTCGCCCGCGACCGGCGCGCATTCGACGCCGGCGACCTGCTGGAAGTAGGTGAACTGGGAAACTTCCATGCCGTCGCACCAGCATTCCCACCCCAAGCCCCACGCGCCGAGCGTCGGGCTCTCCCAATCGTCCTCCACGAAGCGGATGTCGTGAACGGCCGCATCGACGCCGATCGCAGCGAGCGACTTCAGATAGAGCTCCTGAATGTCAGGTGGCGAGGGCTTCAGGATCACCTGGAACTGATAGTAGTGCTGCAGCCGGTTCGGGTTCTCGCCGTAGCGGCCATCCTTCGGCCGGCGCGAGGGCTGCACATAGGCCGCGTTCCAGCGCTTCGGCCCCAGCGCGCGCAAGGTGGTCGCGGGATGGAAGGTGCCGGCGCCGACTTCCATGTCATAAGGCTGCAGGATCACGCAGCCGTAATCAGCCCAATAGCGCTGCAGCGTCAGGATCAAGCCCTGGAACGAACGTTCCGGGCGCATATGGGCAGGCAAGGCGTCCATCGTCAGAATCGGTCTCGCAAGGGGGTGCTTTGGCGCGCGGGACCGTATCGGCGGGGACGCATGGAATCAAGGCGATGCCGGTGGTCCGGCACCGCCAAATTCGTTTCGTTTGGTGGCTGCTAGCCCGGGCGATAGGCGCCGGTGACGGGGTCACGGCGCAGCGTCGGGATTTCGCTGGTCCTCATGGACTCCGCCATGCGGGCCAGGCGCGCTTCCTCAAGCTCCTGGTTGACCCTCTGAGCCGTCTTGTATGCCCAGCGGACCACGGCGAGCCCCCCCAATACCCCTGCGAATGCGATCAGCGCTGGCATCGGACGATCCTTGTCGTTCTCTCGGTCACGCCCCCGACTCGTATTCTCGCCGATCCCGGCACCACCCGCAATTGGCTCGCTCCGGGACCAAATACCGCGCCCTGACCTTGGGATGAGGCCGCCTTTGGGACTAGAGCCCGAATCTCGCCCAAATCGCCCGCGTTTCCAGTGCCGAGATCAGGTCGTCCGGCAGCGCCCGGATACCATCGAGCGCCCCGAGCGAGCCCGCCCCCGGCGCCCTGCGGCCGAGCAGACCCGACAGCATCCCGCTGGCCGGCGCGACCACGGGGGTGAGCACCTTCTCGCCGTAGCGGGCACGCAGCGTCGAGCGGAGATCGCCGATGCCGTCCGCAAGCCCGAGCGAGACGGACTTGTCCCCCGCCCAATATTCGCCGGTGAACAGCTCGTCGTCGGCGCCCTTCAGCCTGATGCCGCGGCTGTCCTTCACCAGCGCAATGAAGATCGCGTGGATCTCGCGCTGGATCGCCTTCAGCCGCGCGACATCGTCAGGGTTTTCAGGGAGGAACGGATCGAGCGTCGCTTTGTGCTCACCGGCCGTATAGAGCCGGCGCTCGACGCCGATCTTCCGGATCATCTCCTGAAAACCAAAGCTGCCGCCGACCACGCCGATCGAGCCGAGGATGGAAGACGGATCGCAAAAGATTTCGTCGCCCGCGCAGGCGATCATGTAGCCGCCGGATGCCGCGACGTCCTCGACGAACACCAGCACCGGCAGTTTTTTCTCGGCGGCGAGCTGACGGATGCGCAGATAAATCTGGCGCGACTGCACCGGCGATCCTCCCGGCGAATTGATCACCAGCGCCACCGCTTTCGCACCTCGCGTCGTGAAGGCGCGCTCCAGCGTCTTGGCAATGGCGGCCAAGGTCAGGCCGGGGCGCAGCGGCGTCACCGCGCCGATCGCACCGGAGAGACGCACCACCGGAACCACGGGCACATCGCGCCGCAGCCGCGCCGGGAGGTATTCTTTCACCCTGGCCAGAAGGCTCGGCGAACTGGTGCGATCACTAAAATGTTGGGACATGCCGTTTCCTCAGATTAACCATTTTTTATCGGCCCACTGGCATTGAACGCGGAACGACTGGAATGGCCTTTGCATTGCTCCCGTAGCTGCAATGGCGCAGCGGAGAGCGACATGAAAATCTACCTGCTCATCATGCTGATCGGTACCCTTTTGGCCGCCGTTCACTTCACTTCAGCCTCCGAAAAGGCCTCGGAGACGCTCCCGCAATAGATGTTCTGCAGGAAATATCGGGCGGTCGAGAAGCCCTCACAAGGTCGCAAGCGGCAAGGCGCCGTTGCCGGCCAACACCTCTGAAACCTCTTTATTGGGCAGGCCTGACTCATCATTGAGCATCAGGGCGGGCAGGATTTGCGTCGGCGCGCGGCCGCCTTTCACGGCACGGACCAGTATCCGGATCGCAGGCAGGCTTGCCTCGCCATGAACCGGCAGGATGGCAAGGCTGCCAAAGCCGCGATCGAGCGCAGCCAGCACGTCGGCGATCCCATCCGCGCGCCAGATCAATGTGAGCACGCCCGAGGATTTGAGCACGCGACGCGCGGCATGAATCCAGCGGATCAGCGTGTTCTCATCAGCGACATGCGCGGAAGCGCGCGCCGGATCGGGCGAAGCGCGATGCCGCGCGGAATCGTTGAACGGCGGATTCATCAGAACGACATCGGCGCTATCAGGAACAAGGCCGGCCGCGGCGAAAACATCCGCGCCCGACTCGACGTCGAGCACGATTGCGTCGGCCGCAATTGCATTTGCCGCCGCGTTATCGCGGGAAAGCTTCGCGAGCGTTTCGTCGATTTCGATCAGCACCAGGTTGATGCCATCGACGCGGCGCGCGAGCGCGAGCCCGGCCGCGCCAACCCCGGCGCCGAAATCCACGACGCGCGCGCCCGGCCGTGCCGATGCGGCGGCCGCCAGAAGCATCGCGTCGTGACCGGCGCGATGACCGCTCCTTAATTGTCGCAAGCGCAACCTTCCGCCGAGAAAAGCATCCTCGGTGCAATCGAGCACACGCTCAGTCATTGGTCTCGCAATTCATGGCCAAGCCCGGCGTCGGTGAGGAGCTGGCGCGCGTTGTCATTGTCATCGTCATTGACCAGGATACGCCGCTGCAAGAGCCCGAGCGATCCCTCGACAATGCTCATGTTCTGGTCCAGCACCATGTGATGAATATCGGCGCCGTCGAGCAGCGCGCCGACAGCGGAAATCAGAACGAGATCGTTGGTCCGAACCAATTCCCGCAAATCAATTCTCCTGCGTCCGCCGGCAATAGGGCGGCCTTGCGGATTGTCAACCGCCTCCCGCCCCTTGCCGCCCCACGCGGCACTTTCTATTGTACACTTAAGGATAGTGCGAATTCGGCAAAAGTGGAGACCAGCGTGGCGGTTATTGTACCTTTCGAGAGCCCGCAAAACGCCTCGATAGAACCGCTGGTGGGGCTGGTAGCGGCCGACATGGAGCGCGTCAACGCGGCCATCCTGCAGCGGACCGGCTCCGAGGTGACCATGATCCCGGAGGTCGCCAACCACCTGATCTCCTCCGGCGGCAAGCGCCTGCGCCCGATGCTGACCCTGGCGATGGCGAACCTCACCGGCTATTCCGGCGACGGCCATATCAAGCTCGCCGCCTCCGTCGAGTTCATGCACACCGCCACGCTGCTGCACGATGACGTCGTCGACGAGAGCGAGCTCCGGCGCGGCAAGCTTTCGGCGCGCATGCTCTGGGGTAACGAGGCGAGCGTCTTGGTCGGCGACTTCCTGCTCGGTCAGGCTTTTCGCATGATGGTCGAAGTCGGCTCGCTGCGCGCGCTCGACATTCTCTCGTCCGCAGCCGCCACCATCGCCGAGGGCGAGGTGATGCAGCTAGCGGCCGCGAAGAACACCGCGACCACCGAGGACGAATATCTCGCCGTGATCCGCGGCAAGACGGCCGAGCTGTTTGCCGCGGCCTGCGAGGTCGGCCCCGTCATCGCGGGCCGCCCGAAGGCGGAGCAGACCGCGTGCCGCTCGGTCGGCATGAATCTCGGCATCGCCTTCCAGCTCGTCGATGACGTGCTGGACTATGGCGGCAAGGCCGCGAAACTCGGCAAGAACATCGGCGACGATTTCCGCGAGGGCAAGATCACCCTGCCCGTGGTGCTGGCGTTCCGCCGCGGCAATGACAGCGAGCGCAAATTCTGGGTGCGGGCGCTGGAGCGCGGCGAGATCGGCGACAGCGATCTCGATCATGCCATCGGCCTGATGACCAAGCATCGCGCGCTGGAAGACACCATCAACCGCGCCCAGCATTACGGCGCAATGGCCGTCGATGCGCTGGCGCTGTTTCCGTCGTCACCGATGAAGAGCGCGCTGGAGCAGGTGGTGGCGTTCTGCCTGGCGCGGTCGCACTAGTGTGGTGGTTAAGAAGTTCTCATCACCGTCGCCGCGAGTCCGTCATGAGAACTTCTGAACCAGCACACTAGAAAATATAAAGATTCTAGTGTCCCTGATAAATCCGAAGTTCGCAAAGTGACCGCGGCGAAAGGGTGCGAACTTCGGATTTGGGACACTAGCCGTCTCAGCTCAGCGTTCCCGCATGCACCCACCATGAGGGTTGCTCCAGCCGGATCTTGTCCGCGGCGCGCCCCGCGTCGGCGGTATTCTCATAGAGCGCAAAGCAGGTCGCGCCCGATCCCGACATGCGTGCGAGCCAGGCGCCACTCGTGGCGTTCAGCGCCGCGATGACCTCGCCAATGACAGGCTGAATCCGCAAGGCCGGCTCTTCGAGGTCGTTGGTGCCGGCCGCAAGTGCCTCAACCCATTCTTCCAGCGACCCGCCCTCTTCAGGCCAGGACGACGCCTCGGTCATGACGTCGCCAACGCCGACGCGAAGTTCGCCATGCCGGAGCCCCAGCGCGGCGAACACGTCCTTGGTCGCGACGGGCACGCAAGGGTTGACCAGCACCGCAGGCATTTTCGGCGGGCTGAGCGGCAGGAGGTTGTCACCGACGCCGGTCATGTCGCAGGCGCGCGAGGCGAGACAGACGGGGACGTCAGCGCCCACTTCGAGCGCGACTTCCTGCAGCCGCTCATCGTCGAGCGCCAGACCATTGAGCCGCGCCAGCAGGCGCAGCGCCGCTGCGGCATCCGCCGAGCCGCCGCCGATGCCGGCCGCCACGGGCAGGACCTTGTCGAGCACGAAGGCGCCGCTCTTCAGGGAAGGAACGACCTCGCCGAGCAGCCGCGCGGCCTTCAGCACCAGATTGTCGGAGAGTTCGCCGCAGGCCATCGCCAGCGGGCCGACCGTCTTCAGCGTGAGTTCAGGCCCCGGCGTCAGCGTCAGTCTGTCCGCGCAATCGGCGAACGCCACGACGCTTTCCAGATCGTGATAGCCATCCGTGCGCCGACCAACCACTCGCAGGGTCAGGTTGACCTTGGCACGCCCCTCTTCCACCAGCCCCGACATGCAATCCTTCGATCAGCCGCCCTTGCCGTCTTCTTTTTTCTTGTCGGCGGCAGCCGCTGAGGAGGATGCGTCCTCCGGCAGGCCGTTCTCGATCTTCAACTCGATCTTGGGAAGCTCTTCCGGCTCCGGCTTGAGATCGCGCGCGTGCGCCCACTGGAACTTGGCTTCCAGCGTGCGGCCGACGCGCCAGTAGGCATCGCCGAGATGGTCGTTGATGGTCGGATCTTCCGGCTTCAGATCGATGGCGCGCTCGAGATGCTTCACCGCGTCTTCATAGTTGCCGATGCGGTAATAGGCCCAGCCGAGGGAGTCGACGATGTAGCCGTCGTCCGGACGCTGATCGACGGCGCGCTTGATCATCTTCATGCCTTCGTCGAGATTGATGCCCTGGTCGATCCAGGAATAGCCGAGATAGTTCAGCACATGCGGCTGCTCGGGCTGCAGCTCGAGCGCCTTGCGCATGTCGGCTTCGGCCTTGGTCCACTGCTTGGAACGCTCCTCGCAGATGCCGCGGTAGTAATAGGTGACCCAGGTGTTCTTTTCCGTGGTCGCCGGCATGGCGTCGATGCCCTTGGAATAGGTCACCGCGCAATCCGCGAACTTCTTGCGGCCGCGCTCGATATTGCCGAGCGCCATGATCGCCTCGATGTCCTTCGGGGCCTGCTCGATCACTTCCTTGAGGATCTTGATGGCCTCGTCGCTGCGATCGACCGCGTCGAGATTGGTCGCGAGCTGGATCTGCGCGTTGCGCTTCAGCGGCGAGTTCGCCGGCACCCGCTCATAGACCTTGATGGCCATCGCCGGCTTCTTCACCGATTCATAGAGATCGGCGAGCGACAGCAGCGCCATCGGATGGTTGGGCGCCAGATAGAGCGAGAGCTGCAGATAGACCAGCGCTAGGTCCTCGCCGCCCCGGCGGGTCAGCGTGGCGCCGATGCCGTAGAGCGCCTCGGCGGCACCGGCCTGCGCACTGTCGACCAGCGGCGGCAGTTTCTTGCCGGCGCGGACTTCCTTCAGGCCGTCCTGCACCAGCGGATGGCGCGGCAACTTCTTCTCGAAGGCCTCGTAGACAGCAGCGGCGGCCGCGCTGTCCTTGTTGCGTGACGTCCAGCGCGCATATTCGTCGACCACGCGCAGCATGGAGTCATCCAGCTTGTAGGACTTCTCGAGCCGGCTGCCCGCGTCCTTTTCGCGGTTCGCCAGTTCCAGGATCATGCCGGCGTGCAGATCCTTGAAGATCGGATACCACTCGGGGCCGGTGAGCTTGTCGATACCGGCAACGGCGGCCTTCGAGTCTCCGGCGCCGAAGCTTGCCCATGACGACAGCAGCGTCGCGACGAGGTCGGTGATCGGCCCGCGGATCGACTGGTTGATGTTGAGCTGCGCGGTAGCGTATTTCTTCTGCTTGAGATCGCGCACACCGACCACGAGGCGGGCTACGCGGTTGGACTTGTCCTGGGTCAGGATGCGGTCGGCGAGCTTGACCGCTTCCTCGATGTCGCCGTCGGCGAGCGAGGAGATAAAGGCGCGGTCGAGCAACTCGTTATTCCTGGGGTCGGTGCGCAGGGCCGAGCGATAGAATGCGGCGGCGGCGCCGGCATCCCGCTCCACGCTGGCGTGACGCGCGGCAAGATAGCTGCCGGCCGTCGTCATCCCCTTCAGGTCGGTCTTGCTCGGAAACTGCGCGGCACTGTCCGTCGGATGCTCGGGTGTCTGCGCCAGCACGTAAGAGGGCAGCACCAGTGCGGAAACGGTGAGCGTGGCAATCGCCCAGCGTTGGAAACGGGTGGAAAGCATCACGGTCTGCCTGGCTCCAGGATTTTCACGATATTGGCAATCGGCGAGGGCAGCCCCGACCCAGCGGCCTCTAGGCCCGGGACAATGCCGCGTTTGGCGTTGAACCGCAAGGAAAAGGGCTGGCGAATCAAGCGGCATACCGCCCGCCTGCCGCCGATTTAACCGACTTTTCCTGCTAACGCTCGCAGTATGGCGGGATCGTGACCGGATACCGCCATACCTCACGCAAAGGTTGGTTACATCGCCTCGTAATTCGGCCCGCCGCCGCCTTCGGGCGGAACCCATGTAATGTTGCCGTTGGGGTCCTTCACGTCGCAGGTTTTGCAGTGGACGCAGTTCTGCGCGTTGATCTGGAAGCGCGGCCCCGAGCTCTCCTCCACCCATTCGTAAACGCCGGCCGGGCAGTAACGGTTAGAGGGACCGGCGAACACGTCGTGCTCCGACGTCTTCTGCAGGTTCATGTCGGCGACCTTGAGATGAACCGGCTGGTCCTCTTCATGATTGGTGTTGGACAGGAACACCGAGGACAGTTTGTCGAAGGAAATCTTGCCGTCCGGTTTCGGATAGGCGATCGGCTGATGCTGCTTGGCCGGATCGAGCGTCTTGCGATCCGGCTTGGCGTGCGACTGCGTGCCGAACAGCGATGCGCCGAACAGCGTGTTGCACCACATATCGAAGATGCCGAGACCGGCGCCGAAGAACGTGCCGAACTTCGAGAGCAGCGGCTTGGCGTTGCGGACGGGATAGAGATCCTTGCCGACGGAGGAGTCGCGCCAGGCGTTTTCATATTCGACGAGTTCGTCGTTGGCGCGGCCGGCACCGAGCGCGGCTGCGACATGCTCGGCGGCGAGCATGCCGGTGCCCATCGCATTATGCACGCCCTTGATGCGCGGCACGTTGACGAACCCGGCGGCGCAGCCGATCAGAGCGCCACCCGGGAAGCTCAGCCGCGGTACCGACTGATAGCCGCCTTCGGTGATGGCACGCGCGCCATAGGCGAGCCGCTTGCCGCCCTCCAGCGTCGAACGGACGGCGGGATGCGTCTTGACGCGCTGGAACTCGTCGAACGGCGACAGATAAGGATCGTCGTAGTTGAGGTGAACGACGAAACCGATCGACACGAGGTTCTCGCCGTAGTGGTAGAAGAACAGGCCGCCGCCCGTGTTGTTCTTCAGCGGCCAGCCGACGGCGTGCTGCACCAGACCCCTCTGATGCTTGGCCGGATCGATCTGCCAGACTTCCTTCAGGCCAATGCCGAACTTCGGCGGCTCGCTCTTGGCATCGAGACCGAACTTGGCAATCAACTGCTTGGAGAGGCTGCCGCGTGCGCCCTCGGCAAACAGGGTGTATTTGCCGAGCAGTTCCATGCCGCGGGTGAAGGAGTCCTTGGGCTTGCCGTCCTTGCCGATGCCCATGTCGCCGGTCGCGATGCCTCTCACCGCGCCCTTCTCGTCATAGAGCACTTCGGCTGCGGCAAAGCCCGGATAGATCTCGACCCCGAGCGCCTCGGCCTTCGGCGCCAGCCAGCGGCAGACATTGCCGAGCGAGCCGATGTAGCAGTGATGATTGTTCATCAAGGGCGGCATCAGAAAGTTCGGCAGCTTGATCGCACCGGACTCGGTGAACCAGTAGAAGCGATCGTCCGTCACCTGCGTTTGCAGCGGGCAGTCCGGGTCCTGGCGCCAGTCGGGCAACAGCTTGTCGAGACCGGCCGGGTCGATCACCGCCCCCGACAGGATGTGCGCGCCGACTTCGGAACCCTTTTCGACCACCACCACGTTGAGATCGGGATTGATCTGCTTGAGCCGGATCGCCGCGGAAAGGCCGGAGGGACCGGCGCCGACAATCACGACGTCGAATTCCATGGATTCGCGCGGGGGTAACTCTTCGCTGCTCATGATCTGTCCCGGACGGTTAAGAACGCTTCCAAAAGAGCCCCCGTTGTTTCCGATTTTTGAGGATAGGACAACCACGGAAATGCGTTTCACTGCCGCGCAAGCCGGAATAGATTGACCGGGATGCCGCAAGCGACCGCCATGCCCCCCGATCCCGCCCCTACCGTGCAGCAATTGCTGGCCTTTTGCCTCGAGGCCGGGGTTGATTG
>JAKFVP010000541.1 GCA_021732175.1 Bradyrhizobium sp.
CGCAGGCCGACCTTGCGGCGATCGCGACCGCCATCGGCGACACCTACCGCGCCGCCGGCTTTCACCTCAGCCGCGCCATCGTGCCGCCGCAGGACATTGCGGGCGGATCGGTCCGCATCCAGGTCATCGAGGGCGCGATCACCGACGTCGAGTTGAAAGGCAAGGGGGCCGAGCAGTTCGGCATCCGCGAGCTGCTGCATCCCGTTGTTGGCGAGTATCCGTCGCGGCTGGTGACGCTGGAGCGCCAACTCATGCTGATCAATATCAGGCCCGGCGTGCGCATCACCGACACGCAGCTCGAGGAGATCGGCAATGCCAGCGGACATTTCCGCCTCGTCCTCACCGTGCAGGTCTGGCACGTCTACGCCTTTGTCGGGCTCGACAATCTCGGCTCCTCCGCGGTCGGGCCGTGGCAGAGCTATGCGACCGCCGCCTACAATTCGATGATCGCGCCGGGCGATACGCTCGCGCTCAACCTCGTCACCACGCCCGGCGATGTCCGCGAGCTCCGCTTCGCGCGGATGTCCTACGATACGCCGATCGGCGTCGACGGCTTGCGGATCGGTGCCTCCGGCCTCTACAGCGAAGTGTGGCCCGGCGACTGGCGCAAGCGCTTCGCCGACAACACCAAGACCGAAGCCTTCGAGCTGCGCGCCAGCATCAACCCGCTGCAATCGCAGAAATCGTCGCTGACGCTGACGCTGGCAGCCGGCTTTTCCAACGTCGCCGAGCGCGACTTCTTCGGCCCGATCTACAATGACGCTATCCGCACCATCAGCCTGAACGGCGACTACCGGCTGAAGGACGATTTCGGCGGCGTCAACTACCTCACGGTCAACTGGCGCCAGGGCCTCGACATCCTCGGCGCGTCCGACAAAAGCGATCCCTTCATCTCGGTGTGGGGCGCCTCGCCGAAATTCTCGGCGCTGAATTTCTGGTACACGCGCTACCAGACGATCACCGATGCCTTTTCGGTGAAGCTTGCCTCGGCCGGACAAATCGCGTCAGGGCCGATGTACCTGTCGCAGCAATTCTATCTCGGCGGCGTCGCCTTTGGACGCGGCTACGGCGCGGCCGAGATCAGCGGCGACAATGGCGCCGCCGGCTCGCTCGAGCTGCGCTTCGACCAGAAACTGAATTACCAATACTGGACCGGCTTCCAGCTCTACAGCTTCGTCGACAGCGGCCTCGTCTGGTGGGACGGCCTGCGTCCGTCCGACGGCACGGCGCTGACCTCGGCCGGCGGCGGCATCCGTCTTTTCCTCGGCGGCGATTTGCAGGCCGATCTCGGCGTCGCGGTGCCGCTCGGCTATCGCGCGCCGGACAATTGGGCACGCCATCCGCGCTTCCTGTTCACGCTGTCGAATGCGTTCCGGCTCTGCCCCGAACGTGCGGCGACGCGCTGTCTCTGACCGCAAGACTACGCAACAAAAAAGCGCCGGGCGGGGGCCCGGCGCTTTCTCATGTCATTGTTCAAAAGCGATCAGCTTACCAGCGGGGGCCGACGCCGACACCAACCCCGACACCACCGGGTCCAACGCCGATGCCGACGCTCGGACCGCTGTTGTAGTAGCCGCCGTCATAGTAACCGCGGCGTTCGATGTAGCGCTCGCGAGGCGCATAATTGTAGCTGTCGCCGTATTCCTTTATGACGACGCGTCGGCCACCCCGGGTGCGATAGCAGCGTCCGGCGTCGTCGCAGACGAGGCGAACCTGCTGCACCAGATCGGGGTTGGCGTATTCGCCCGACACGTAAACGTCTGATGCCTTGGCGCTGCCGGCGGCGAGCGCCGCCGCCCCGGCCAGCAATGCGATTGCAAGTGTCTTCATTGTCCTCCTCCAGGAAACCGAAAACTGCCCTCGGCACGGCAAGTGCCGCCGGAGGTTTTGGTTCCGCGAGAAAGTTTTTGGATTTGGCGTGGACGGTGGAACCAGAGAGCCTCAGCCTGAACTAGATCGGCTCGTAGCTCTCCGAACTGCAATTGTCGTCTTCCTCGACGCTGCGGCGGTCGATGATGGTGTTGCCGCTGATGGCCAGGCGGTAGGTGCGGGTGCCCAGCGGCTTGCCCATGACGGAGTTGAGATCGGCCTTCACGCAGGCGGTCCAGCCCTGGCCCACCGGCTCGCGGCGCGGCGTCGAGACGCGCACCCGCTGCGGCTGCGAGGCCGCGGTGAACACCTGCTCCAGATTTTCGCGCATCAGCCGCTTGATGTCGGGCGGCGGCTCGGGCGGAGCGGGATCGGGCGCCTTGACGCGCATGAACTCCGGCAGCGGCGAGCGCATGTCGGCGAAGCCGCAGGCCGAGAGCGGCAATGCCCCCGCAATCAAGACCATCGTTAAGATAAGCCGCCGCATCCCGCCGCATTGTCCCCACGCGGAGCGGGTATTTAGGCATTTTGCCCCCGCTTTGCGCAACCCAGGAGCGTGAAGGCTGATCAACTATTGCTGAAGACGGTACCACGCCGCTACGGTCCGGGGTATTCATTGGCCGGTACAGCCGGGGAGCAAGGCGTGAGCAACAAGCGTTCGATCAGGATTTTCACGACGGTACTGGCCATGGCCGTCGGCGTTGTCGTCGCGCTGCCGGCGCAGTCGCTGGCGCAGGCGAGGCGGCCGAACCCGCAGGACAAGAAGGAAGAGCAGAAGCCGGTGGTCGACGAGAAGGCCTACAAGGCGGCGCTCGACCGCATTCCCGAACCCAAGGAGAAGTACGATCCCTGGAGTGGCGCGCGCCCGGCGGAACCGGCCAAGAAATCCAAGTAGGATTCAGCTAACCGTTCATCTGAAACTGCGACAGATCGCCGTCGCTTCGCCCGCGTGTGAGCTGGCGCACACTCGAGCCTGAACCTTTCCCTTCAGCATCGTGACCAATGGGCAACCTGCAATGTCGGGAGGTTGCCCCATGTCGTATCGCGCGCTGCTTAAAGTCATCATTCCTGCCGTACTTCTTCTGACCAGCGTGCCAGCCTGGGCCGAGAGCCGCATGGCGCTGGTGATCGGCCAATCCGCCTACAAGTCGGTTCCGGCGCTGCCCAATCCCGGCAACGACGCCAAGGCGGTGTCGCAGTTGCTCACCGATTCCGGTTTCGAGGTCTCGCAGGCCGCCGACCTCTCGCAGAACGAGATGCGCCGCACGATCTCCGATTTTGCCGGCAAGGTCGCGGCCAAGGGCGCCGACACCGTCGCGCTCGTGTTCTATGCCGGCCACGGCATCCAGGTCGACGGCGAGAATTTCCTGATTCCGATCGACATCGATCCCAAGCGCGAAGCCGACATTCCGATGCAGGCGGTGCGCCTCAACGACGTCCTCAACACGCTCGCCTCGGTGCCGAGCAGGATGCGTTTCCTGCTGCTGGATTCCTGCCGCAACAATCCGTTCCCGGAACTGAGCAAGAGCTCGGGCAGCGGCCTTGCGATCGTCGATGCCAAGGTCGGCGCGCCCGGCACCTTCGTTTCGTTCTCGACCTCGCCCGGCGCGGTCGCCGAGGACGGCACCGGCGCCAACAGCCCGTACACGACGGCGCTGATGGAAGCAGCCAAGGTGCAGAACATTCCGATCGAGGAGACCTTCAAGCGCGTGCGCGTCGCCGTCAACAAGGCGACCGAAGGAAGGCAGACGCCGTGGGATTCTTCCTCGCTGACGGAAGACTTCAAGTTCGCGGGTCCCTCGACGCCGGGCCCGGCGCTGGCGGCGTTGCCGAAGAAGACCGTGCAGGAATGGACGCGCGATCTGAAGGGCAAGCCCGTCGAGGTGGCCAACGAGCTGATCGTGGCCGATGGCAGCGACGAGGCCTATGAGGCCTTCGCCATCGCCTATGCCGGCACCACGCGCGGCCTGCAGGCCAAGGACTGGCTCGATCGCCATCGCCGCATGGTGGCGTGGAACAAGGCCGTGCTGATCAATACCGCGTCCGGCTATCGCGAATTCCTCGCGCTCTATCCCGACAGCGATCTCACCATTACCGCGCGCAAGCTCTCCGAGCGGCTGCGCTTCCGCCCCGAATTCGTCGCGACGGTTGCAGCGCCCGTGCAGAACGCTTCGCTCAACATGTGCCCGTGCGGTCCGCAGCCCGCGCCGCAGATACAGCCGACGCAGAAGAAGGTCGACGTCGCGCCGTCCAGGAAGGTCGACACCGACAAGCCCAAGCGCTCGAGCAAGGGCAAGCCGGTGCGCGAGGTCGAGGAGGAGGTCGTGGTGGTTCGCCGTCCGCCGCCGACCGTGGTGTATGAGCCGGCAGGTCCGCCCGTCTCGGTCGGGATCGGCATTGGACTCGGTGGTGGCGGTTATGGCGGCGGCCGCATGGGCGGCGGAAGTTATGGTGGAGGCGGAAATTACGGGGGCGGCGGAAATTACGGTGGCGCCCCGATCGGACGCCGGGGTTACTAGCAGAAAGCCATGCCGACGCGCCGCGCGTTGGTCCAGACCGGGCGGCAGCGGCGCGAAAAGCGATCACGCTCGATCACGAGCGTGAACGACGGCGGCAGATCGACACGCTGCGCGAATTCGACGGCCGCACCGGTCGAGGACATGTTGCGCACGGTGCAGGGAATGGTGCCGCGTTCGATGGCAACACTTCCACCCTTGAGCACCCTGAAGCGCGGTGCAGCGCGTTTCTCAATCATCGTCGTCAATCCGGAAAAGGTTCTCGTACGGCGCGGATTGTAGGTCCGTAAAATTACGGGTAATTGAATCCGCTTCCCGCTAGGCAGGTCCGCGCGTTCACCTTTCATTTACGATGATTGCCGGCGCGGCCGATGCTCACAGCATCGCGAACGCGCTCGACACCATCGCGCAGGGCTTGCTGTCGGCGGCGCTCGAAAGCGTGACGCGGCCAAAGCTCATGGTGCGGCCGAGGCGGACGACACGCGCGTCCGCCAGCACGTCGCTGGACGAGACCGCGCGCATGAAATGTGTGGTCTGGTCGACCGTGGTCATCTGGCGGTAGCCGCGGTTGGCGGCGAGGTTGGCGATCACCATCGCGGTGTCGGCAAAGGCCATCATCGCCTGACCGGAGACGACGCCGCCACTCCTGCAGATCCGCTCCGAGAACGGCATGCGCAGGATCGCGCCGGGCTGCCAGTCGGTGGTCCCGTCGGGCTCGAAGTCGAAGCCTTCGACGCTGAGGTGGAGGTCCAGGACCCAGGGCGCAAAGACCTCGCCCAGGATGCGCTTTGCCTCTGCAATGCCGAACCCGGCCGATTGTTGTTGTTGCTGCATGTTTCCTCGCCTGAATGTGACCGTCATTGTAGGGAGAAACCGATGCAAAGAAACAGCGCAAGTGCTTGAAACAACCTGCTAACAAGCCGTATCTTGCGGATCGCAAAGGGGAGGAGCCCGCACATGAGGATTTTTGGCGTAGTTTTGTTCGGTGCGAGCCTGTTTGGTGCGAGTCTGGCCATGCTGGCGGGACCGGCGGCGGCGCAGATGCAGACGCCCAACATCAACCTGCTTCCCGACGCGCAGTCCAAGACGCCCGAGGAACGGGAAGCCGAGGCGCAGAGGGACAAGGCCTACCGGGAATCGCTGAAGAAAATCCCGGACGCCAAGGCTTCCAACGACCCCTGGGGCAATGTGCGCAGCACCGAGGCGCCGAAGGCCCCGGCGACCCAGGCCAAGCCGAAGACCAAGACCGGCAGCACCTCGAACTGACCTGAAAACCGACTCGGCAAGCCCCGCCAGCACCCTATATTAGGGGCTGTGGACCCCCGTTCGGAGTTTTGGGCATGGCGTTCCGCCCGCGCGATCTCGCAAGCCGGATGGCCAATCGTCGCCGCCGCGGCGATGACGGCTTTCTGCGCGAGACCTTCACGCTGCCGCGCGAGGCGGCGCGCAGCCGGGCGCGCGACTTCCTGAAACGCTATCCGAAGGAAGCCTATATGAGCTCGGTCGAGCACTGGCGCGAGCTGCCGGACGGCGCGATCGAATTCACCATGCGGCGGCTGGCCAGCGCGGATTAGCGCGTCACCGCTCTGCGTCGCGGCGCTGCTTCGCGGTGAGCGCCCGGTCGATCCTGAGCTTGACGCGCCGGATCGCGAGCAGCTCCAGCCGGGCTTCGGTCCGGCCGTGCCGCGCCTTGCCATCGATGCTGAACTGCCACGCCCAGATGCCCGGGACCTCTGTCGCCACGACGGTGAATTCAATGCCCTTGTAGATCATCGCATGTTTCCGATGACGCACGCTTAGGTAGCGCCATCGAATCATGCAACATAAACCTTAGGCGGAACCGTGGGCGCGCCGATCGATGGGCGGAGTTTTGTGGGGGGCGGGGAAGCCTATTCGACGTCGGGCGCCACCGGGCTCTTGTCGTTGCACCGGTCTTTGTGGGTGTCGGTCTGCGATTTCAGGTCGGCCGCCTTCTGCACCAGCACGGCCGCCAGTTCGGGGTTGGATGTCGCCTTGGCGTATTTGAGAAGCGCCGCCGCCTGGCGCGTGAAGTAGAGTCGACCCAACACGATGTTCCCCGTAACTTGAACGAACCCGTTGTAACTATTCGGGAACCGCGCTTTCGTTCCGAAATTTCTCTGTACCGAAATGCACAAAGGCAAAAGGTTCCAGCGCAGGGCGGCGCTCGGCGGAACAACGTGGGGGAAGGGGATGCGTCCGGATGTCGAGCGAGAAACGGGAAGACTATTCCTCGCCCAGCAGCTTGCCGGTCTTGCGGTGGACGAAATGCGCCAGTGTGCACGCCGGACAATCGACGGACTTGTAGACGCTCTCGGCCTTGTCCCCGTTCCCGTTCGTCTCATCCAGCCAATGCTGAACGTTCATGCCGGTGCGCGGACATTTGAACAAAATATGACGACCCATCGGTCGATGTTGCCGCAGGCGTATGGACGGTAAAACTAGGGAACATTACGTAGGCGGGGCCGACCGGGAGCAGCTGCCGGCAAGGCCGCGGCCCTCAGCGCTCGCTGCGCATATAGGGGCTGCGCCCGGTCACGACCTTGAGGTCGGGATCGGCGTCGAGCTGCTGCACAACCAGCAGGCGGGGTGCCGCATGTTTGGGCGGATGGCCCCACAGGGTCCACATCGTCAGCCCCGTGGCGACGATGCCGCCGGCCACCATCAACAGATCCCGCTTCATTGCATCCTCCGTCCGCCTCGGAAGAAGCAGGAAGGATGCCAGACCGGCATGACCGAAAGAAGGTGTGCCCCGAACACAATTGTGTGCGCGGGACGGGGTCATATTCCGAAAAGCGGAAAATAACCGAGTGCTTGCAGCCGGTTGGCTGCGGCGTCCCCCGCAATTCCAAAAATCGGAAAGTTTGCTTGACTATTCCGCAAAACAGAACTATCTTCCCGCCATCCCGTGCCGCCGGAGGGGCGGATCATGATCGCCACGATACGTTGGCGCGGGTGGCGATGGGCCGTTGTGGCGTCAGGTGACTTGTGCATCCGGCGAAACGTTTGCGGCGGCCGGCGAAGTCGTGTGGTTCTGGCGCCGCGACCCTGGCGTCTATCCGGCCTGCCTGTGCGGGCCCGGCAACGGGGGCAAGAAAGGCCGTTCCCCGGGGAGATCACGTATAAGCCGTCAAACCATTGCGCGGGGAAGGCCGGGATGTCTCGGCTGTACCTGTAGTGTTTTGCCCGTGTGCTTCGGCACGCGGGATGCCCGTGCGCTTCAGCGTGCGGGATCTACGGGCGCAGTCGGCGCCCGGCTTTCCCCGCGCCCTCTGATCGATAGAGGGAGCAACGAAATCGCAAAACCCCGGGCAGATCGTGCCGCGGGAATGTTTCGTGCTGTTTGCGTGTCCGTTGCGCCCTGCGATTTGCTCGCTATCCTCGCGAAAGCCCAACTGTCTCCTCGGCGAGGCGAACATGAGAGGGCACACATGACCATCTCGGCCATTTCCCACTATCGCGGCGGCACCATCGAGCAGGTGATCCCCGTCGCCAAAAGGCTGAAGGCTGCGTATCTCAAGCACGGCATCGTCTACCGGCTGAGCCGTTTCGAATCCGGGCCGAACGCCGGAGATTGGTTCGTCATGGTGACGTCCGACCAGATGGCCCAGGACAGGTTGCAGGCAGCCATTACCCAAGACCCCGACTGCCAGCAGGCATTTGCGGAGATCGCAACATTCGCAAAGCGGATCAGCCGGGAGGTGGTCGTTGATCTCGAGCTTTGATGCTTGTGCCAGCCAGGGCGCTTTAGAGGCGGCCTCAAATCACGCAATGATTTGAATGAGCGCGGCGGCGACGATGCCGAGCGCTATCGCCGCAGCCAGGCCGGGAAGCAGCCGCTTGCTTCCGATCGTGAAAAAGGCCGTGATGATCGCCAAACCGGCGACCACGGCAACGGCATGGGTGAGGGTTGTCATCCTGCGGCTCTGGTTTGGGGGCGGTCCGGAAACGTAAAGGGATCCCTAACCATTTGGACGGTCGGGAGGGGCTCGCAAGCTGCCTCCAAAAAGAACATATTGCGAACAGAGAACAAATGTGGTACAAATATTCCACAACCAAAAGTTCTCGATTCTCCGCTGCCTGTCCCCGTCCGAATCCGTCATAAGGAGCCACCATATGTCCGTTCCCGCCCTGCGTATTGTCGAAGGTTCTTCCATGGATAAGTCGAAGGCGCTGTCCGCTGCGCTCTCCCAGATCGAGCGGCAGTTCGGCAAAGGCTCGGTGATGAAGCTCGGCAAGAACGATCGCTCGATGGATATCGAGACGATCTCTTCCGGCTCGCTGGGACTGGACATCGCGCTCGGCGTCGGCGGCCTGCCGAAGGGGCGCGTCGTCGAGATTTACGGGCCGGAATCCTCGGGCAAGACCACGCTGGCGCTGCATTGCGTTGCCGAGGGACAGAAGAAGGGCGGCATCTGCGCCTTCATCGACGCCGAACACGCGCTCGACCCCGTCTATGCCCGCAAGCTCGGGGTCAACATCGACGAGCTCCTGATCTCGCAGCCCGACACCGGCGAGCAGGCGCTGGAAATCTGCGACACGCTGGTGCGCTCCGGCGCGGTCGACGTGCTGGTGGTGGACTCGGTGGCGGCACTGGTGCCGAAGGCCGAGCTCGAGGGCGAGATGGGCGATGCGTTGCCGGGCTTGCAGGCCCGCCTGATGAGCCAGGCGCTGCGCAAGCTGACCGCCTCGATCAACAAGTCCCACACCATGGTGATCTTCATCAACCAGATCCGCATGAAGATCGGTGTGATGTACGGCTCGCCCGAAACCACCACCGGCGGCAATGCGCTGAAGTTTTATGCCTCCGTCCGCCTCGACATCCGCCGCATCGGCGCCATCAAGGAGCGCGACGAGGTGGTCGGCAACACCACCCGCGTCAAGGTGGTGAAGAACAAGCTGGCGCCGCCCTTCAAGCAGGTCGAATTCGACATCATGTATGGCGAGGGCGTCTCCAAGATGGGCGAGATTTTGGATCTCGGCGTCAAGGCCGGCATCGTCGAAAAATCCGGCGCCTGGTTCTCCTATGACAGCCAGCGCCTCGGCCAGGGCCGCGAGAACGCCAAGGCGTTCCTCAAGGCCAACCCCGACATGTCCGCCAAGATCGAGAGCGCGATCCGCCAGAACTCCGGCCTGATCGCCGAGCAGATTCTCGCCGGCGAGCGCGAAGCCGATGCCGACGGCGAGGAGCCGGAGGAATAAGATTTATCCGATATGACGGCAGGCGGGCGCCGAGGACGTTGAGTTGCCGACGTCCTGGGCGCCCGTTTTGTTTTGTGTGTGGGGTGAACGATGAAGCCCTTGGTTTTGACGAGTTCGCCGCCCCCGGCTTTCACGAGGGGCGGTTTCCCCGACGTCGCAATCTATTCTACGTTTTTTCGCTTCGTCTGGGGCCAGCTGCCATCGCAGGATGAAATTGCAGATCTTCTCGGCCCCCGGACTCCTGGCCAGGACTATCTGCATTGGTCAGACTGCGGCTTCCGCTGGAGCCGAAGCGAAAACCGCGAGCACCGCGACTTGAGCCTGGCCGATTTCTGCCAGCGCTACGAGATCGTCGAGTTATGGTTCGATGTGGACCCGGAAGCCCAACTGGCGCTGATCTGCCTGCTTGATCACCTCCGCGCCTACCCTGAAACCGTCACCAGATTGAAGCTGCGGCTCGTCGATCAGGACATGGAGTGGATCGAACCGGACGAAGTCGGCAACGGGATGCCGCCGGTCGTTGATGTCACCGAAAGGGAGTTGGCGGCGGCGCAGGCTGCGTGGCGGGCATATCGGTCGCCGACGCCGGAAGCATGCGTTGATTTGCTCCAGCAGGACTTGAGCGCATTACCAATGCTCAGGCCGGTGTTGCTCGATCTGCTCGACGAACTGCCATCGACATCAACCGGTCTCGGCGCCAGCGAAATGCGGATGCTTGAGATGATCGGAAGAGGCTATTCGCTGACCGACGATCTTTTCGACAATTCCACTATTCGCCAGACGTACGTATTCGACGAACTCGAATACGGCTCTCTGCTTGAAGGACTGGCGTTCGGTCCGAGGCCGGACGTGGTCGGCCTCGACGAAGCGCTGAGGACGATGCCCCGGGAAATCCGGAAGATCGGCCGGAAGCGTACAAGCGCAGCCGCCTCTCGCTCACCGACTTCGGCAAGGCCGTCGTCGCCCACAGGGAAGACTTTTCCCGCCACAACCCGATCGACCGCTGGTGGGGCGGCACGCACCTCACCAACGACAACCTCTGGCGCTGGTCACCGGGGCTGGTAAAGCCGTAATCCGGAGACGCGTTCGTTCGCTCTATGAACTCACTCGGCAGCCTCAGCGTAATCCGCCACCGGCGGACACGAGCACACGAGATTCCGGTCGCCATAGACATTGTCGACGCGGCCGACGGGCGACCAGTACTTGTCGTTACGCGAAGAGCCAGCCGGGAAGCAGCCCTCGATGCGGCTGTACGCCCGGTTCCAGCCATCGTCGGCAATGTCATGCACCGTGTGCGGCGCATGGCGCAGCGGCGAGGCCTCGACCTTCCAGCGGCCGGCTTCGATCTCGGCGATCTCGAGCCGGATCGCGATCATGGCGTCGCAGAAGCGGTCGATCTCGGCCTTGGATTCCGATTCGGTCGGCTCGATCATCAGCGTGCCCGGCACCGGAAAACTCATGGTCGGCGCGTGGAAGCCGAAATCGATCAGGCGTTTGGCGATGTCGTCGACCGTGACGCCGCTGGTCGTCTTCAGCGGACGGGGGTCGACGATGCACTCATGCGCGACTCGGCCGCGCGCGTTGCGGTAGAGCACGGGGAAATGCGGCTGCAGGCGCGCTGCGATGTAATTGGCGTTGAGGATCGCAATTTCGGTGGCGCGCTTCAGGCCTTCGCCGCCCATCATCAGGATGTAGATGTAGGAAATGGTCAGGATCGACGCCGAACCGAACGGCGCCGCCGACACCGGCCCCACCGGATGAGGCGTCGCGCCGTCGGTCGCGGGATGGCCGGGCAGGTAGGGTGCGAGGTGCTTTTTCACGCCGATCGGCCCCATGCCGGGGCCGCCGCCGCCATGCGGGATGCAGAATGTCTTGTGCAAATTGAGATGGCTGACATCGGCGCCGTAATCGCCGGGCCGCGACAGCCCGACCTGCGCGTTGAGGTTGGCGCCGTCGAGATAGACCTGGCCGCCATGCGCATGCACAGCATCGCAGATGTCGCGGATGTGCTCCTCGAACACGCCGTGGGTCGAGGGATAGGTGATCATGACCGCGGCGAGATTTTTCGAGTGCTGTTCCGCCTTGGTCCTGAGATCGTCCACATCGACGTCGCCGCGCGCGTCGCAGGCGACCACGACGACATCCATGCCGGCCATCGCAGCCGACGCCGGATTGGTGCCGTGCGCGGAGGAGGGGATCAGGCAGATCCTGCGATGGCTTTCGCCGCGCGCCGCGTGATAGGCGCGGATCGCCAGCAAACCCGCATATTCGCCCTGTGCGCCGGAATTCGGCTGCAGCGACACCGCGTCATAGCCGGTGATGTCGGCGAGCCATTTTTCCAGCCGCGCGAACAGCGCCTGATATCCCCTGGCCTGCTCGGCAGGCGCGAAGGGATGCAGGCTCCCGAATTCCGGCCAGGTCAGCGGCATCATCTCCGTCGTCGCGTTCAGCTTCATGGTGCAGGAGCCGAGCGGGATCATGGCGCGATCGAGCGCCAGGTCGCGGTCGCTGAGCTTGCGCATGTAGCGCAAGAGCTCCGTTTCCGAGCGGTGTTCGTGGAACACGGGGTGCTTCAGGAACGCCGTCATGCGCGCGATCTCCGCCGGCAGCGCATCGCTCGCCTGCTTGTCGATCTCGGCATAAGAAAGCTTGCCGCCGAACGCCCGCCACACCGCCTCGACGATGTCGGGCGTCGTCGTCTCGTCCATAGCGATGCCGAGCGTGCCCTTGCCGATCCGCAGATTGATTTTCTCCGCAGTCGCGCGGGCGACGATCTCGCTCTGCTTGCCGCCGGCATCGACCGACAGCGTGTCGAAGAAGTTCTCATGAACAGGCGCAAAGCCGAGCTTGCGAAGGCCCGCCGCCAGCACCGCGGCACGGCGATGCACATTGCGCGCAATATGCGTCAGCCCTTCGGGGCCGTGATAGACCGCATACATCGAGGCGATCACGGCAAGCAGCACCTGCGCGGTGCAGATGTTGGAGGTCGCCTTTTCGCGGCGGATGTGCTGTTCGCGGGTCTGCAACGCCAGTCGATAGGCGGGCTGCCCGCGCGAATCCACGGAGAGGCCGACGATGCGGCCGGGCAGCGAGCGCTTCAGCGCATCGCGCACCGCCATATAGGCCGCATGCGGCCCGCCATAGCCCATCGGCACGCCAAAGCGTTGCGCCGAACCGACCGCGATGTCCGCGCCGAGTTCGCCGGGCGAGGCCAAGAGCGTCAGCGCCAGCGGATCGGCGGCGACGACCGCAAGCGCGCCCTTGTCGTGCAGCGTCTTGATGGCGCCCCTGAGGTCGCGCACCACGCCCGAGGTGCCCGGATATTGCAGCAGGCCGCCGAACACATCGGCTTTCGCAAGGTCGCTCGTGGGATCGCCGACGACGAGATTCCAGCCGAGCGGCTCGGCGCGGGTGCGCAGCACGGCAAGCGTCTGTGGATGTACCTCGGCATCGACAAAGAACGACTTTGTCTTGGCCGTCGCGGCGCGCTCGGCCAGCGCCATGGCTTCCGCAGCGGCCGTCGCCTCATCCAGCAGCGAGGCGTTGGCGACGTCGAGCCCGGTGAGATCGCAGATCATGGTCTGGTAGTTGAAAAGCGCTTCCAGCCGGCCCTGGCTGATCTCGGGCTGGTAGGGCGTGTAGGCCGTGTACCAGGCCGGGTTCTCCAGGATGTTGCGCTGGATCACCGCCGGCAACAGCGTGCCGGAATAGCCTTGGCCGATCAGCGAGGTGAACACGGCATTCTGCGCCGCGAGTTCGCTCATATGCGCCAGCGCCTCGGTCTCGCTGAGCGCACGGCCGAGGTCGAGCGGCGCCTTTTGCCGGATCGAGGCCGGCAGTGTCTCGTCCATCAGCGCGGTCAGGCTTTTGGCGCCCACCGTCTCCAGCATGGCGTCGACATCGCGCGGGGAGGGGCCGATGTGACGGCGCACAAAGGTGGCGGCGGCTTCGTTGCTACTTTGCATGGGGTTGTTTTCTCGATTCAGTGGTCAGGCCGTGTGCTTGGCGTAGGCGGCTTCGTCCATCAGGCCGCCGAGCTCGCTTTTGTTGGCGATCTTGATCTTGAAGAACCATGCCTTGCCGGCGGCGTCGGAATTGACCAGCGACGGCTCGGCGGTGACGGCATCGTTCACTTCGATCACTTCGCCGGAGATCGGCGCGTAGACGTCGGAGGCGGCCTTCACCGACTCGACGACGGCGGCAGCTTCCGCCTTCGCCAGCGTGCGGCCGATCTTCGGCAGTTCGACGAACACGACGTCGCCGAGCTGCGTCTGCGCGTAATCGGTGATCCCGATGGTGGCGACGTCGCCCTCGATGCGGAGCCATTCGTGGTCGGACGTGTACAGCGTCGTCATGAGACTTCCTCAGCGTTTATAAGTGTTGGGAACGAACGGCGTGGCGGCGACCTTCAGCGGCAGACGTTGCCCGCGCACTTCAGCGAAAACGATGGTGCCGACGGCGGCGAGGGGCGTCGGCACATAGCCCATCGCGACCGGCGCATTGAGGCTCGGCCCGAAACCGCCGGAGGTGACCTTGCCGATGGGTTCGGCCGCGGTCGCATCCGCAAACAGCAGCGCACCCTCGCGCACCGGCGCGCGGCCCTCGGCCCTCAGGCCGACGCGGCGCCGTGTGGCGCCCTTGTCCAGCTGTGTGAGAATCTTTGCCGCGCCCGGAAAGCCGCCGGCGCGCGCACCGCCGTTGCGGCGGCTCTTCTGCACCGACCATTCCAGCGCGGCCTCGGCCGGCGTGGTCGTGGTGTCGATGTCGTGACCATAGAGGCAAAGCCCGGCTTCCAGCCTGAGGCTGTCGCGCGCGCCGAGCCCGATCGGCAGCACATCGGGATCATCGAGCAGCTTTGTCGCCAGCGCTTCGGCATTGGCGGCCGGCACCGAAATCTCAAAACCGTCCTCGCCGGTGTAGCCGGAGCGCGAGACGAAACAGTCGAAGCCCGCGACGGGACGCGGGCCGGTGTCCATGAATTTCATTGTGGAGACATCGGCGCCGAGTTTCGCGAGCACCGCTTCCGCCTTGGGGCCTTGCAGCGCGAGCAGCGCGCGGCCGGCGAGCACATCGATGGTGCAGCTATCGGAGAGATGCGCGCGCAGATGCGCTTCGTCCTCGGTCTTGCAGGCGGCATTCACCACCAAAAAAAGGTGGTCGCCGAAATTCGCAACCATCAGGTCATCGAGCAGGCCGCCGTCATTGTTGGTGAACTGGGCGTAGCGCTGCCGGTTTGGCGCAACCGCGACGATATCCTGCGGCACCAGCTTTTCCAGCGCGTGCGCGGCATCCTCGACCTTGCCGGATTTGGCCCTGAGCGCGATCTGGCCCATGTGGGAGACATCGAACAGGCCGGCGGCGCTGCGGGTGTGCAGATGTTCCTTCAACACGCCGGCGGCATATTGCACCGGCATGTCATAGCCGGCGAACGGCACCATCTTGGCGCCGCGCGCAAGGTGCAACGCGTGGAGCGGCGTGTGTTTCAGGGTGGATTCGGTCTCGCGTGCAAGCATCACAGGGCCCTCACGGTTCCCGGGATTCAGTCCCGAAAACCAAAGAAGCCCCATCTGTCGCTGTGCCTGAGAGTATTATCCCGTCGGCGGACGCTATTAGGCCTTGCGGCCTCAGCGTCTCTTTCCAGATGTCGTCAAGTCACGCGGTCCGTTTGCCTGAGAGTTTCCGGGGCGGTTGCTCCTTCGGCGCCGGCGCTTAAGCCGATCTCTCCCGACGTGACTGTACTCGAACAGGTGGGGAGGAAACACGCTCCGGGCAAGCCTGTCAACGCGGCCGGAGCGCTATCAACGGGGTTTGTGTGCTGCGGCAACCCCCTGATCCCGTTGCACAGTTTCTGGACAGCGGGGCGTGCAATGTCTAAAAGCGTTTGCCCGGATGGTTAAGGCGTTTTGGCCCACCCGGACCCCCAAGCTCCCGATTGGATGAACATGAGCGGCGTCAACGAGATCAGGTCGACTTTTCTGAATTACTTCAAGGCGAACGGTCATGAGATCGTGGCCTCGTCGCCGCTCGTGCCGCGCAACGACCCGACCCTGATGTTCACCAATGCCGGCATGGTGCAGTTCAAGAACACCTTCACGGGGCTGGAGAAGCGTGCCTATCAGCGCGCCACCACCTCGCAGAAATGCGTGCGCGCCGGCGGCAAGCACAACGACCTCGACAATGTCGGCTATACCGCGCGGCATCTGACCTTCTTCGAGATGCTCGGCAATTTCTCGTTCGGCGATTACTTCAAGGAGCGCGCGATCGAGCTGGCCTGGAACCTGATCACGAAAGAGTACGGGCTGAAGAAGGACAAGCTGCTCGTCACCGTCTATCACACCGACGACGATGCGGCGGCGCTCTGGAAGAAGATCGCGGGCTTCACCGACGACAAGATCATCCGCATTCCGACCTCGGACAATTTCTGGGCGATGGGCGACACCGGTCCGTGCGGGCCGTGCTCGGAAATCTTCATCGACCGCGGCGAGCACATCTGGGGCGGCCCGCCCGGCAGCCCGGAGGAAGATGGCGACCGCTTCCTCGAATTCTGGAATCTCGTGTTCATGCAGTTCGAGCAGGTGACGAAGGAGCAGCGCATCGATCTGCCGCGCCCCTCGATCGACACCGGCATGGGGCTGGAGCGCATGGCGTCCATCCTGCAGGGCGTCGAGAGCGTGTTCGAGACCGATCTGTTCAAACACCTGATCGAGGCCACTTCGTCCGCGCTCGGCGCCGGACCGGACAAGCAGAACGTGGCGTCGTTCCGCGTCATCGCCGACCATCTGCGCTCCTCGGCCTTCCTGATCGCCGACGGCGTGCTGCCGTCGAACGAAGGCCGCGGCTATGTGCTGCGCCGGATCATGCGCCGCGCGATGCGCCATGCGCAGCTCCTCGGCGCGAAAGAGCCCTTGATGCATCGCCTGGTCTGGGCGCTGGTGCGTGAGATGGGCCAGGCCTATCCGGATCTGGTGCGCGCCGAGAACCTGATCGAGGAAACGCTGCGGCTGGAAGAGACCCGTTTCCGCAAGACGCTGGCGCGGGGCCTTGCCATCCTCGACGAGAAGAGCGCCGGGTTGAAAAAGGGCGACATGTTCGACGGCGACACCGCGTTCACGCTGTACGACACCTATGGTTTTCCGCTGGATCTGACGCAGGACGCGCTGAAGTCGCGCGGCATCAGCGTCGACCAGGCGTCGTTCACCGACGCGATGGACCGCCAGCGTCAGAAGGCGCGTGCCTCCTGGGCGGGCTCGGGTGAAGCCGCGGATGAGACGGTCTGGTTCCCGCTGCGCGAAAAGCTCGGTGCGACGGAATTTCTGGGCTACGAGACCGAAAGCGCCGAAGGCGTTGTCTCGGCGCTGGTGAAGGACGGCAAGGAGGTCGACAGCCTCAAGGCCGGCGAGACCGGCTCGATCGTGCTGAACCAGACGCCGTTCTATGCGGAGTCCGGCGGGCAGGTCGGCGACACCGGCGTGCTGACCGGCGACGGCGGCATCAAATTCCGCGTCATCGAGACGCAGAAGAAGGCCGGCGATCTGTTCGTCCACGTCGGCAGGGTGGAGCAGGGCACGCTGAAGGTCGGCACTGCGCTGCAGCTCGAAGTCGATCATTCGCGCCGTTCCTCGATCCGCGCCCATCACTCGGCAA
>JAKFVP010000539.1 GCA_021732175.1 Bradyrhizobium sp.
CGACGGTCGGCGAGATTTTGACCGAAGAGTTCATGGAGCCAATGGGCCTGACGCAGGGTGCGCTCGCCGAGGCGATGGGCGTTCAGCGCAAGCACGTCAACGAGTTGTGCGGCAACCGCAGGAACGTGACCGCCGCGACGGCCTTGATCCTGGCCCGCGTCTTCGGCAACAGTGCCGACTTCTGGCTCAATGTGCAGCGGCGCAGCGATCTTTGGGAGGTGATGAACACGCCAAAGGAACGCAAGCGAGTGGAGCGCGCCCGTCCGTTGAAGCGCGCGGCTTGAGTGAGGTGATGCGTATGGAGCGACCTGCGCAAATGCCGCCGTTCGCAAGTATTTGCCACCGATTGTACGACGAAGGGAAATCAGGTCTTTTCATTCCGGCTTCGCCGCAGCTTCATGCCCGTTTGTCTCGGAAAACAGTGCGGGAAACGGCATGGAAGACGACACTGAGCCGGAACGGTTTAAACCGGCGAATGACAATATCAGCCCACACGGCGAGCCGGATGCCGAGAAGCCGAGCGCGGAGACTTGGCGCAAGATCGACCGGGTAGCGCTGACGCTGGCCCGCATCATCGGCCGCCGCATGGCGCGCGAGGATTTCGAGCGGCTACGCGCCGCAAACGATAACAGGCCCATCGTGCCCGAGAAAACGGAGGACGGGGCCGACAAGGAGTGAAAGGATCGCCCCGATGACCACCCGCCCGACGCCCCGCGTTGCGCTCTATGCCCGCTATTCCTCCGACAGCCAGCGCGAGGCTTCCATCGAAGATCAGTTGCGTCAGTGCCGCGAGCGCGCCGTTCGCGATGGCTGGACCATTGTGGAGAACTATTCCGACCGCGCCATCTCGGGCGCATCGCTCATTCGTTCGGGCATCCAGTCGCTGCTGGCCGATGCGCAGGCCGGACGGTTCGACATCGTGCTGTCCGAGGCGCTGGACCGCATCAGCCGCGATCAGGAGGACGTGGCGGGCGTCTTCAAGCGCCTGCGCTTCGCGGGCGTCACCATCTTCACCCTCTCCGAGGGCGAGATCAACGAGCTTCATGTCGGCCTCAAGGGCACCATGAACGCTTTGTTCCTGAAAGACCTTGCCATCAAGACCCATCGCGGCATCAGGGGGCGCATCGAGGCCGGCAAGATCGGCGGCGGCAACGCCTATGGCTACCGGGTTGTCCACCAGCTTGACGCGCGCGGCGAGCCGATCCGGGGCGAACGCGCGATCATCGAGGAACAGGCCGAGATCGTGCGCCGCATCTTCCGCGAATATGTCGCCGGGAAAGGACCGCAGCGCATCGCCGCTGACCTCAACCGCGTCGGCATCCCGAGTCCGACCGGCAAGCGCTGGAACGACACCACGATTAGGGGCAACCGGATCATCAGTTCTGGCATCCTGAATTGCGAACTCTATGTCGGCGTCATCCGCTGGAACCGACAGCGAAAGCTCAAGAACCCTGACACGGGCCATTTTGTGTATCGGCTCAATCCCGAGAGCGAATGGATTCGCTCCGAAGCCCCCGAGCTTCGCATCGTGCCGCAGGAGCTATGGGACGCCGCCAAGGTACAGCAGGACGAATTGACGGCGCGCTACAAGAACCGGATCGAGGCATCGCGCGAGGGCACGAAGCGCAGCCTCGCTAAGAATGGAGCAATGAACGCCACCCATCGTCCACGCACGCTGCTATCTGGCCTGTTGCTCTGCGGCTGTTGCGGAGGTTCCTATGCCCGTCGCGGGCAGGACCGCTACGCCTGCATCAACCACGTATTGGGCAACGGCTGCGACAATGCCCGAACCATCGCCCGCGGGGTGCTGGAAACCCGTGTGCTGACCGGGCTGCGCGAGCGCATGATGACGCCGGAAATGGCGGCGGGAGCCATGCGCGCCTATGCCGAGGAAACCAATCGGCTCAACCGTGAGCGCCGCAATACAGCCGATGCCACCCGCCGCGAGCTTGCCGAGACCGCTAAGGCCATTGCCGAAATCGTGCGCGTCATCGAGCAAGGCGGCTGGCACCGTGCGCTATCCGACCGGCTCACCGAGCTTGAGGCCAGACAGGACAGCCTGACCGCCCGCACGTCGGACGCCCCGCAGGACGTTCCCGACCTGCACCCCGGCATCGCCGAGACCTACCGGCGCAGGATCGAACGCCTGACCGCTGCGCTCGCCCATCCCGACGACGCTGCGGAGGCGGCCGAGGCCATCCGTGAAATCATCGACCGCATCGTCATCACCCCCGGCCCGACGCGCCGCGACCTCTCCGTCACCCTCCAAGGCGAGCTTGGCGCCTTTCTCGACTGGATCGACCGCACCGGAAAACCAGGCTACAAACCCCCGCCGGACACCGCATCATCCCGATTGTCAGTTTCGGTCAAAGCCGGGGCTTGACCCGGGCATCCACATCTTCTTTGTGCGGGCTGCCAAGACGTGGATGGCCGGGGCATCTAGCGCGAAGACGCGCTTCGCGCTTTTGCCCGGCCACGACGTGTTGAGAGACCGCGTCATACGGCCTACGCCGCGATGATCTCCTGGCGCTGCTCGCCGAGACCCTCGATGCCCAGCGTGACGACGTCGCCGACATTGAGGAATTGCGGCGGCTTCATGCCGGTGCCGACGCCGGGCGGCGTGCCCGTGGTGACGATGTCGCCGGGCAGCAGGGTGAGGAACTGCGAAACGTAGGAGATACACTTGGCCATGGAGAAGATCATGGTCGAGGTCGATCCGGTCTGGCGGCGCTGGCCGTTGACGTCGAGCCACATCGACAGCTTCTGCACGTCGGGAATTTCGTCCTTGGTCGCGACCCACGGGCCGACCGGGCCGAACGTGTCGTGCGACTTGCCCTTGGTCCACTGTCCCAAGCGCTCGATCTGGAAGTTGCGCTCGGAGACGTCGTTGCAGCAGCAATAGCCGGCGACGTGATTAAGCGCGTCGGCTTCCGAAACATATTTGGCGCGGGTGCCGATGATGGCCGCGATCTCGACTTCCCAGTCGAGCTTGGTGGAGCCGCGCGGCTTCTCGACCGGGTCGTTCGGGCCCGACAGTGCGGTGTTGGCCTTGATGAAGAAGATCGGCTCGGTCGGGATCGGCGAGCCCGTCTCCTTGGCGTGGTCGACATAGTTGAGGCCGATGGCGACGAATTTGGAGATGCCGGTGACGGGGGCGCCAAAGCGCTGCTTGCCGGAAACCGCCGGCAGCGAAGCCGGGTCGATCGCGGCGAGCTTCTTCAGCGACTCCGGCGAATAGGCTGCCCCGTCGAGGTCCTTCACATGAGCCGAGAGGTCGCGCAGCTGGCCGGATTTATCGATCAGGCCGGGCTTTTCCGCACCCTTGGCCCCGTAACGAACAAGCTTCATTTTTCAGCACTCCCTTGTGGGTTCTTTACTTACTTGCAGGCTTATTGGAACAGCGCGGGCGGGATTGCAATGGCCGCCCATGCTGCATTGCAGGGCAGGTCAATTCAGGGCGATAAACTTGAAGGCGTCACCCTCGCGCTTGATATGCCCGGCGTTGAAATGACCGCCGATCACCAGGACCGGTCTGTCGGCAAAGCGGGAAAACAGCGTCCGCCGGGTTTCGGCCGACTGCTTCTGATCGCTGTCGGCGGTGGAGGACCAGCCGAGATGCGCCATCTGGCAGGGGTGATGGGCGACATCCCCCGTGAGCAGGCCCTCCTCGCCGTCCGAAGCAATATGAATGCTCATATGGCCGGGGCTGTGGCCCGGTGTCGGGATCAACGTGATCTCGGGCGTCAGCTTGGCGTCGCTGGCGACGAGGTCGGCCTTGCCGGCATCAGCAATCGGCTTCACGGAATCGGCGAAGACCGCGACATGGGCCGCGTCTTCGCTATTGTCGCGCCAGTGCTCGAACTCGGTCTTGCCGAAGACGTAACGGGCCTTCGGAAACGTCGGCACCCATTTGCCGCCGACGAGGCTGGTGTTCCAGCCGACATGGTCGACATGGAGATGCGTGCAGAGCACGGTGTCGATGCTATCTGGCGGAAAGCCTGCCGCCGTCAGCTTCTCCAGGAACGGATCCTTGCGGTTGTTCCAGGTCGGTACGTTGCGGCCCTGCTTGTCGTTGCCGAGCCCGGTGTCGACGATGATGCGCCGGTCAGCCGTTTCCACCAGCAGCGAGTGGATCGACATTTTCAGCCGGCCCTCTTCATTGGCGAAATGCGGGATCAGCCAGGGCAGCTTCTGGATTTCCTCGTTGGTGGCGAGCGGCAGGATGAAGCGGGTGCTGCCGACGGTTTCCAGCTCGACGACTTTTGTTATTTTGACCTTGCCGATCTTCCACTGCATCCGGCGTTTCCCTTTGTTTCTTGTTATCGCGCGCAATCGACGATGACGGTGCCGAGCTTGTCGCCCTTCTCGACCGCCAGATGCGCCTGCACCGTATCCGACAGCGCGTACTGCCCGGCGATGTTGTGAATGCGCGTGCCCGCCGCCAGCCATTTGGTGATGTCGGCCTGTGCGGCCGCGAGCAGCGGCGGCGGCAACGCGAACAGCACGAGGCAGCGCAGCGCGATGCATTTTTCCATCAGGTCGCGCATCGGCACTGATGGCGTGCGGTTGCCGTTGGTGGCATAGACCGCGATGGTGCAGTTCATCCCCATCAGCTTCAGCGTGGTCGCGATATTGCCGCCGAAATCGACATCGACGACGCGGTCGACGCCGCGCCCGCCGGTGAAGGCCAGCGCTTTCTCGGCGACATCCTCGTCCTTGTAATTGATGACGAGATCGGCGCCGCCGAGCCGCGCCTGTTCGGCCTTTGCCGCGGAACTCACGGTCGCGATCACCTGCGCGCCGCCCCATTTGGCGAGTTGCACGGCATAGTGCCCCACTGCACCGGTGCCGCCGGTGACCAGCACCGTCTTGCCCGCAATCGGCCCGTCGCAGAACAGGCAGGTCCATGCGGTCATGCAGGGAATGCCGAGCGTCGCGCCCTGCGCAAAGGACAGCTTGTCCGGCAGCGGCGTCACCAGATGCTCTGACAGCGCGATGTATTCCGCCGCCGTACCGAAAGCGCGGCCGTTGCGCTGGCCGTTGAATAGCCAGACGCGCTGGCCAATCTTCAGCCGCGTCACGCCATCGCCGACCTGGTCGACAATGCCCGCGCCGTCGCTGTTCGGGATCACGCGCTGATATTCCATCGCGCGATAGGAGCCGCCGCGGCGGCCGACATCGGCGGGATTGATGCCGGAAGCCTCCAGCTTGATCCGCACTTCACCTGCAGCCGCGACCGGCGTCGGCATCTCACCATAGGTGAGAACCTCCGCCGCCGGTCCCGTGCGTTCGTACCAGACCGCCCTCATCGGCCGGGCACTAAAGCGTGCCCGGGAAGGCGCCGCCGTCGAGCAGGATGTTTTGCCCGGTGATGAATCCGGACTTGTCGGCGCAGAGGAATGCGCAGGCGAGGCCGAATTCCTCGGGATCACCGAAGCGGCCTGCCGGATTCTGCTTCGCGCGTTCCGCCAGCTGTGCTTCCTGCGAAATCCCGCGCTTCTCTGCCTCGGACTTGGCGGTGTTGCGCAGGCGGTCGGTGAGGAACGGGCCCGGCAACAGGCCATTGATGGTGACGTTGTTGATCACGGTCTTGCGCGAGAGACCCGCGATGAAGCCGGTGAGGCCGGCGCGCGCGCCGTTGGAGAGGCCGAGGATCTCGATCGGCGCCTTCACGGCCGCGGAGGTGATATTGACGATGCGGCCGAACTTGCGCGCCATCATGCCGTCCACCGTCGCCTTGATCAGCTCGATCGGGGTCAGCATGTTGGCGTCGATCGCCTTGATCCAGTCGTCGCGGGTCCAATTGCGGAAATCGCCGGGCGGCGGGCCGCCGGCATTGTTGATCAGGATGTCCGGTTCCGGGCAGGCCTTCAGAACGGCCTCGCGCCCCGCAGGCGTCGTGATGTCGCCGACGATTTCGGTGACCGTGACGCCGGGGTTCTTCTTCCGGATTTCGCCGGCGGCTGCCTTCAGCGCCTCGGCGCCGCGCGCGGTCATCGTGACGTGCACGCCTTCACCGGCGAGCGCCGCGGCGCAGGCGCGGCCAAGCCCCTTGCTCGAGGCGCAGACGATGGCACGGCGGCCTTTGATCCCAAGATCCACTGTTTCGCTCCCGTAATTTTCGGATGTTTTTGGGTTGGACGGGCCGCACTCTAGCCAACCCCGGCGGTCCTGATAAGGGACCGTGCGCCGCAGAAATGCATGAGGGGGCGTGCGGCTATGCCGTGGCGGCTAGATATGCCGCTCTTTCTTCAGGCGGTCGATGGTCGCTGCGACGTCTGGCGGCAGCGCGCGAAAGCCCGTCTGGCCAGCCGCCGAAAACAGCGGCCGCAATTGCGAGCCGTTGAGGAAAGCCGGCTGGGGGTTGGCAGGCAGCAACTGGTCGAAGACCAGCACCAGGCTGGTTGCGACCAGGCCGACGCGGACCGCGCCGAGCGCGGCGCCGCCGAGACGGTCCGCGATCCCGGCTTCGCTGCCAATGGCATCGTCGAGCGCCATGCGCGCCAGCTTGCCCAACGCCATGCCGGCGATCAGGAACATGCCGAAGAACAGCACCCAGCCCTGCGGCAGCGGCGAGGCCGGCCCGGCATCGAGGCGAGGGGAGATCACCGACATCGCCCACAAGGCGATCGGCATCGCCACGAGATAGGCAAGGATGGTGAGCGCGCTGCGCAGCAGGCCGGTCTTGAATCCGGTGACGGCGGCAATGATCAGGCCGAGATAGACGGCAATGTCGAAGCTGTTCATGCAAGATTCCCCGCACGCCCTTCATGCCGTAACTTCGTCAAGGAACCCGGTTTGCGATCGCTAAAATCGTCTGTATCAATTCCAAGTTCTGTTGCGCCAAGTGTTGTTCCGGGAGCCGCCATGTCCGATCTGTTCGATATCAGCAAGGAAGTCATTCTCGTCACCGGCGCCAGCCAGGGGCTTGGACGGCAATTTGCCCGGGTGCTGTCGGCGCATGGCGCGGCCGTGGTGCTGGCGGCGCGGCAGGTCGCGAAACTGAAAAGCCTCGAAGACGAGATCAAGGCGAAGGGCGGCCGCGCCGTGGCGGCGCAGCTCGATGTCACCGACATGGCTGCGATTCCGGCCGCGCTCGATGCTGCGGAAGCCGCGTTCGGTCCGGTCACGGTGCTGATCAATAATGCCGGCATCGCCATCGAGAAGCTCGCCACCGACCAGACCGAGGCGGATTGGGATGCCGTGATCAACGCCAATCTGAAGGGCGCCTACTTCCTTGCAACGGAAGTGGCGCGGCGGATGATGGCGCGCAAGCAGGGCGGCAACATCGTCAACATCGCCTCCGTGCTCGGCACCGGCGTCTTGAAGGCGGTTTCGCCTTACGCGATCTCCAAGGCCGGCATGATCCAGGGCACCAAAGCGATGGCGCTGGAACTCGCCGGCAACGGCATCCGCGTCAATGCGCTCGCGCCCGGCTATATCGACACCGAGATGAATCACGATTTCTGGTCGACGCCGGCAGGCGAGCGACTGGCAAAACGCATCCCGCAGCGCCGCGTCGGCGCCGAATCCGATCTCGACGGCGCCATCATGCTGCTGGCGTCGAATGCGTCGCGTTACATGACGGGAACCGTGGTGACGGTGGACGGCGGGTTCTTGCTGAGTTGAAACGAGCTGTCGTCCCGGCGAAGGCCGGGACCCATAGCCACCGCTGTTTGTTGTCTCGAATCGCTGGAGCCACAGCCCGCTTCAACAACACAATCCTGTGGTTATGGGTCCCGGCCTTCGCCGGGACGACGATCTTTCCTTGGCTCAGTTCGTCCGCATCTCCGCCTTGATGATGTCGGCGGCCTTTTCGCCGATCATGATGGTCGGCGCATTGGTGTTGCCGCCGACCAGGGTCGGCATGATCGAGGCGTCGACCACGCGCAGGCCCTCCATGCCGTGCACTTTCAGCTTGGCATCGACCACGGCCATGGCGTCACTGCCCATCTTGCAGGTGCCGACGGGGTGATAGACGGTGTCGGCGCGGGCGCGCAGGATATTGCGGATGTCGTCGTCGGTCTTCACACCGGCCGTGTACATTTCCTGTTTCTGCAAGGCGCGCAGCGCCGGCGTCTCCATCAGCCGCCGCGTGGTCTTGTAGCCGGCGACCATGGTTTCGAGGTCGGCGGGATCGCCGAAGAAATTCGGATCGATCAGCGGCGCGGCCATCGGGTCGGCGCTGCCGAGCGTCACCTCGCCGCGGCTCTTCGGCCGCAGCAGGCAGACATGGCAGGTGAAGCCGGTGCCGTTGTGCCGCTTGCGGCCGTGATCGTCGGCCATCGCCATGCCGAAATGCAGCTGGATGTCGGGAATGTCGAGATCCGGCCGCGTCTTCAGGAAGCCGCCGCATTCGGCGAAGTTCGACGTCATCGGGCCGCGACGTTCGCGTCGATATTGGCCGATGGCGCGCAGCAGCCGCGGCACCTGCTTCAGCGACAGGCCGTTGAAGTTGGGATTGTCGGACATGTAGCCGAACACGAAATCGATATGGTCCTGCAGGTTCTGTCCGACACCCGGCAGATGGTGCCGGCTTTCAATGCCATGCTTGCCGAGCGCTGCGGCATCCCCGACACCCGACAGCATCAGCAGTTGTGGCGACTGGAAGGCGCCGGAAGCGACGATCACCTCGCGCCGCGCGCGCAGCACCTTCTTCTCCTTGCCCTGCATGTATTCCACGCCGACGGCGCGCTTGCCCTCGAACAGGATGCGGGTGGCATGGGCGAAAGTCTCGACGCGCAGATTCGGCCGCGTTCCCATATGCGGATGCACATAGGCGCGCGCCGCGCTGCAGCGCTCGCCGTTCCTCTGCGTCACCTGGTAGATGCCGAGCCCTTCGTGATCGTCGCCATTGAAATCCTCGCGCAGGCGGAACTGCGCCTGTTGCGCCGCCTCGAGGAAGGTCTGCTGCACGGGATTGTCGGTGCGCAATTTGGCGACCGACAGCGGGCCGCCCTTGCCATGAAACTCGCCGTCGAAATCGGCATTGTCCTCGGCGCGCTTGAAATAGGGCAGCACGTCGGAATAAGCCCAGCCGGGATTGCCGAGCGAGGCCCATTGGTCGTAATCGGCGCGGTGGCCGCGGATATAGACCATGGCATTGATCGCGCTGGAGCCGCCGAGCCCCTTGCCGCGCGGCTGATAGCCGATGCGTCCGTTCAGGCCCTTTTGGGGCACGGTGTTGAACGCCCAGTTGTTGATGGGTTTCGTCACCATCAGCACCAGCGCGAACGGCGTCGTCACCACCCAATTGTCGTTCTTGCCGCCGGCGTCGAGCAGCGCGACGGAGGTGTTCTTGTCCTCCGACAACCGTCCCGCCAACGTGCTTCCGCCAGAGCCTGCGCCCACGATCACGAAGTCAAACGTATCACTCACGCGTATTTCCCCCTGTCTTTTTCTCCGCCGTCATTGCGAGCGAAGCCAAGCAATCCAGCTTTCTTCGTTTCGACGAGCAAGCTGGATTGCTTCGTCGCTCCGCTCCTCGCAATGATGTTGCCTACGACAGCAACCTCATCATCTTCTGCAGCCGCGCGATCTTCGCCCCGTAAGGTGGATAGAGATCGGCGAGCCGGTTGAACCGCGAGCGATAGAACACCGGCTTCAGCTTGGTCAACGTCCGGAATCCCCATTCGCCGTGATAGGCGCCGGTGCCGGAGGCGCCGACGCCGCCCATCGGCTGGTTGATCTGCACGAAATGGAACAGGCAATCGTTGACCGTCACGCCGCCGGAGACGGTGCGCGCCAGCACTTCGTCGCGCGCGGTATTGTCGCTGCCGAACCAGTACAGCGCCAGCGGCCGGTCATGCGCATTGATATAGGCGATGGGCTCGCCGGGGTTTTTGTAGCCAAACACCGGCAGCAGCGGGCCGAAAATCTCTTCCTGCAGTACCGTCATGTCCGGCGTGGCGCCGACGATGACAGTCGGCGGGAATTTCCGCTTGCCCTTCCAGTCGGGATCGTCAGGCGAGGCCGGCTGCAGGATGGTCGCGCCCTTGTTGGTGGCGTCGGCCACCAGCGCTTCCAGCCGTGAATAATGCCGGTCCGAGACGATCGAGGAGTAATCGGCATTGTCGGGGTCGGTGCCGAACATCTTCTGCATGTGGCGCTGCAGCCGCTCGGCAAAATCCTTCAAGGAGGAGTCCGGCACCATCGCGTAATCAGGCGCGATGCAGGTCTGCCCGGCATTGAGCAGCTTGCCGTAGGCGATGCGCTGCGCGGCGACATCGAGATCGGCTGATTTGTCGACGATGGCGGGCGACTTGCCGCCGAGCTCGAGCGTGATCGGCGTGAGATTGCGCCCCGCCGCTTCCGCGACCAGCCGGCCGACGCGGGTGGAGCCGGTGAAGATCAGATGATCGAACGGCAGGCCCGCAAAGGCTTTTGCGATTTCATCCTCGATGCCGGCGACGACGATCTCGTCGGCGCTGAATTTCTTCGCGATCACCTCGGCGAGCAGCGCCGAGAAGCGCGGCACCAGTTCGCTCGGCTTGATCATCACGCGGTTGCCGGCCGCGATTGCAGCGACAGCCGGCGCCAGCGTCAGTTGTAGCGGATAATTCCAGGGCGCGATGATGCCGACCACGCCGAGCGGCTGCGGCAGCAGGCGGTTGGTGGCGGGGGCAAATTGCAGCGCGGTCGAGATGCGCTGCGGCGCCATCCATTTCTTCAGGTGCTTTGTGGCGTGGCGGATCTCGGTCAGCACGAACATGGTCTCGGCGATCGCGGTCTCGATGGCGCTGCGATGGCCGAAATCCGCCGAGATCGCCTGCTCGAAGCGCCGCTCGTTCTCGGTAACGGCCGCGCGGAGACGCTTCAGGCGGTCCAGCCGCAGCGACAGCGGCGGGGCTACCTCGCTCCGCGACAGCTCGATCATGCGATGGAAGGCATCTTCCAGGGCGTTGATGCCCGGGGTCTTCAGTGGCTGGTCCACGGCGTTCCTCTGTTGTCATTCCGGGGCGCGAGCGCGGGGAGCGAGCCGGGAATGACAGTGTTATTGGCGGCAAACCTCCGCTTTTGCGGCCGATCTGGCAAGAGCGGTTCCCCAGCGCGAATTTTCGAGGAAAATCAGGCATTTTCCCTGGCATAAAATCCACAAAACGAGCCCTTTTGGCCTTTCCAAAGCGGACAAGCGTTGATACATACGCCCCGCACCCGTCGGCCTTGCCCGGGTTGCCTTCTCAGGAAGCAGCGGAGACGGACCGATCGGCGCCCTGGCGCTTGCTGCGGTTTTTCTTCCCGCCCGCCGGAGAAGCCGGAAATAGGTGACGCGGGGTGGAGCAGCCCGGTAGCTCGTCAGGCTCATAACCTGAAGGTCGCAAGTTCAAATCTTGCCCCCGCAACCAACCTCTCGATTTTTCAGATGCCCGTCCGGTTTGTTTGCCGTTGGCTTTGAGTCGCGGCGGCCTGCCAGGAATGCGTCAACAATCCTGGTCCGCCCATCTTACGGCTGTTTTGAATCGACAGCGCCGAGGAGAAATCGCTATTCGCTATTCTCCTGTTTCATTACCTCAGCTTTGGTCTCAAGATCTTCTATGATTCTCCTACGTTGTTCGTCGCCGGTATGTTGAGCACTCGCTTCCACGATTTCCACTAAGCCGAGTCGGGCAGCCAATTGATGTTTTGCTGCCGTAACGGAGGTATTCGGGCTCCCGCGATCGGTGCCGTCTTGCGCGCGCAACGTTCCTCCTCGCGTAAGCGAGAAGCTCTCGACTTCATAAGTCTTGGGGTTGATGCCAAAAAAGTTCGTCGTGATCTCATCTTCCGGGGCTTTTTCAGGTTTCGCCATTTGAGTACCTCCATGACTTTTCGCTAAGCCGGTTGCTGGCGAACCTCGCGGGCGGTGGCCGCCGTGACAGGTCTCGTGCTGGCGTTGAGAGCCTCGAAGATTGATATCTCCACCTTGTTCATTGGTTGCAAGCCGTCGATACTTTTGAGAATCCCGCTTGCGCGATAATAGCCGGTGAGGGGCTCCGTTAGCCTGCGGTATTCTTCCAAACGCACTTTCAACGCCCCTTCCGTGTCATCTGCTCTTACGGATTGGCCGCTGCTTTTTGCTTCCCTGGCGCGGTTGAGAATGCGGTCCAGCAAGACTTTTTCATCGACCTTTAGCTCGATCACACCGTCTAGGTTGAGGCCTCGGGTCAGCAGAATGTCATTGAGAGCCTGTGCCTGGGCAACGGTGCGAGGGAATCCATCCAGGATGAAACCATTCCTGGCGTCGGGTTGCATAATGCGATCGGCCACTATGGCGACCACAAGCTCGTCTGGGACGAGCTCACCACGCTCCATCGCCGCTTTCGCCTTTCTCCCGGTCGAGGTCCCTGCGGCCACGGCGGCGCGCAACATGTCGCCGGTCGACAATTGCGGAATGGCAAGCCGTTGAGCCAGCCGGGTCGCCTGCGTGCCCTTCCCGGAGCCGGGTGGTCCCAGTAGAACGAGCCTCACGTTGCCTCCTTCAGACCACCAAAGAGAGAGATCGCCCTCAAGTTCGAAGGCTAGTCGCAAACACCCGTCCGCTATTGATACAGGTCAAGCAGAGATGCGCGGCGCATTCACCCCACGTCGAGGCCCCTCCGGAGCCGCAAGAATTGGCGACCAGCGCGCCGGCGCAGCCCGTGGTGATCGCCCCGACCAGTCACTGGTCGTCCGGCTGTTTGCTCAGTGGGTGATGGCTTCGAAAAGTTGGATCGAGCGCCTCGTAGTCGGTATTCCGCCTCGCAGCGAAGAAGATTGCAGCCAATAGTGCGAAACCAAGCGGCACGACGATCCACGACGGTGGCTGGAAGATAATGGCCGCCACCACTCCGGCAACCAGCAGAATGAAGAGACCGAGTACACGTCTTGAGTTCATGAACCTGCCCAAGTGAACACCCCATTCGAAAGTTCAGGACTCGAACCGTCCACTCACAGCGTCAGCACCAGATGCACCACCCCCGGATCGCCGCCGCGCCGCGTCTGAAAACCGAACTTGCCGAACACCTTCCGCATCGCGGTGTTTTCCGGCAGCACTTCCGCGATCAGCTCCTTCAGGCCCCCCTTGCGGGCGAGGACGGCAAGATGGCGCATCAACAGCGTGCCGAGGCCCTGGCCCTGGTAGTCGTCGATCACGACAAAGGCGATCTCGGCCTTTCCCGGCTCGGTGACGATGTAGCGTCCGCCGCCGATGATCACCTTGCGGCCGTCTTCCTCGGCAACGGCGACCAGGGCGACGTGATTGACGAAATCGACATTCACGAAGAATGCGATCTCGCGCTCGGAGAAGCCGCGCTTGGCGACGAAGAACCGGCGCTGCAATGACTGCGTGCCGGTGCGGCCGACCGCGGCGAGCATGTCGTCCTTGTCTTCCGGATGCAGTGCGTGGATCTCGACCGGACGCCCGTCGCGCAATTGTTCGGTAACGGAGTAATTTTTCGTCATCGTTGATCCCTTCACGGGCCGAAGCAGGGACGATCAGGGCCGGAAGCGGATTGACCTAAATCAAGGTCTTTCAGCGCCTTAACCCCTTCTATCAGGCTAACCGCTGGAAGGATCGAAACATGTCCCTGGAAAAGCTGGAACTGCCGGGCGGCCCCATGTCAGGGCTCGTCGCCAACGCCGTGGAATACATGGTCGATGCCGGCCAGCGCAGCGTGCTGTTCCTGGACATCATGCGCCAGCGCGGCGACCAGTACCGCGACCATGTCGCGCAGACCGCGCCACACGTCCTGAGCTATGCGGCGGAACTGATCATCGACGGCCGCAAGCTGGCTGAACCCGTCAACTATGCGCTGGTCCGCATCATCCCGCCCAAGGGCGTCGAGATCGACATGAAGCGCCGGCCCTTCGTGGTGGTCGATCCGCGCGCCGGACACGGCCCCGGGATCGGCGGCTTCAAAGCCGACAGCGAGATCGGCGTTGCCATGAAGGCGGGCCATCCCTGCTATTTCGTCGGCTTCCTGCCCGAGCCCATGCCGGGTCAGACCATCGAGCGCATCGCGCGCGCGGAAGCCATCTTCATCGAGAAGGTGATCGAGCGGCATCCCGAGGCCGACGGCAAGCCCTGCGTGATCGGCAATTGCCAGGCCGGTTGGGCGGTGATGATCCTTGCCTCGCTGCGGCCGGAACTGTTCGGCCCGCTGGTCATCGCCGGCGCGCCGCTGGCCTATTGGGCCGGCGTGCATGGCAAATATCCGATGCGCTATTCCGGCGGGCTGCTGGGCGGGAGCTGGCTCACCGCGCTGGCGGGCGATCTCGGCGGCGGCAAGTTCGACGGCGCCTGGCTGGTGCAGAACTTCGAGAACCAGAACCCATCCAACACGCTGTGGACCAAGCAGTACAACGTCTATTCCAAGGTCGACACCGAGGCCGACCGCTACCTCGAATTCGAGAAATGGTGGGGTGGCCACGTCAACCTGAACGCCGAGGAAATCCAGTTCATCGTCGACGAGCTCTTCATCGGCAACAACCTTGCCGCCGGCCGCATCAAGATGTCCGACGGCACCGCCGTCGATCTGCGCAACATCCGTTCGCCGATCGTGTTGTTCTGCTCCAAGGGTGACAATGTCACCCCGCCGCAGCAGGCGCTCGACTGGATCCTCGACCTCTACGCCAATGTCGACGACATCAGGGCCTACGGGCAGACCATCGTCTACACCGTGCACGAGTCGATCGGTCATCTCGGCATCTTCGTCTCCGGCGGCGTTGCCAAGAAGGAGCATGCCGAATTCTCCAGCAACATCGACCTGATCGACGTGCTGCCGCCCGGCCTCTATGAGGCGACCTTCGAGGCGCGGGGCGCTGAAACCACCAATGCCGACCTCGCGGTCGGGCAATGGGTGATGCGCTGCGAGGCGCGCACCCTGGACGACATCCGCGCCATGGGCGGCAATTCGCCCGAGGACGAGCGCCGGTTCGAAACCGCCAAGCGCGTCTCGGAGATGAACCTCGAGGCCTACCGCAAATACCTCCAGCCCTGGGTCAAGTCGATGGTGACGCCGCAGGTGGCGGAAATGATGCGCAATTGGCATCCGCTGCGGCTGCAATATGAAGCCTTCTCCAGCCAGAATCCATTCATGACGGCGGTGGAGAATGCCGCCGACAAGGCGCGCGAAACGCGCAAGCCAATCACGAGCGACAATCCCTTCCTCGCCTGGCAGGAGAAGATGTCGAAGCAGATCGTCTCTTCACTCGATCAGTGGCGCGATTCGCAGGAAGCGCTCAGCGAAGCGATGTTCCTGGCAATCTACGGCTCGCCGGCGCTGCAAGCGGCCGTCGGCGTCGATCCGAAATCCGCGCCGTCGGGGCCGCGCGAGATGGACCCCAGGCATCGCGAGCTGTTGCAGGCGCGCATCGACGAGTTGAAGTCGAAGGTCGCCACCGGCGGCTTGCGCGAAGCCGGCATCCGGGCGCTGCTCTATGCCGGGTCGGTCCGCGGCATGGTGGACGAGCGCGGCCTCGAGGCACTGCGGCGATTGCGCCAGGACGAATCGTCGGCACGCATGACGCTCGCCGAATTCAAGATGCTGGTCCGCGAGCAGTTCTTCATGCTGCTGATCGACCGGGAAGCTGCGCTCGCCGCGATCCCGAAGCTGTTGCCTGACAGCATGGACGAGCGCCGCAGGGTGTTCGCGATGATCGAGGAAATTCTCTCGGCCAGCGCGGAGATTTCCGGCGAGGTGGCTTCCCGCCTGAAGCAGATCGCCGGGCTGTTTGGCCTCGAGTCGAACGTCAGGCCGATCGGGAGCAGGGCGTCATAAGCAGCTATCGCTACAGCTCAGCGGGACTCGCCGAACGTCACCCGATAGATCGCCCAGTAGATGGCGCCGACGAAGCCGGCGCCTCCGACGATGTTGCCCAAGGTCACCGGCACGAGGTTGTGAATGATGCCCGGTAAGGTGATCAGCGATGCATCGAAACTGGGGGGCGCGTGACCCGTCTGCACCAGCAGCCACGCCATCGGCAGGAAATACATATTGGCGACGCAGTGCTCGAAGCCGGCGGCGATGAAGGCGGAGATCGGCAGGATGAGCGCGACGATCTTGTCCGTCACCGACCGGCCCGCATAGGCGAGCCAGACGGCCGCGCAAACCAGCACGTTGCAGAGGATTCCCTTGACGAACAGGGTCAGCATGTCAGGCTGAATCTTGCCGGCGGCGGTGTTCAACACCGACAGGCCGATGCGGCCATCGTTCATGTCGAGATGGTGCGAGAAGTAGACGAGGACGATGAGTCCGAGCGCGCCAACGAGATTGCCGAGCCACACGATGACCCAGTTGAGCAGCATCGTGCGTGCGGAAACCTTGCCGCTGGCCCAGGCCATCACGATCAGATTGTTGCCGGTAAACAGCTCGGCGCCTCCGACCATCACGAGCACAAGTCCAAGGCTGAAGACAAGTCCACCCACGACACGCACGGTGGCGAAACTGAGGGTCGGGTCGCTGGCGACGATGGTATAGTAGATCGCGCCAAAGCCGATGCTGCCGCCGGCGACGACCGCCAGCATGAAGGAAGACAGAAGCGGCAGATTGGCCTTCTTTACGCCGACCTTTTCGACGGCTTCCTCGATTTCGGCAGGGCTGTAGGCCTGCAGGTTGAAGATCGGCCCCTGTGGTGCCGACGCCGGGTCGCTCATCCCTGAATTTCCTTCCGTCGCCGCTACGCAGTTACTGCCCCGACGAGCCGGAGATGGTGAGGAGACCGACGATCTGCACCGCGATCACCTTCACCAGTGTCATCGACGGGAAGATCATGGCGTAGCCGATGTCGGGCCGCTCGGTCGGCGCCATCTTGGTCGAGTAGACGAGAATGGCCGGATTGCCGGTTGCGCCCGAGGCGACGCCGACGAGGTCGTCATAGGGAATGCGCATCACGTAGTGGCCGACCAGCAGCACGATCGCGACCGTGGTCAGCAGCACCGCGGCGCCGATGAACAGCATGGTGAAACCGGATTCGGCGACGGTGCGAACAAACGGTTGCCCGGCATTGACACCGACGGTGGCGAGGAACATCGCAAGGCCGAAGTTTCGCAGCACGATGTTGGCCGGCAGCGGCATGGTCCAGAGCATCGGGCCGGTGCGGCGCAGCTTGCCGAGGATCAGGGCCACGATCAGCGGCCCGCCGCCGATGCCGAGCGTGACGACGCCGACGCCGGGGATCGGAATCGGAATGAGACCGAGCAGCACGCCCATCACCATGCCCAGCCCAAGCGAGACATAGCTGAACTCGGCGGTTGCCTT